>NZ_JCALCO010000004.1:0-257351 GCF_059812385.1 Mycobacterium sp. NGS58 | reverse complement strand
CGCAGCGGTGTTGGCTGCCATGACCTTCCAGCCACCGCTGCCGCACCGCGCTGCTCCACGTTTCTCAGCTGCCGCCGATGGCGCCGGCGACGGTGAAGCGTCCGATGCGGGTTGGCCGCACGAGCTTCCAGCCGATGCGCCAGGTGGCCCGTACTTGCACGGCGTCGCTGGAGAACAGGGCGTGCTCGCTGGTTGCTATCTTGACGGGGCCGACCGCGCTGGCGATGGCTGTCTTGTCGACGACGATGCCGGTTGCCGCTGGTATGAACCGCGAGCGAAAGATCGGCAGGCTCAACAACATCGGCGTGGCGTCTGTGGTTCCGGCGCCCAGCAAGGCGGCGTTGTAGTCGGTGCCGACTTTGAGCTTCCGCGCGGCCGCCCACGACAACGGGTCGAGGATGATTGCGCTTGGCGTGGAGCCGTTATTCTCTAGCTCGGCAACGAGGTCGACCAGGGCGTCCAGGCTGGCAGTTACCGTGCCGCCGTCGATGACGTCGTCGGCGTGCAGCAGCCCGATCAGCGGGTCAGCGTTCTCGCTCAAGTACGACAGGTCGGCCTTGGCGGTCAGATCGCGGGCCACCGACGCGGCGACCGATGCCGCCGTCTGCTCCTGGTTGTACTGCTCGTTGGACAGGTTGACCAGGCGCGAGATCTTCTTGGTCTTGATTTCGACCTCGTCCAAACCTGGCGAGCTGTCGGCGATTTCGGCGCCCTCTGCGACGTACGTCGCGTCCAGGGTGTCGCTGACGTAACCAACATGCAGCGAGGGCTCGTCGCCGTCGATGTCACCGGCCACGAAACTGGTTTGGAGGATGAGGGCGTTGGGCAGAACGTCCTCAGGCGCGAAGGTGTAGACGTCGGGTGACCATGCGGCCCCCGTGGTCGGGGTTGTGGCGATAGCCATGTCGCTCAAGTCCTTTCAAGGAGGGGGAACCATCGGGTGCGTATGCACCGGGCGGCATGTACAGCCGTCGCCGGGTTGCCCTCCAAGGGCTGAGCGTGCGGCGGGGTTCGGCCATACAGCCGGGCAACCGCGCCGCGATGGACATATTACGCCGCGCGCCTAAGACGGCTGTGGCCCGAACGCCTCAACCCACTTGTCGCGCTTGGGCTGGTGCGCCATCGCCCCCGACTGCAGCCCTGCCCGCGGCTTCGTATACACCTGCACGCCGAGCGCCTCCTTGGCCGCCTGGGCGGCGGCCGTCACCTTGGCGGTGTCCGGTGTGCCGTCCTCGGCCAGCAGATCCCCGAGTTTGGCGCCGGATGCCCAAAGCGCCGCGGGCTTCATGCCCATCGTGCCGACGTGGCTGTCGATGGCCGCCCGCTGCATTGCCTCGAGTTGTGCTGCGAGGGCGTCGCGTTCGGCCTCGGCGGTCTGTGCGCGGTGTCGCAGCTTGGCGGCTTCGCGGTTCGGCTTGCCCTCGCCGTCGCCCTCGCCGCTGCCGTCGCCTTCAGGGGCGTCCTCACCGCCGCCGCCCTCATCGGCCGCAGTCTCAGCGTCAGCAGCCGGCGGCCGCAACGCGTCTTCGAACTCGGCGCGCGCGGTGGCTTGAGCAACGGCCTCCAACGCATCGGCGCTGACCTCGGCGTCTTGGCGATCCTCCACGGTAGGCTCGCTGGTTTCGATGGTGCTTTCGGTGTCGCTCATTTCTGGTTCCTTTCGTGTAGTTGCTTACGCAGGGCGTGGAACTCGTCGTCATCTAGGGCGATGAACTTGCCAAGGGTTTGGGCCAGTTCGTCGATTTGAGCTACGGACAGGGTGATCCAGATGGCGCCGATGGGCGGCGGTGCTTCGATGAGCAGACCAACGTCGATGCGGCCTTCGGGGGCCGGCGCGAACATCAGCCGCACAGGCCCGGCCATTCGCACGATGTCAGCTGGCAGGTCACTCAATGCTGTATCTCCCCTCTGTGGTGGTTGTTTATGCGGCCGGCGGGTTTGGGCTGCCCGCCCCGTCGTCGAGCAGCACCGGGCGGTCCTGGCCGCAGGGCGCAAACGCGACAGACCCGCCGCCGGTCATGCACCAGTGCCGCCCTCCGCAGTACGGGCAGCCGTCGAGTTGGACGAGCTGCCGGCCATCACCCAGGCAGCGGGTATGTAATACGTTCGCGCTCTTCATCGTTGGTCCTCAATTGGTTTGGCGCCGAGCCGTTCGGCCAGCAGGTCGAGTGCGGCTTGTTCGCGGTGCCAGCCGCAGGCATCGCCTCGCCGCGCTACTGGTGTGCGGCACGGCCGTCCCGCTTTGGTGCGGCGGCCGCAGCGAAGCGGGGCGAGCCATACTCGGTCCCGCCACCGCGGCGGCAGTGGCCCTAGCTGCTCATGCGGTGCCTGCCGTGTCGCCGGGTCATAGGTGTAGTGGCTATCGCCTAGCCACTCCGCGTTGATCAGGACAAGGTCTGCTGCCCCGTCACCGGTAACGCATGTTGCTGCTTGCCAACCGGGCAAACCCATGTCGCAGCGGCAGCAGCTCCGCGCATTGTCGATATACGTAGTCGTCATGCGCTGGCTTCTCCTGTTTGCTGTGAAGTTGTCTCGCTTGCTCTGCGAACGATGCATGGGATGCACTTGCCGGTGTCGCCTAGCGGGGCTTCGCATTCGGGGCAGACGGTGAGTGTCGTCTTCGGACACGGGCTTTTCATGCCCGGCATGGTGTCTAACTGCGTAGTCGCGCCGTTAGTCAGACCTTGGCGCGACTGTGAATTTCCGCCAGTCGCGCCATTCTGTTTATGCAGGTCGAGCACAGTCGCGCCAGTCGCGCCAAGGTTTTGGGGGACGGGGGTGGGCCTCTGGCCGTTGGCGCCCCTGTGACGGGTCCACCAGGTGATCCGCGGGAAGCCGACGCTTTTGGCCGTCACACTTAACGATTCGGCGGCGCGCTGCAGCGTGCGTTCCTTGATGCCTTCCTTTGCTGCCGCGGCCTTGGCGGACTTCGATGTTGCCGACTTGTCGCTGAGGTAATCGGCCAGCCACATTTCAGCTTCGGTGCGCGCGTCGCATTCCTCATCTGGTGATGGTTCGGCCAATACGCTGTGTGCGGTGTGGGCGCTGGCGCCCTCCCACTGCACACGGGCACAGCCGTGATCGGGTGCGTCCACTAGCCGGTACGCCAGCGACTCAGGGGCCGGCCCGAGGTTGGACTTGACCGACGCGAGCACTCGGCGGTCGGTGTCGTCGGGATCGGCTGCTACTAGCAGCCCTGCGCGGGCCGCGCCGACGATGCCGATTGAACCGCCACCGCGGTAGAGCGGATCGCGGCCCGGCGTCTTGTTCAGGTGCCGCAGCAATAGGACTGTGCAGCCAGTTCGGTCGGCCAGAGCAGACAGCCCAGAAAGCACCCGGCGAATGTCTTGGTCCTTATGGGCGTCGGTTCCGGTGGGCAGATAGGCCATCACGACATCAATCACCAGAAGGCGTGCACCCGTCGTCGTGATCGCCTGCTCCAAGCTCACGATGTCGGCCAGCGTCGGCGGTCGCAGCGTCCGGCTTCCGTCCTCGTTGACGATGGGCACGCCTTCGACCGCGTACACCTTGGTCGCGTTGGCGCCGGCCGCATCGAACCTTGGCCGTACGGTGTCGGCTAGGCCGTCCTCGGCTGACATCACCAGCACGGCGCCGGGGAACGCACATTCCGATCCGTCGGGCCAGACTCCGCCGGTTGTGACGGTTGCGCCGATTTCGTTGCCAAGGGTCGACTTGCCTAGGCCGGGGTCGCCGTCGAGGGTGACCAGCTTGCCTAGTGGGATACGGCGGGGCCATAGCCACGACACCCGTTCGGGCTCCACGTCGGCCAGCCGGATCAGTGCGACGTGATCGGGCGAGTTCACGCGACCAACTCCCATGCCGCAGCGATTGTTTCGGCGGTGTGGCGGGCGTGGCCGCCGCGGCGCCACATCGCCCGCAGCCCTTCACCATTGGGGGCCGGTATTAGGCCGCAGCCGAGGAGGTGCGCGGCGGCGGCGGCGTAGCCCCGGTCGCCTGGCGGCTCGTAGTGCCAGGGATCGGCGCGGCCGCTCTCTAGTACCTCTAGCCGCTGTGCCGCTGCCCGCCGGTCGCGCAGTTGTTGGCAGTAGGCTGCGCTACGCTGGCGGTCAGTAGTTGGTGGTGTGGTAGCCGCTTCTGCGACGGTGGCCGGGCATGGGCTTGCCCGGCCTTCGCCGTCTATAGGCGGGCTCTTGTGCTTCACGCTGCGCCGCCAATCGGCCCGAGTAGCCGGGTGACGCTTTCGCGTTCAATCCTGATGTGGCGCGGCCCAATTCGGTGCGCCGTCAACGTGCCGTCTGCGACGCGGCGGCGAATTGTCGCAGTGGACATGCCGGTGGCTTCGGCCACCTGGCTCATGGTCAGCAAGGCCGGAAGCCCACTCGTGTTGCCGTGCAGCTTATTGCTGCGTCCTGGCGATTGTGTTGCACTCATGGCAACCAACGTTAAATGCCGTGGGGTTGTGGTTGTTTGTGTAATGCGTTGCAAAGCAACACATTTTGTTGCCCCGCCGCACAGAACCCCTGACTGCGGCTAACCCGTTAAGTGTGGGCGACGTGCACGTTTATGGGGTTGCGGCTACGCGACTGCATACACGATTGTGTGCGCTTTGTTGCCTCGGTGTTCTTTCCTTGCAAGGCGATGTCAGGGGGCTTGGTTCGTGGCCAGCGCGGATAGCGCGTCGGCGATTTCGGCGTCGCGGCCGCTGACGATGCCCTGGTAAATCAAGCTGGCGGTGACTGTTGAGTGGCCCAGCCGGCCCATGGTCTCGACGAGGTTGCCGACGCGGGCGGTTTGGGTGCCCGCGAAGTGCCGAAGGTCGTGGATGGCGGGCTGCGGCTTTTTCTTGCCCTCGCGTCCAATGTCCGCGAGCGCGGCCTTGAAATAGCGGCGGAACGTCTTATCGGACAGGTGGCAGCTGCGGTCGGGCTGGAAGATAAGCTCGTCAGCACCTTTGGCGACGTGCGTGGCCAGGTGGTGTAGCAGGGCGGGCCGAATGTGGGGCGGGGTAACGACTTTGCGGCCCTTCTTCGACTTCGGGGTGTCCACGTGGCACTTGCCGTCGCGGTGCACGACGCCACGCTCCACGGTGATGAGCGCACAGTCGGCGCTAAAGTCCTTGCGCCGCAGTTCGGTCACCTCGCCCCACCGCAGCCCACACCAGGCGCTGACCAACACGAGGGCCTTGAATTTCTCGTCTATGGTGTCGGCCAACTGGCCAACCTCGGCAACATCAAGAATCACTGCCTGCTTTTTGCTTGAGGTGCCGCCGGCACCGCTGATTTGTGCGGGGTTGGCAGGGAGGTGCCCGTCAACGACTGCGGTGGCCAGCACGGCGTGCAGCAGCCCGTAGGCGTGCGCGCGGTACGTCGGCTTATCCACCAGCGTGGTCGCGTGCCACTGGCGCACGGCTTGGACGGTGATGTTGCTCAGCGGGATAGCGGCCAGCGTGGTCGGCTTGATGTGTTCCTCGAACAACTTGGTGTAGTGGCTTTTCGTGCGTGGCTTGAGGGGCTGGCCGCCCACGGTACGTTGCTCGATCCATGTGGGCGTGTACTCGGCGAGGGTGATGCCCTTGGCCTGTTTTTCGGCGGCCCGCTGTGCCGGCGGGGTCCACACCTTGAGGTCGATCAGTCGCCGCTCGGCCGCCAGCCAGCCCTCGGCGTCCATCTTGGTCCCGAAGGTGTGCTCGGCTTTATGCCGCGCCTTGTCGGGGCCTATGTAGCTTGCGTGCCACCGCTTCGGTTGTCGGCGGCCGCTTTGGCGTAGCCAGCCCCAGCCGCGGTGTCCCTTCTTGCCCGGCATCCCTCGTCAGCCCCTCCAAAGCGGTGTTATGCGTATGTTATCCGTGTGCTAGATGGTGCCGTGTTGTGCATAGTTATGCAACTAGCGTAGGGTGGGCATCGCAGCAGGTAACAGAGGTATTATGGCTGGTATCGGCTGTGCGGGGCAACTCAACAGGCGGCTAATTCGATCCCAGCCGGGACCACAAGTTCACAGTGTTATTCGTTCGCCGCGTGGCGACACCCTGACAAACGACCGTGCAAACGCAGCAGCCGCGCTCGTGGGCAGGCTTCAAGTCGCCGGACAGACGGCATTGTCTTACCGTTGGTCATGAAATTCAGCAGGGGACTGCTGACGACGGCCCTCGCCGCAGCTGCGATTGGGGCCGCCGGCATCGCGTCGGCACCGCCGGCTTCGGCGGGGTGCTTGGCCATCGATCCGGAGAACACCTATTGCGATGACCCGGTAGCACCAGACGGGACCTGGCGCCGATGCCACCAAAGGTCCCTAATCGTGTACCAGGGCGGCTGGGTGTGGAAGCGGATGCCGCCGACCAACTCTTGTTACCGCGTCGATCCGTCGCAGCCGTGGGCGCCGACGCCGGCAGGACAGCCACAGTTCCACGTCGACGATTAAGGCTCGTCAGTTTGCTGACCATGCCGATTTTCAGGCATGGGATTTCAGAATCGCAAGACTTTGCCGATGCTGAAGGCAGAGACGCCTCATCAATTGAGGTTGACGTGGTGTACCCATGGGGTCGCCGAGAGAAGATCGTCGGCCTATCAGGCCAGTGGTGTGGCCACCTGATTTCGAACATCGGTGAGGAAGCGCCCGCACTCTGCTGCCTCACGAAAGTCAGCCGTGTCGGGCGCGACCCGACCGATGCTACGGAAGAGGTGGGCGAATTCGGCGGTTTGAGTTGTCCATCCACGCTCGGCAAGGTACATGACCGGATCTCGGTGCGCGCCGGAGAAAGTCAGGCTCTGCAAATTCAGGCCAGGGTCAAGCTTGGACCACGCGTCGTGGGAATTGTTCAATAATTCCCCGATGCCCTCGGGTGCTGAATATTGAGATGGTCGGCTGCGATCCGGCTACCGGGCGCGCTCAATTCACCAACCTCGTCGAGGATTTCATCGTGCGCGGCTTGTTGCGGACATATTCGGCAGTGACTACGCGCAGTCGCGCGGGCCCGGCGGATACCGTAAGAGCTACAGTAGCGGCGTTGTGGCGTGGCGCATCCGCGGCGACGCCGACCCGAGAGGAGTCCCGTGACGCAGACACCGCGCAGCACCCCCCGCCCACCCGAAGGCGATTGGCTGGGTACGCCGTACCTGCGATTCGAACGCCAGGGCCCCATCGCGGTCTGCACCATCGACCGGCCGGACGCCCGCAACGCCCTGAGCCCGGCGATGTACTTCGGAATCCGTTACGCGGTGGGACGTCTCAACGAGGACCCCAACCTGGCCGGGCTGGTGCTCACCGGAACCGGCGACGTCTTCGCGCCCGGTGGCGATATGGGCGGCGGAGGAGGCGAGGACAACTGGATCACGTTCGGTTCCGCGCTGGGCATGGACGTCACCCCGTTCGACGCGGTGCGCACCTCGGGCAAGCCCATCGTCTCGGCCGTCAACGGGCTCTGCCAGGGCGGTGGATTCCAGATTGCGTTGTGTAGCGACCTGTCGGTGGTGAGCGATCGGGCGACCTTCCGAGTGCCCGAGTTGTTCCGCGGCTACGCCGACACGTACTACAGCCAGATGCTTGCCCGCGTGATCGGGCCGGTGCGCACCCGCGACCTCATGTTCACCGGTCGGGTGCTCACCGCGGTCGAAGCCCTCGACTGGGGCCTGGTCACCCGGGTGGTTCCGCACGAGGGCCTGCTGGATGCGGCGAAAGACATACTCGCGCAATGCTGTCGGACCGCTCCGCGCGCCCGCGGCGTCATCAAGTCCAGCATCGACAGCTATCTGGGCCTCTATGACCGCATCGGCATGACCGCCAGCCTGTCCGACGCTGAGGCCATCGAAGGGTTCCGCTCGTTCAAGGAACGCCGCTCACCCGACTGGGTGCACCCGGAACTGCGCGTCGACGGACGCCTGTAGGACGCTCAATCACTCAGGAGTCGCGCGCGGGCGTAGTCGATCTGGGCGAAGGCGTAGGCCGCTGCGGCCGAGCTGGTCATGTTGACGCCCACGTCGGCCAACGCTTGGTAGCGGTCGTCGCCAAGCACCTCGCACAGGTGGATGACAGCGCTGTTCACCTCCGGAAAAGTCGTACGCGTAAAAGGGGTTTGGGCAAACCCACTGATAGTGGCGGCTTCCTCGTGGTGCCCGAGCCGGTCGAGAGCCTGGACGAGGAGGGCCAACGGGCTGGCCATGATCGAGAAACTTCCGGAGTCGTAGAGATTGCGAATCGCCAGGTGAAGAGAGTCCAGCTCTTCGAGGGGCTCGCCGTGGGCTGCCGCCAATCTCGCGAGGCTAACGGCCACGATCGACTCGTCGCGTCGGTTGCCGCTCGTGCGAGCAATTTCCAGCCCACGGCGAAGCGCATCATAAGCCGCGGCGGGGTCGGCATCGCTGAAGGCAAATCCGTAGCTGGCGAACCCATA
Organism: Mycobacterium sp. NGS58; assembly: GCF_059812385.1. Taxonomy (NCBI): domain Bacteria; kingdom Bacillati; phylum Actinomycetota; class Actinomycetes; order Mycobacteriales; family Mycobacteriaceae; genus Mycobacterium; species Mycobacterium sp. NGS58. The sequence continues at coordinate 248,983 of NZ_JCALCO010000004.1, read as the reverse complement.
ACTGGCCATGTGCGGATTCTCGAATGCGCCGGCGGCGGCCAGTAGACCCTCGGACTCCTCGATAGCCTCGTCGTACCGGCCGATGAACACTAACGCCATCACAAGATTTGCCTGAGCATGCGGACGATGCTTAGGCCTGCGCTGCAACACTTCTCGGCAAAGGTCAACCCACTGCTCGTGATGACCGGTCATGATGTATCCGCCGCCGACCCAGCATTCGGCATCGTAAGGCACCGGATCGAAGCGCCCGCTGGCGACCGCCGCGCGACTGGCGTCCGCATAGCCGTGAGACTGTTCGACCCGACCGGCCGCGTAACACTGGCTCGCCATGACGTAGAGCTGTGCAAGCCGCGGATGCTCGGCCGCCGCGGCAGCCTCGATGAGTTCCTCGGCCCACGCCGTAGGCTCGTGCTGCTCGACCCAGAAGCCGAGGATCGTCGCGTAAATCGCTATGGCGCAGGCACAGTCGAGATCACCCCGGTCGGCCGCCCACCGAAACGCGGCACGCAGATTCGCCAACTCCCGGTTGAACCAAGCGTAGGCGTGGCCCTGCTGCGGGCTGTCCCACAGCGCCAAGATGTCGGACTCGCGGCCTGCGAAATATCGGGCGTGAGCGGTCCGAACCTCATCGATCTCGTCGCGGGCCGCAAGTTGCTCTTCGCCGAATTGGCGGATCGTCTCCAGCATCGAAAACCGGGTTCGCGACGATGTCTTGTCGGCAACTACCAGCGACTTGCGCACCAGGCCGTCCAGTAAGTCCACGGTAGCAAGCTCGTCTGCGGATCCGGCGATGAAACGGGCTCCATCGAGGTCGAACCCACCGGCGAACACCGAACACTTTGCCAACAAGGACTTTTCGGTGTCGGTCAGCAAGTCGTAGGACCACTGCACCGCGTGGCGCAACGTCTGATGGCGCTCGGACCCGCGGCCCGGGCCGACAAGCAGCCGGAACCTATCGTCGAGCCGGTCGCGCAGTTCGCTCACGGTCATCGAGATCACCCGCGATGCGGCCAGCTCGATCGCCAGCGGAATGCCGTCGAGCCGCCGGCAGATTTCGATGACGGCGTCAGCCTGTTGCGGCGTGGTGAGGTCCGTTTCGGAGGCGAGCGCTGTGGCGCGCTGGACGAACAACTCCACGGCGCTGGAGTCCACGCCACGCTGGATGTCCAATGACGGGACGGGCCATAGTTGTTCGTCCGCAAGCCGCAGGCCCTGCCGGCTGGTGGCAAGGATGCGCACAGTCGCCGAGCGGGACAGGATCGATTCGATGATGTCGGCCGCCGCGTCGACGACGTGTTCGCAATTGTCGAACACGAGCATGCGCGACCGGCCCTCCAGGGCGGCGGCCACGCTCTCGGCCACGCTCATGCCCTGCTGCTGAGTGATGCCCAGAACCGCGGCGACGGCGTCGGGAACGGCGGCCGGATCACCGACGGCCGCCAGCTCGACCACCCATACCCCGTCGGGAAAGTTGCTCGCGCTATTCGCTGCGACCTCCATGGCCAACCGCGTCTTGCCCACGCCCCCAACGCCGGTCAGCGTCACCAGCCGGTGACGGCCGAGCGCCTGCTGCACCTCGACCAGTGCCGCCGCACGCCCCACGAAACTTGTGGTCTGGCGGCGCAAGTTGCCCACCGCGGGGTCTGCGGTTTTCAAGGGCGGGAAATCGGCGCGAAGGCCATCGGCCCGTACCTGAGCGATCTGCACCGGTTTGGCGAGATCCCGCAACCGCCGTGACCCCAAATCCTCGAGCTCGACGCCGCTCACCAGACCCGCCGTAACGTCGTCGAGCAGAATTTGGCCACCATGGCCGCACGCCATGACTCTCGCCGCCCGGTTGAGCACGGAGCCGAAATAGTCACCGTCGCGGTGCTCGGCCTCGCCGGTGGCCATCCCCATCCGCACCGGTAGCTCCAATGCGCGTTGGGCGGCCACCGCGGCGTCCACCGCGTCGCGCGGTGACTCGAACGCCGCGCACACGCCGTCACCCGTGTGCTTGAACAACCGGCCCCGATGACGTTCCACTGCCTCACGCAGCGCCCGGTCATGATTCTCCAGCGCCGCGCGCATCGCCGGCGCGTCGGCTTCCCAGCGTCGAGTCGACCCCTCTATATCGGTGAACAAGAACGTGACGACTCCCGACGGCAGGGCAGCCTTCGTATCGTGGGCCATCGAGCCCCTATCCTCGTTTCCGCGCGTCAGCGTTGTTTGCTCGGCGTATGTGATGGTAGGCCCAGGCGCCGGGCGCATGACGCCTAAACGTGGACTTTCAGGCGCGATCGCCGGTAGGCGAAGTCTCACCGTGGGGCGCAACCTTTGGCACTTCCGCGCCCGGCAGTTCGGCCGCCACGTCCACGCGAGTCCTCATATGCCGCGCGCCCTGTCGCGCCAAAAGGGTTCCCGCAACTGAGCTTTCAGGATCTTGCCGCTCGCGTTGCGGGGTAGTTCGGGCAGGAAGTCGACGGTGCGCGGGCATTTGAAGCCGGCCAGGTGCTGTCGGCAGAACTCGATGATGTCTTTCGCGTCGACGTCTTTGTCGGCCACCACGATCGCCTTGACCGATTCGCCCCAGAAGTCGTCGGGCACACCGATCACCGCGGCGTCCTCGACGGCGGGATGCTCGATGAGCACGCTCTCCACCTCGGGGCCGTACACGTTCTCGCCGCCGGTGATGATCATGTCCTTGATGCGGTCTTCGATGTAGACATAACCGTCGGTGTCCAGGCGCCCGATGTCGCCGGTGCGCACCCAGTCGTCGGCGGTGATGGTTTCGGCGGTCGCCTCCGGGCGGTTGAGATAGCCGGTCATGTTCTGGTTGCTGCGCACCCACACCTCGCCGGATTCTCCTGGCGGTAACGTGCTTCCGGTCTCGGGATCGACGACGCGAATCTCGCAGCCCAACACCGCCTTTCCCGCCGCCAGCTGCAGCTCGGGCCGCCCGGCATCGCGGTGATCGTCGTCGGACAGCGCGGTGACCGCGCCGCACAGTTCCGTCTGCCCGTACACCTGCACGAATCTCGTGTCGGGCCAGGTGGACAGCGCGCGATACAGCAACGGCAGCGGCATCGGTGCGGCGCCGTACACGATGTAACGCAGGCCGGCGATGGCCGCGGTCGCCGCCTCACCCGCGTCCAGGAACCGGGCGATCACCGGCGGGACGAAGAACGCGTGGGTGGCCCCGGCGCGCACAGCGCCGATCAGCGTGGCGGCGTCGGGTTCGCGGGTCATCAAGGTCGGTGCGCCGGAGCGGATCCCGAACAGCGCGTAGCCGATTCCTCCGACGTGGAACAGCGGCATGGCCACCAGGTTCGCGTCGCCCTCCGCGAACGGGAACGCCGGGGCCAGGTTCGATGCGTGATTGACCAGTGCACGTTGACTGAGCAGCACGCCCTTGGGGCGTCCGGTGGTACCGGAGCTGTAGATCACCAACGCCGTCTCGTTTTCGTCGACGCCCGGATCGGGTCGCGTCGGTGCCGCCGCGGCGAGCAGTGATTCGTACTCGTCGCCGATCTCGATGATGCGGTTCACGCCCGGTACCTGTTCGGCCGCCGCCTCGGCCGCGCCACGCAGCTCGGCGCCGACCAGCAGCACGCGGGCACCGCTGTCGGCCAGGACGTGGACGAGTTCGTCGCCGATCACCCGCCAGTTGACGACGGTGGTAACAACGCCGATGGAGGCCCCGGCGATGAGCACTTCGAGGCAGGCGGGGTGGTTTTTGTCCAGGAAGGCCACGCAGTCTCCCGGTTCGAGGCCCGCGGCGCGGAGCGCCCCGGCCGCGCGACGAATCCGCGAGCTCCACTCGGTCCAGGACCACTGGCGTTCGCCGAACCGAATGGCGATCGCGTCGGGCCGACGCTGCGCGTGGCTTTCGACGATGCCGGCCAGCGTCTCCGCCCTGCCGGTCGTCGTGTCGGCTGGTGGCATTAACCCCTCCGCGTTCGGTTTGTTCCAGTTTGTAATACGCGGTCGGTTCCACGCACGCGACGCCGACCCCCGACCGCGCAGGTGGCTAACGCCTCACTCCATGGAGCCGATCATCATTCCGCCGTCGCCGGCGGCCTGGGTGGTCGCGCTGCTGTCCTGCCGAAAGTCGATGAACGCCGATCGGCCGTTCGAGGTGTTCAACAGCTCGGTGAAGGTGCCGATCACCGGAATCGCGCCCTGCGGGTGCACCACCGTCGCGGTGTAGTTGACGGAGGCTTCCTGCTGAAAGTTGACGCCGGGCAGCGGCTTGGTGTGCGGCGGGTTCAGCCGGTTCACATCGGTCAGGATGGCCGAGGCGCCGCTGGTGAATTGGTCGATGTCGGCCTGCAGGAGCCCGGCGGCATCGGTGCCGCCCGCCGGCTTGACCGTGATCCGCAGCTGCGCGCTGGTGTCGGCGTTGTTCAGCGCCACCCAGTTCGGCCCGCGGTTTCCGACCGTCCAACCGGGTGCGGGGGTGACCGAGACGCCCTGCGCGATGGCGATCGCGTCGCCGGAGGCCAGCGCCACCGCCGCGGTGCGTTCGGCCCGGTTGGCGGAGCAGGCCAGGACGACCACGGCGATCACGGCGGCCGCGCTCAACGACGGTGCCCGCCTGCCGGCCCGGCGGGAAGGTGTTTGAGACTGAGTGACTGACATCATTCTTCCTAAGGCCGTCGGGCGCTGCGACATTCGCCCGTGGGCATATCGTCCTCCAGCGGCGGCGGTAATGTCCAAGGTGGGTTCGATGGCGCGTGTAAAGCCAAGGGCGCGAACCGTTTCGATGTGAAATCCGACATCTGGACACCTGTTACCGGGTGGTGTGTCACCATGACGGGGCCGACCGCCCGACCAGACCAAGGATCCGACATGGTGAACCCCGAGCGCGCCCGTTCCCGCACCTTCGTCGTGACCGGCGCCGCGTCGGGAATCGGGCTGGCCACCGCGCGGCGACTCTTGGCCGAGGGCGGCAGCGTGGTCGGCGCCGACCTGGCCGCCCCGCCCGACGACCTGGGCCCGAGGTTCACCTTCGTGCCCGCCGACGTGACCGACGAAGCCGCCATCGACAAGGTGCTGGCCGCCCTGCCGGGCCGCCTCGACGGCCTCTTCCACGCCGCCGGTGTCGCCGGGGGAGGCCCGGTGCACCTGCTCGACCGCACCGAATGGGACCGGGTGATCGGCATCAACCTCACCGGCACCTTCCTGGTGGCCAAGGCCGCCCTGGCCAGGATGATCGAACAACCCCGGGCCGACGGTGAACGGGGCTCGATCGTGACGGTCGCCAGCGTCGAGGGTCTCGAGGGCACCGCGGGCGGCAGCTCGTACAACGCGGCCAAGGGCGGCGTCGTGCTGCTCACGAAGAACATCGCGCTCGACTACGGGCCCAGCGGCATCCGGGCCAATGTCATCTGCCCCGGCTTCATCGAAACGCCCATGGCGCGCAGCGTGTTCAGCATCCCTGGGATGGAGGGCCCGCTGGCCTCCATCACCAAGGAACACGCCCTGCGGCGGCTGGGGCAGCCCGAAGAGATCGCCGCCATGGCCGCCTTTCTGCTGTCTCCCGACGCCTCGTTCGTCAGCGGCCAGGCGCTCGCCGTCGACGGCGGTTACACGGCCGGCCGTGATCACGGTGTCGTCGAACTCTTCGGCTTTCCCGACTGATCCAACTAAGATTCGTCCATGAGCGGTGGACTTACTCCTGACGAGGCGATCGAGGCGATCCGGGGCGCCGGGGGAGCCCAGCCCGGGTGCCGCGCCCTGCACGCCAAGGGCACCCTGTATCGCGGCACCTTCACCGCGACCCCCGACGCGCGCATGCTCTCGCGCGCAGAGCATCTCGACGGCTCGGCCGTGCCTGCGCTGATCCGCTTCTCCAACGGCTCCGGCAACCCCCAGCAGCGCGACGGCGCACCCGGAGTCCGCGGCATGGCGGTGAAGTTCACCCTCCCCGACGGCTCCACCACCGACGTCTCGGCGCAGACCGCCCGGCTGTTCGTCTCCAGCACACCGGACGGCTTCATCGATCTGCTCAAGGCGATGCGGCCGGGCCTCACGACGCCGCTGCGCCTGGCCAAACACCTGCTCTTCCATCCGGGGCTGCTCGGCGCGCTGCCCATCCTGCGGGAGGCGAACCGCATCCCGTCCAGCTACGCCACCACCGAGTACCACGGTTTGCACGCCTTCCGCTGGATCGCCGCCGACGGCAGCGCCAGATTCGTTCGCTATCACCTGGTTCCGACCGCATCCGAGGAATACCTGTCGGGTTCGGACGTCGGCGAGAAGGAGCGGGACTTCCTGACCGATGAGCTCAAGCGGCGGCTGGACGGGGAGCCGGTGCGGTTCGACTTCCGGGTGCAGATCGCCGGGCCCACCGATTCGACGGTGGACCCGTCGGCGGCCTGGCAGAGCACACAGATCGTCACCGTCGGCACGCTGGCGATCACCGGCCTGGACACCGAGCGGGAGCACGGCGGCGACATCGTGGTGTTCGACCCGATGCGCGTCACCGATGGCATCGAGCCCTCCGACGATCCGGTACTGCACTTCCGGACGCTGGCCTATTCGGCCTCGGTCAAGCTGCGAACCGGCGTGGAACGCGGCGCCGAAGCCCCGCCGGCCTGACCGGGGATCGTCCGGGGCGACCGTCGCGTCGCACCGAAATCCGCGACACGCTAAGGTTTTTCTTCGGTGTCGCCCTTTCAGATGTTCCTCATATGCCTGGCCGGGCTAGGCGCTGGTGCGATCAACGCGCTGGTCGGGTCCGGCACCCTGATCACCTTCCCGACCCTGGTGGCGCTCGGCTATCCGCCGGTGACGGCCACTATGTCGAACGCGACGGGCCTGGTCGCCGGCAGCCTCTCGGGCACCTGGGGCTATCGCGCCGAGCTGCGTGGTCAATGGGATCGGCTGCGGTGGCAGCTCCCGGCATCGCTGGCCGGCGCGGTGGTGGGCGCCTATCTGCTGCTGCATCTGCCCGAGAAGGTGTTCGCGGAGATCGTGCCGGTGTTGCTGGTCCTGGCACTCGTGCTGGTGGTGATCGGGCCGCGGATCCAGGCGTGGACGACCCGGCGCGCAGTGGGGGCACGCCCCCAGAGGGAGGGACCCCCACCCGCTTGCGCGGGAGAGGCGGGACGATCACCCGAACACGTCAGCCCGCGCCGAATGGCAACGTTGGTATTCGGCACATTCGCCGTCGGCGTATACGGCGGCTATTTCACCGCGGCGCAAGGCATCCTGTTGGTCGGCCTGATGGGCGCCCTGCTGCCGGAGTCGGTGCAGCGGATGAACGCGGCCAAAAACCTGTTGGCCCTGGTGGTGAATGTGGTTGCCGCCGTTGCCTATACGGCGGTGGCATTCGACCGCATCAGCTGGCCGGCCGCCGGCCTGATCGCGGCGGGCTCGCTGATCGGCGGACTGCTCGGGGCGCGTTACGGACGCCGGTTGTCGGGCAACGCGCTGCGTGCCGTCATCGTGGTGGTGGGTCTGATCGGGCTGTATCGCCTGCTCGCCGTGGCCTGACGAGAGGCCAGGTGCGGCAACGGGATTGACCCGCTGAAGGCATGCGTCAGCTGAGCGTGGCCGTAGCGGCTTCGGCGATGACGTCGCGCGCCTCGCCGCGTTTGCGCCATGCGCGTAGCTGACGCATCGCCCCGTTACCGTCGGAGACGATGCGATCGAGTTCGCCGATGACCCGGTCATACTCGCCTAGAGAGTCCAGCGCGGGGCGCACCCGCCGCACCAGCGCCTTCAATTGCTCGGCCGCCGGTACCGCACCGCGGCCGTGGATCAGATCCAAAGTGCTGCCGGACAATCCGTCGTGCGCGGCCTTCCAGTATGCGGCGCGTAGCGCACCGGGTGGCAGCCGCCGGGCGTCATCGGGTGAGTCGAGCGCGGTCATCACCGCGGCCCTGATCAGCGTGGCAAGCAGCACGGTCTCGGCGACGGTGGCCGGCACGTCGGCGACCCGGACCTCCACCGTCGGGAAATCCGCCGAAGGGCGTACGTCCCAATAGATCATGTCCTTGTCCAGGATCACCCCGGTGTCGACCAACATGCGCACCGCGTCGTCGTAATCCTCGGGTGAAGCGAAGAATGGGGGCGCTCCAGCGGCGGGCCAGCGCCGCCACAGCACGCTGCGCCAGCTCGCGTAGCTGCTGTCCGCGTTGCGGTACACCCGCGAATTCGCGGACAGCGCAAGGAAAGACGGCAGCCACGGCCGCAGCCAATTGCTGACGTGAATGGCGGCTGCGCGGTCGGGCACCTGCACATGCACGTGGCATCCGCAGATGCCCTGCTCGTGTGCGACCATTCCGAACTCTTCGCCGATCTTGCGGTAGCGCGGGGTATCGGTGACGGGAAATTCGTGCGGTGTCGTCGGCGGGAGCCCGCAGGCCAGCAGCAGGACGCCTGCGGCCTCGGCGGCCTGCGCCGCGGTGCGCCGCAGCCGGCCCAACTCCTCGCCGAGTTCGGCGCTGGTGGGGGCGACCTGCGAGGTGGTCTCCACCTGGCAACTGCTCAGCTCGAGCTGCAGCTTGACGCCTCGCCGCTCGGCCGCCGCGGCGACCGCGGCGTTCTGCGGGGCGGGCTCGCCGGTTTGTGGGTCGACGAGGAGGAATTCTTCCTCGGCACCAAACGTGGGATGGTCGTCCATGAGCCGGTTACGGCCCGAGGCACTACCAGCGGGCGACCGCCGACAGGGCGGAGTCAACGGTCGGGTAGGTCGGCAGGACGCTGCCGAGACCGCAAGCGTCGACAATGCGCGCGACGATCGGTGCTGAGCTCACCAGGCGTAGATCGATGCCGCGTTTCCGGCAGCTCTTGGCCTCGTCGGCCAGCGCCTCGAACGCGCAGCAGCCCATGAAGTCGAGACCGGTGACGTCGACCACGAAGTGGCCGGGCGCGGTGACGCCGCTGGCCGCCTCGGCCACCAAATGGCGCCAGGTGTCCTCGTTGCAGGCGTCGACCTCGCCCCCGGCATAGATCACCACGGACGGGCCGCTGCGATCAGCGGTCGCCCGCAGCGTGGAGTTGGGGTCGCCGAGTTCGTAGACGAGTCGTGTGCTGAGCGTCAAATGACTGGTGGGCATCGCTTCAACGACAAAATTCATGGTGGTGGACCCCCTGATCGACAGGCGCCGAAACGCCCCGATGGATGCCCGTCCTAATGTCTGAAGACAGACCGTTCGCCTACTGGAATCTCTTTTCTATAACGATACAGGGCGGTATGTCTACCGGCGGGGGTCTAAGAGTGCGTTAAGTCCTGTGTGAAAAACACCCGTGGAAAGCAACCCACCGCGTTGCCTCGCGCACGTTTCTGACCTCGGCGTTTGAGTCGTTCAGCCGCTGGCGTGGCAGCGTGAGAACGGCCTGGTGCTGGCCGCGCCGAAGCGCAGCGTTCTGGATCCGCGCTGTTGATCGACGAACGTCGGCCGCCTGTGCCGGCCAACGACCCCGGTGCGGCCGTGTACTCAGACGTGGTCGGATGCGCCTGCGCCGGTCTTGCGGTAATGCTCGGCCTCCAATTCCGCGATCATTCGGGATGTGCGTTCCCGCAACAGGATCGCGGCAGCCAGTCCGCCCACGACGGCGACCACCAGGCCGATCCAGGAGAAGCGTTCCAGCCAGCGTTCGGCTGCGATTCCGGCGTAATACACCAGCGCGGTCGTACCGCCCGCCCAGCAGACGGCGCCCGACACGTTGGCGGCCAGGAACCGGGGATAGTGCATCTTCAGCGCCCCCGCCAGCGGGCCGGCCAAGATGCGTAGGAGCGCGATGAACCGGCCGAGGAAGACGGCGCGAACACCCCAGCGATTGAACAGCTTTTCGGCAAGCGCGACGTGGCCGGGACCGAAATGTTTCGGGAAGCGCCGGCCGAGCCGGTCGAAGAGCGGCATGCCGAATCGGCGTCCGATCGCGTAACCGATCGAATCGCCGATCACCGCGCCAATCACAGCGGCGACACCGACCCCGAGCGGATTGACGGCCAGGTCATGGTGCGACGACATCAGCGCCGCGGTGACCAGCACGATCTCGCCCGGCAGGGGGATGCCCAGGCTCTCGATCCCCACCACGCCGCCGACCACCAGATAGACCGTGATCGGCGGAATCGAGTGCAGCAGGGGCTCCAAATTCATGGGTCAAGGATGCCTGACCGACCGCGGATCCGGGACGGTGCGCTTGAATTCGCTCGGGGTGGCCAGCCCCTCCAGGCGCGGACGTTTGGGCTCGCGCCCGTCGTACGACGACAGGCCGCGCAGCCGGCGCCAGATCCACGGGAAGAAGCTCTCCCGCGTCCAGCGCAGCTGCTCGTACGTGCCGGCCGCGAAGGAACGCTGGGTGGGAGTGAGGCCGCAGAGTGCCCAATCATGGTTGGTGTCAGGCAAATTGAGCGCCTCGGCGGCCGCGGCGGCGAACAGCATGTGGCCCTTGCTCGAAGCGTGCACCCGATCGATGGCCCAGGTGTCCAACTCGCGCATCGAGGGCGCGTTGTACAAGTCGACCAGCCGGAAGCCGTAACGATCGGCCGCCGCGCTGATGACCCCGTTGATGCGGGTGAGCCGCCCCGCCACCAGCCGTCCGAGCGGGAGGAACTGGGCGACGTTCGGGAAGGTCGTCGTCACCACCGTCGCGCCCGAATCGGCCAGCGCGGCGTAGATGTGCTCCAGGTCTGCCAACGCGGGGGTAAAGGATCGTCCGGGCTGGATGACGTCGTTCATCCCTGCGCAGACGGTGATCAGATCGGGCCTCATCGCCAGTGCCTGCGGGAGCTGCTCGGCGAGCACGTGGCTGATCCGCTTTCCGCGGATCGCGAGGTTGGCGTATTGCAGGCCGGGATAGACCGACTCGACCATCACCGCGAGCCGGTCGGCGAACCCGAGCAGGCCGACGGTGTCGTCACCGTCCCACAGGCCCTCGGTCTGGCTGTCACCGATGGCGACGTAACGGCGGTATCCAGCGTGAATAGCCCCGCTCACGATGCCGAGAATAACCGAAGCCACGCCCATTACTGGTTACCGTGGATCCATGCCACACAAGCGTCAGCCGGATGCCGAGGACGCCGCGGTGGTGCCCGGCGACGATTCGCTTGCGCCTCAGTATCCGATCGAGTCGGTCGACAACGCGCTCAAGCTGTTGCTGCTGTTGGGTGAACGGCCCCAGATCCGCTTGAGCGAGGCGACCCGTTATCTGGGCGTGGCGTCGTCGACCGCGCATCGGTTGCTGGCGATGCTGGCTTATCGCGGCTTCGTTCGCCAGGACCCGGTGTCCAAGGCGTACCTACCCGGTCCGTCGCTGACCGGGGTGGCGTTCGCGATCTTCGGCCGCATCGACATTGCGCGGTCCGCCGCTCCCGTCATGCGCGGACTCAGCGAACAACTGCGTGAAACCGTGCACATCGGCATGCTGGACGGGTCCAGCGTCCGCTTCGTCGCCGCCGTCGAGGGGCCGGCCGCCGTGCGGGTGGCGTCACGGCTGGGCCGCGCCTTGCCGGCCCATTGCACCTCCACGGGCAAGGTCATGCTGGCTCAATTGCCGCAACCGGAATTGCGTGCGTTGTTTCCGCGCGAGCAGCTGAAGCGCATCACCTCGCACTCGATCGGCAGCCGAACCGAGTTGGAGGCCGAGCTTGCCCGCATCCGCGAGCGCGGCTACGCCACCAATCGGGAGGAGAGCGAGGAAGGCGTCGCCTCGGTCGCCGTGCCGATTCCGACGCGCGCGCCAGGGCTTCGGCTCGCGCTCAACGCCGCCGCGCCGCAGAATCGGCTGGAGTCCTCCCGGTATCCCGCGGTGGCCGCCGCACTTGTCGCGGCCGCCAAGGAGATTGGCGATCAGCTCGGCTAGAGTTCGCCAAGCCGTGCCACCTCGTGGCGCCAGGCCGCCTCGGCGGTGAACCCAGACCCCAAGTCCGGCAGGTCATCCCAATCCGCGTCATCGATATCACGCAGCGTGCCGCCGGCCGCGGCCACCCGCAATGACATCCGCGCCAGCGCCTCGAGGCTGATCGCCTGCAGCACCGCCTGCGGCACCGTGGCTGCGGCGCTGGTGATGCCGTGTCCGCGGCAAATCACCACCGGCCGGTCGCGCATCGCCGCCACCATCTCCTTACCCAGCCGCGAATTCCGGATCAGCACAGCGCGTTCGTAGACGGGAACACCGCCGCGCGCCAGCCAGGCGCCGGGAATGTCATAGGCGCCGTAGATGGACCGGATCGTGATTCCGGCCAGATCGGCGGCGACCACGTCCGGTGGATGCAGGTGCGCGACGGCGACATGTCCGGGGTCGGCCAGCATCGTCTCGACGTGGATCGGCAGTTCGTTGGGCACGCGATACCCGTCGAGTTCCCCCGGGGCACCGGCGGTGCCGTCGAAGGCGACCAGCCGGATATCGCTGGGCCGGGTGAATGCCACCCCGGTGTCGGTGTCGCTTCGACAGCGCACCAGCAGGCGCCCGTCGCCGACCCGCAGGCTCAGGTGGCCGAGGATGCCGTCGACCAGGCCGCGGGCCGCCGCGACGCGGCAACCCTGCGCCACCAGAGCTCGCTGTTGATCCAGGTCCGTCATCGCGGCGCGCCCAATCCGAATCCGCCGTCGGGCCGCACGGTTTCGCCGGTGATTCCGCGGGACCGCTGGGACGCGAGGAACACGTAACTCCACGCGTGATCCTCGCCGGTGAGCGCGACGTGCAGGGGCGTGCGCGCGGTGACGTCGCGCGTCCGGTCCGGGCTGTCGTCCAGGCGGGTTTCACCCAGCCCCAGGCTGGACAGGCCGCGCAGGTCGGTGTTGAGCGTGCCGCCGGGCGCCACGCCGTTGACCCGGATGTCCGGGGCCAGTTCGTGGGCCAACGCCGAGACCAGCCCGCGCACCGCGAATTTCGAGGACACGTAGAGCACGCCACCGCGTCCGGGATAGAACGATGATGCGGACTCGGTCAGCACTATCGAGGAACCGCTCGCGCTTCGCAGCGCCGGGATCGCCGCCTTGACCGACTGCAGATGGCTGAGCACGTTGGTGCGAAACATCTCGTCGAACGCGTCGGGTAAGGAGTCGGCGTCGATGTCGACCACCCCCCGGTAGAAGTCGAAGACCCCGACGCAGTTGACCAGGGTGTCCAGTCCGCCGAAGGCGTCCACCGCTGCGGCCACGGCGCGGTCGTTGGCCTCGCGGGTGGTGGCGTCGCCCTCGACCACCGGCACCGCAGGGAGCTGTTGCCGCAACGCATCACACTTGTGTGGATCGCGTTCCAGCACAGCGGTGTTCGCACCCTCAGCGCCGAAGGCCGCCACCACGGCACGACCGATCCCGGAACCGGCGCCCACCACCAGCGCGCGCTTGCCCTCCAGCCAGCCGGTCACGGCTGGAGTTCGCTCTCATCGGGCAGCAGGGGCGCATGGGAGTTGCCGACCATGGCGGCCAGCGTACGGGGGTTCTGCCATGTCAATGCCTCGACCTCGAGCGCGTCCAGGGTGATCCACTGCCCGGATCTGGGCGCGCTGATCAGCAGGCGCGATCCGTTGCGGGTGTCGACCCGGCGCACCACGACCTCGGTGAATTCGTTTGCCACGCTGATGGGTTCGCCGATCGCGCCGTCGAGCAGCCGCTGTAGTTCGTCGTTCATAGGAACACCGCCAGGTTCTGCATCCGTAGCACCGACTCGTCGGCAATGATCGTGCGGCGGGCGAGCTTCCAGCGGTCGTCGCACCGGCGCAACACGTCCTCGCGTCCGCATGACATCAGGGCGCTGTCGTTGACATCGCCCCGGCTGCGGAACAGCAACTCGGCCGATTCGACCACCAGGTGGATGTCGTCGTCGCCGGCGAAGGTGCGCACGTTGGTGATGAAATGACGCAGTCGCGACGGCGGGTCCTCGGCCCAGACGTGCTCGGTGCCCATCCGCGCCACCCGCTGGGACAGCGAGTATTTGTCCTCGTCGAAATGGTCCATGCCCGGTGAGGTGTCGAACCCGGCGCCACGCGCGGTCGTGACACGCACCGGCATGGCGTAGCGGACATCGTCGGTCAGCGTGTCCAGCCACGCCTCATACCGCTGGGCGTCCAGCAGGTATGCCTCGTCAACCAGGAATTGGTGTGCGTCGAGATGCCGATTGTCGTTGAACGGCAGCGGCTTTCTCATGCGGGCACCCGTTGCAGATAGTCGGCCCACATGTTAAGCAGCGCTCGCTGGTTGTGCTCGTTGTAGCCGACCTGGGCGCGTCCCGGTCCGTGGAAAGCGCTGGGCGGCAACGCTTCGATGACGGGACGGTCGTCGGCGAGCAGGCCCATCCGGCTGTTCAGCAGCAGCCGTCGCGCCATCGAACCGCCCGCGGTGGTGGTGAGCGACACCCAATTCTCCACGTCGTCTTGTTCGAACATGCCGGAGGACCCGAAGCACATCAAGTACGCCTTGTACGAGTCTTGTTTGTACTGCGCGGGAGCCGCGGAGTCCACCGCGAACCACGAGCACACTTCGGTTTCGCTCTCGCTGATCGGCTGCCACAGCCGAATGGAGATGAACGGCAGCACCTCGTCTTGGTGGCCGTCGCGCACCTTGGGCCAGTTGTGCACGAAGCTGAGGTTGGGAAAGCACGTCGCGGCAGAGATCATGAACCCGTCCTCGCCGACGACCCGCTGCTGTTGCGGTGTCCAGGAGTCTTTGATTCTGCCGATCATCTCGTCGGGATAGCCGACGTAGCGCATCCGTTCGTCGAAGTCGCCCGGCGGGAGCTTGTAGGTGGTTCCGCCGCCGCGGTGCGCCCAATAGGTGGCGCCGTCCTTGCGCTTCTGGGCTTTCGGTTCGCGGAAGAGCCCGATGTCGACGATCGACGCATGGGTGTGCGGGGTGTGATACATGTCCCCGGCGAAGTTCTCGGCACCGATCTTCCAGTTCGCCTTGATCCGCCAGCGCTGCGGCCCCCGCACCTCGACACCGCCGGCGCTCTGCTTGGTGTAGTAGTCCAGATAGAACTTGAAGTCACCGAGGAAATCTTCCAGCGGCTCGGCGCCCGCGTCCATGCTGATGAACAGCAGGCCGTTGTAGCTCCCGAATTTCGGTGCGGGCAACAGGGTTTGGCCCTTGGGGAAGCCCTCGTTGCCGCCGTAGGCCTCGCGGTGGAACGGCAACCCGGTGAGCCGGCCGTCGTTGCGGTAGGTCCAGCCGTGATAGGGGCAGCGGAAATTGGAGGCGTTTCCCATCTCTGCGCGACACACCTGCATTCCGCGATGCAGGCACATGTTGAACAGGGCCCGCACGGTGCCCTGGGAGTCGCGGGTGATGATGAACGAGTCGTCGAGCACGCGACGCACCACGTAGTCGCCGTCCTGCGGGATCTCGGACTCGTGTCCCACGAAGGTCCACGCCCGGCTGAACAGCCGTTGCTTCTCCAACGCGAACAGCTCGGAGTCGTTGTAGATGTGCGCGGGGATCATCCCCCGGCGCACGTTCTCGAAAACTCCGACCAGCTCGCTGCGACAGTGTGCCATGGCCCCTCTGCGATCTCTCTGTCTTACAGAAATACTCTCCGCTCAGTAGAATCCCGCACTCGGCGGCGCCGGTCAATCACCTGGCAGTCGGACCACCAGGTTTCTCCAAGAATGCTTGGTGCTAATTCACAGGTTGCACACAATTACACGGCGCAAGCGCGCGGCTACGGTGGGTCACGGCGCCCGCGCCTTATCCGTGGGCGCGGAGTGAACAAGGGGTAAATAGTTAGTTTTGCGGTAATTAACCGCCGTTATCCGCTGATCTGAGGAAGGAACTGGTGCCATGGTGGGTCGGCCACGAGGGGGTCGATTGCAGCAGGTCGGATCCAAGGTTCTGGCCGTTATCGGGCGCCAGGAATGGCTTGACCGGCCGAGCTATCGCTTCGAACACGTGCTCAGCTTCGCCTACAACGGGCTCGGCGGCGCCCGCAACACCGTCGCCAACGCGCTCAACGGCGTCTGGCTAGGCCACCCGGTGCACCCGCCGCTGGCGTCACTGACCAGTGGCGCCCTCGGGACGACCGTGGCACTCGACGCGCTCAGCCTGCTGCCGGGCCAGCCCACGTCCGCGGTCGTCGACGCATCGCGATTCGCGTCCCGCTCGCTCGGGCTGGGCATCCTGGCGAGCCTCGGCTCGGCCGTCACCGGCGTCACCGACTGGCAGCACACCCACGAGGAGGACCGCCGGATCGGCGCGGTGCACGGCCTGGTGAACGCGGCTGCGACCGCGCTCTACATGCAGTCCTGGTGGGACCGGCGCAAGGGTCGCCACGGTCGCGGCATCGCGCTCACCGCCCTCGGCTACGGCATCACGGTCGCCGGCAGCTACCTCGGTGGGGCGCTGGTCTTCGAATCCGGGATCGGCATTGATCAGTCCGGTCCACGACTGCGCACCTCGACCTGGACGCCGGTGCTGCCGGCGAGTTCGTTGAACGGCAAGCCGGTACGCGTGGAGGTCGACGGGGTGGGCCTGGTGGTCTGCCAGACCAAGCCCGGTGAGGTCGCGGCGTACGGCGAGTTCTGTCCGCACCTGGCGGCGCCGATGTCCGACGGTTGGATGGACCGCGGCCGGCTGGTCTGCCCGTGGCACGGTTCATGGTTCGCCGCGGAGTCCGGGGAGGTTGTGCGCGGCCCGGCAGCAGCGCCGCTGCCGTGCTACGAGGCCCGATTGGTCGACGGAGTGGTCGAAGTCCGCGGCGAGCGGCAGCACGCTCCGGGCGGCGCGGCAGGAATCGCAAAAGGAGGAGCCAATTGAACGCCTACGACGTGCTCAAGGAACACCACATCGTGATCAAGGGGCTGGGCCGCAAGATCAGCGATGCGCCGGTGAATTCCGAAGAGCGGCATGAGCTTTTCGACGACCTGCTGATCGAGCTCGACATCCACTTCCGCATCGAGGACGACCTGTACTACCCGGCGCTCAAAGATGCCAGCAAGCTGATCGCGGTCGCCCATGCCGAGCATCGTCAAGTGGTCGACCAGCTTTCGGTGCTGTTGCGGACCCCGCAGAGCTCTCCGGGCTACGAGGACGAGTGGAACTCCTTCAAGACGGTGCTCGAAGCCCACGCCGACGAGGAGGAACGCGACATGATTCCCGCCCCGCCGGAGGTGCAGATCACCGACGAGGAGCTCGAAGAGCTGGGCAACAAGATGGCCGCGAGGATGGAGCAATACCGCGGCTCGGCAACCTACAGGATGCGGACCAAGGGGCGGGCGGCGCTGGTGCGGTCTCTCTGAGCGCGACGACACCGCCCGCTTGCCGGATTCGGCGGGCCACCGAGAGTAGCGTCACGGCTCATGAACCCCGAGCGTGTCGCTACTCAGGGTGACATCACGGCGGAGATCGCCCGCATCGCAGCGCAATACCGGGCCGGGGGAGTCGGGCGCGGCGAGCGGCCGCGCCTCGACTATCCACCGTACCGCAGCACGATCCTGCGTCATCCACAGCAACCGCTGGTCGTCGTCGACCCCGAAGGCGTCGAACGCTGGGCGCCGTGCTTCGGCCACCAGGACGTCGACCAACTCGATGCCGACCTGACGGCCGGCAATCCGGGCGAGCCGATCGGGGAGCGCGTCGTCGTGGCAGGTCGCGTCCTCGACGAATCCGGCCGGCCGGTCACGGGCCAGCTGGTGGAGATCTGGCAGGCCAACGCCGGCGGCCGCTACCGGCACCAGCGCGACCAGCACCCGGCGCCGCTCGACCCGAACTTCACCGGCGCGGGCCGCTGCCTGACCGGGCCGGACGGCACCTACCACTTTCTGACCATCAAGCCCGGGCCCTACCCGTGGCGCAACCACCACAATGCCTGGCGCCCGGCGCACATCCATTTCTCCGTCTTCGGAACCGCTTTCACGCAGCGACTGGTCACCCAGATGTACTTTCCGGGTGATCCGATGTTCGAGTTGGACCCCATTTTTCAGTCGATCCTCGATCCCGCCGCGCGCCAACGTCTGGTCGCCCGTTACGACCACGACCTCACCGAGCCGGAGTACGCCACAGGGTATCGGTGGGACATCGTGTTGGCCGGCGGCGCACGAACCCCGACCGAGCATGAACATGACTGAATCAGCTTGCACGCCAGGGCAGACCGTCGGTCCCTTCTTCGACCTGGGGCTGCCGTTTGCCGGCGACAGCGTGATGGTCGACCCCGGCCATCCGCAGGCAATCCGGCTGCACGGCACGGTGTACGACGGCGCGGGCGCCGCCGTCGAGGATGCGCTGGTGGAGCTTTGGCAACCCGACAACGCGGGAGACGTTCCGCGCCAAGCCGGTTCGCTGCGCCGCGATCCCACGGTGTTCACGGGCTGGGGACGCTGTGCGACCGACGCCGCCGGAAGCTACTCCTTCACCACCCTGATCCCCGGATCGGCGATCGCGGGACGGCCGCCGTTCTTCGCGCTCACCCTGCTCGCCAGGGGACTGCTGGACCGCCTGTTCACCCGGGCGTACCTGCCCGGCGGCGAGCCGCACGCCGATCCGCTGCTAGCGACCGTCGCCCCCGAACGCCGGCCCACATTGCTGTGCGCCCCCGAAAACGACGGCACCGTTTATCGTTTCGACATCCACCTGCAGGGCCCGGCCGAGACCGTGTTCCTGGCGTACTCCGGAGACGCGCGATGAGCAATTTGTTGTGGCCCGGAGACCATCGCGCCGGTGAGCACATGACCGACGAGACACTGCTGGGATCGATGATCGCCGTGGAGTGTGTGTGGCTGGACGCGCTGGCGGACGCCGGTCTGGCGCCCGCCGATTGCGCCGGGGCGGACCTGTGGAACCTGGTCACGCACAACGACTGTGAGTCGATCGCGGTCGCCGCCGAGGACGGTGGCAACCCGGTCATTCCCCTGGTGAAGCTGTTGCGGCAGCGGGCCGAGTCGCGCATCGCGCCTTGGATTCACCGCGGGCTCACCAGCCAGGACGTTCTGGACACCAGCCTGATGCTGGCCGTGCGGGCTGTCGTCGACGACCTGACGACCGGGCTGAGACGGCAGATTTCCACCCTGTCCGACCTCGCGACAGAACACCGGGGTACGCCGATGGTGGCCCGTACCCTCACCCAGCACGCCGCACCGACCACCTTCGGCGTCAAGGCCGCCGGCTGGCTGGACGGCATCGTCGACGCGTTCGAGCGGATGGCCGCGCTGACCATGCCGATCCAAATCGGCGGCGCCGCCGGCACATTGGCCGCTCCCACGGAACTGGCGGCGTTGCTCACCGGCACCACCGACGCGGCCGGCGTCGCGCTGCGGCTCGTGCGAAACGCCGCAATTACGTTGGGCCTGCATGACCGGTCCGCGTGGCACACCGCCCGCGCGCCCGTGACCGCGGCAGCCGACGCCCTCGTCGGCTGCACCGACGCGTGGGGCCGCATCGCTTCCGACATCGTCACCCTGGCCCGCCCGGAGATCGCCGAACTCGGCGAGCCGGTCACCGCCGACCGCGGCGGCTCGTCGTCGATGCCGCACAAGCGAAACCCGGTGCTGTCCATCCTGATCCGCCGTGCAGCAGTCGCGGCACCGCCGTTGGCCGCGACGCTGCACACGGCGGCGGCGCTGGCCAACGACGAGCGGCCCGACGGGGCATGGCACGCCGAATGGGACACGCTGCGCACGCTGGCCCGCCGCGCCGTCGTCGCGGGATCGGAATGTGGTGAGTTGCTGGCGGGGTTGACCGTGCACGCGCAGCGGATGGCCGAGAACTTGGCTGCCGCAGACGTTTGCGGGGAGCAGCGGGCGATCGCCGAGCTGGCGGGCAAAGAGCCGTCGTCTTCCTACCTCGGTGCCGCCAAGGAGTTGATCGATGAGAGCCTGGGCCGCGCGGCGCGGGCGCTCGCTCAACGCTGATAGATGCTCGCCAGCCAGATGTGCAGCAGCGTGTCGATCGCGCGGTCTTCGGGGATCGCCTGATCGTCGGCGGTGAACGTCGCGGCCATCATCCGCTCACTGAGCATGTTGAGCGCCACGGACAGCTCCGCGGCGGGGATGGTGTCGGGAGCGGCGCCGCGGCCGCGCTCGGCCGTGATCGCGATGGTGGTGTAGGAGATCCACTTGCTCATCAGCGCGGACCACAGCTGCCGCACCTCGGGATTGGTCGCTTTGGCGGCCGCACCCGCGACGGCGACCGCGGGGTGCGATCCGGACACTTCGAAGAACGATTCGATGCGCGCGCGCCAGATCGCCTCGGGGTCCCCGGAGGACACGACGTCGAGCGCCCCCAGGGCGGCCTGCGCCTTGCTGTTCATCTGATCGAGCAGCGACAGGAGCACCGCGTTCTTCGATCGGAAATAAAAGTAGAAGGTGGGCCGCGATATCCCGGCGCCCTTTGCTAGGTCGTCGACCGAAAAGTCGCCCAGTGGCCTTTCCTGCAACAGCCGTTCGGCGGTGGCGAGTATCGCCTGCTCGCGGTCGTCACCGGCGTAGTGCGACGCGCGCCGGCCCCGCGAGGCCTGCAGATACTTCGTTTGTGTCGGGAGGTCGGACACGCCCGCTACTTTTGGGCACGTCGATATACGTCAACAAAACTGTTGATGAAAACCAGCAATAATGTCGATTAAGAAGACGCTTTGCTGGACGACGACTTCGTTAGTCGGCCACCGCGATCTCGATGGACAAGCACTCGCCCAGCGCATGCGCGGCGGCCCAGTCGCCGCCGCAGACGGCGCGCTCGAGTTCGTCGACCAGTGGACTGTCGGCAGCACCCAGGTCGGCCAGCCATGCCGCCACCGTCGCCGTGATCTGGTGTGCCGGCACGCGAGCCATGTGTCCTCTGTGGAGGCGGTCGGTCAACTGGTAGATCGTGGCCGTCGGCCTACGCTGCGGCCAATGAATCATCCATTTCGGTGAATTCATCATCGTCCCCTCCCCGATGGCCTCAACGAATCATCCGGCCCCGGCGGCGCGTTCCGCTCTAAGTCGCAATAGTACGTCTGTACCAATGCACCGGCCGGTATTTCTGCCGTGCGAAATGCCGATATTTTGAGAACTTTGGTCATCCGATCGCCTACCTGGTGCTACGGGACAGCTGGCCCGATCAGTGCCGCGCCAGCGTGTCGCGGCCGCGGGCCATGATGCGTTCTAAGACGTTGTGGGATAGGTCGCCGTCGTTGGCTACCTTTGCGAGACCGCGCCGCCGCAGGAACGTGTCGAGCCGTCGATCCGGTGACCAATCGGCGTAGATGGATCCGAGGTAATGCGACTGCAGGAAATCCGACGCCAACGCATCGAGGTCGGACTCCGTCAACAACGGTGGGATTGCGCCCATAACCGGCAAGCTCCTTTGTTCTCCCCGCGACTGCCGCAGCCAAGTTTTATCAGGAGGCGTAACTAAACCGTCACGCACAGATTGCGGAACGGGCCCAAAGTCGTCGCCGGGGCAAAGGCGAAGGTCAAAGCGCCGCAGCGGCGGTCAATCGGATGCCGCCGGTTTGTGGGCGACGATGGCGACCGCGGCGAGCCGCTTGCGATGTTTGTGGAAGGTGCGGCGCATCGTCAGGACCCGCTTGCGGGCGTCGCGGTGCACGAGCACGTTCGCGGCGAATCGCAGCGCGCCGAAGAACCCTTCGTCGGAGACGAGCCGGCGCGGCTGCAGCAGGGCCATGGGCGCGGTCGCCACCTGATCGACCAACAGTCCGTGCTCGGCGAGCAGTTTCGACCACTGCGCAACCGTCAGCGGACGCGCGTTCACCTTGATCGCCCGGGCGAGCGCCTGCCGGATGTCGCTGCTGATCTCGTCCGGCACGTTGTCCGGCGTGAGGGCCAGCTCATGGATCGCGTAGCGGCCGCCCGGCCGCAGCACCCGCGCCGCTTCGGCGACGATGGCCCCCTTGGCCGCGTCACCCTGCATGCTCAGCATCGCCTCTCCGATCACGACATCGCTGCTGGCGTCGGGCAACCCGGTCGCGGCCGCGTCCGCGACCTTCACGGTTGCGTTCTGCGCACCGAGATCGCCGAGCACGCGGCGCACCACGTCGGCCGCGTCGGGGTCGCCCTCGGCTCCGACGTAGGACCGCGGTCCCCGGGCCACGATCTCGGCGGCGGTGCGGCCCAGGCCCGGTGCCAGCTCGACGACGTCGGCTCCGCTCAGCTTCGCGTGGGACATCAGGGTGCGGGTCAGTTCGACACCGCCGGGGCGCAGCACGCGTTTGCCGAGTCGTGCCAGCAACCAATGTCCCGCGACCGCGTCGTCGGCGCGGTTGCACGACGGTAGCGGAAGGTCCGAACCTGCTCGTGGTCGTGCCATCAGAGCTCCTGCCGCGCAGAGTTTTTCAGCGGCTCCAAGACCAGCTCGAGATGTGCGTGACGGACCGGGGGAGGGGCGTCGGTGAGTTTGCCGATCCTGATCCGCCAGACGGTGGGGCCTTTGTCGAGATACTCCCAGTCATAGCCGCCCGGGTAGTCGGCCTCGAATTCGTCGTGGAGATGCTTGGGGTCGTGGTTATTGACCAGAACGAACGATTCGCCGACTTTCAGCGCGGCATAGGTCGCGAAGATGGTCGGGTGCTTGTCCGGCTTGCGCAATTGGCGGACGTCAAGTTCCTTGGCGGGCATGGGTTCTCCGGCCTTCGCTCTAGTTTTCACAAGTGATGTTGTGTAAACTCTAGCCCATGACCTACGTGATCGGGAAGCCATGCATCGATGTGATGGACCGCGCTTGCGTCGACGAATGCCCGGTGGATTGCATTTACGAAGGCGGCCGGGCCCTCTACATTCATCCCGATGAATGCGTCGACTGCGGCGCGTGTGAACCGGTATGTCCGGTGGAAGCGATTTACTACGAAGATGACCTGCCTGAGGATCTCAAACCCTACCTGGCCGACAACGAGGCGTTCTTCGCCGAAACACTCCCGGGTCGCGACGCCCCGCTGGGGTCCCCTGGTGGGGCGGCCAAGCTCGGTCCACTCGGTGTCGACACACCTCTGGTGGCGGGCCACCCCAGCGCCACTCATTCAGACGGGGCGTGAACGACAAGGATTGGGAGGGGTCCGTTGAAATCCGAGAAATCCGAGAAATCCCAGGACTCGTCAACCGGGGAATCGGCCGGCCGGCGGCGCGCCGTGCTGCGGCTGCTGCGGGCCGCGCCGGATCCGATGAGCATCGCCGGAATCGCCGACGTGCTGGGTGTGCATCCCAACACCGTCCGCTTCCACCTCGACAGCCTGGTCGCTGACGGCCAGGTGGAGCATGTCGAGCTGGATCGGAAGGGG
Source organism: Mycobacterium sp. NGS58 (assembly GCF_059812385.1). Taxonomy (NCBI): domain Bacteria; kingdom Bacillati; phylum Actinomycetota; class Actinomycetes; order Mycobacteriales; family Mycobacteriaceae; genus Mycobacterium; species Mycobacterium sp. NGS58. The sequence continues at coordinate 225,847 of NZ_JCALCO010000004.1, read as the reverse complement.
CCGGGCCGTCCACCACTGATGTTCCGCGCGGTCCGGCAGATGGATCGCGGTGGAACGCGGCACTACCGGCTGCTGGCCGAGGTCCTGGCGATGGGCTTCGCCGCGGAGCGCGATCCCGGCCCCAAAGCCCTGGCCGCGGGCCGCGCCTGGGGGCAGAAGATCGACGCCGAATTGCATCCGTTGCCGCAGGCGCCCGACACCGCCGAAGGGGCCATCGCCCGGCTGATCGATGTGCTCGACGAACTCGGCTTCGCCCCTGAGCGCCGGGTCAGCGACGGGGAGCAGCAGGTTGGCTTGCGACACTGCCCCTTTCTGGAATTGGCCGAAAACTCCGCGAGCGTCGTCTGCCCGGTGCATCTCGGCCTCATGCAGGGAGCCATGGAGACCTGGGGAGCGCCCGTCTCGGTGGACCGGCTCGACCCCTTCGTCGAGCCGGACCTGTGCCTGGCCCACTTGACCCTGCAGGGCGCGGCCAAATGAGCACCGGCGCAGCGATTGCCGTTGCGCTGAATTTCATCTGGCTCGGCATGGTGCTGGCCATCTCCTTCCTGGAAGCCCCGCTGAAATTTCGGGCCCCCAACGTGACGTTGCAGGTCGGGCTCGGCATCGGCCGGCTGGTCTTTCGCGCGCTCAACACCGTCGAGGTGGTGTTCGCCCTCGTCATCGGGGCCATCGTGGTTTCCGGTCCGAGCCGCATCGGCGTCGCGGTGGCGATCGCCGTCGCCGTGGTCGCACTGGGCATACAGCTGGTCGCGGTGCGTCCCGCACTGACCCGTCGCGCCGATAAGGTGCTCGCGGGATCGGATGGACCGCGCTCCCGCGCGCACTACGCCTACGTCGCCCTGGAGACGGTCAAAGTCATCGGCCTCATCGTGGCGGGGATACTGCTACTGAGCGGTTAACTCCCAATCATCAAGGCCCGTACGGGCCTTGCAACTTCGAAGGGCCCACTATGGATTCGATCTCGCTGACCGACCTCTCGTCCGAAAAGATCGCCGAGGCCAAGCAATCGCACAGCGGACGCGCCGCCCACACCATCCATGGCGGTCACACCCACGAGCTTCGCCAGACGGTGCTGGCCCTGCTGGCCGGTCACGACCTGTCCGAACACGACAGCCCCGGCGAGGCGACGCTGCAGGTGCTGCAGGGCCACGTTCGCCTGACCACCAGCGGCGACGCCTGGGACGGCAAGGCCGGTGAATACGTCGCGATTCCCGCCGAGCGGCACGCCCTGCACGCGGTCGAGGATTCCGTGGTCTTGCTGACGGTGCTGAAGACCATCCCCTCGGCGCATTAGCCGCCGATGTTGTCGACGCCCTGGTCCAGGAATTTCGGTCTGCGGGTCCCGATCGTCAACGCCCCGATGGGTGGGGTCGCCGGTGGCCGCCTGGCCGCGGCCGTCTCGGCGGCCGGCGGTCTGGGCATGGTCGGCATGGGCAGCGTCGCGACCAGAGCGCTACTCGCCGAGCGGCTACAGCACGTCGACGGGCGGTTCGGTATCGGCATGGTCGACTGGGTGATGCGCAACGAGGCCGGACTGCTCGAGGACGCGCTGGCCGCCCGACCCGCGCTGTTGTCGGTCAGCTTCGGCACCGAGTGGTCGTGGGTGGCCAAGGCGCATGAGGCCGGAATCCCCACCGTCACACAGGTTTACGACAGCGCGGGGGCCCGGCAGGCCGTCGACGCCGGCGTCGACATCCTGGTCGCGCGCGGGTCCGAGGGCGGCGGGCACGGCGAGGACAAGCTGGGGCTGCTGCCGCTGCTGGATGCCGTGTTGGACGCGGTCTCGGTGCCGGTGCTGGCCGGCGGCGGGGTCGCCTCGGCGCGCAGCCTGGCCGCGGTGCTGGCCGCCGGGGCCAGCGGGGCGTGGGTGGGGACCCGATTGTCGGCGTGTCCGGAAGCGCTGACCGGCGACACCGGCCGTCGGGCCCTGGTCACGGCCACCGGAACCGACACCGCCGTCACCCGGGTCTTCGACGTGGCCAAGGGGCTGCCCTGGCCCGCTCGGTTCCCGTCGCGGGTGTTGGCCAACGACTTCGTCGAGCACTGGACGGGTCACGAGGAGGCGCTGGACGCGGGGGCATGCGACGAGCTGGCCGCCGCGATCGCCGCCGGCGACACCCGGATCGCGCCCGTGGATGCCGGTCAGGGCGTCGGGATGATCCACAACGACGCATCGGTGGCCGACGTCATCGACGAGATGTGCACGGGCGCCGAGGAATTGCTGTCCCGCTGGGGCGGGTAGGCCTACCGGCCGTAAGGCCGGCGTGACGCCCGACGACCCTACCGGGCGCCGGCGGTGAGCACGACGCAACACCGGTCCCGGCCGGGGCAGAGCCGGGCGTCGGGACCGTGCGGCGCGAACGCGTCGGCCACACCGGCGACCAGCGCGTGGTTCATGTTGCAGGCCAGCTCCGTCTGCTCCTGCGCCAGTGCGTGGAACGGGCAGTTGGCGAGCTCGACCTCACCGTCGAAAAAACGCGGCTCGTAGCCGTATCGGCGCAGTACCCGGACCGCGCGCTCCAGCGCGGCGGCGGCATCTTTCGGGGGCGCGGACCCCACGGAGGTGGCACCGATCTCGTGGCCATACTCGCGGGCGACACGGTTCAGGATGTCGGCGACCGGCTCGCCGGTAGCGGCCGAGCGTGCGATCGCCGTCGCCATCAGGCGCCCTGCCAACTCGTACTCCCGCTGGGGCAGGCTGACCGCGATGTCGCGACCGGCCCTGCGATACAACTTCGAGGTGCGTCCGGCGCCGGGGCCGGAGCGGCCCGTCAGGCGCGCGTAATCGGACTCCAGCAGGCCCTCGGCGGTGAGCCGGTCCAGGTGGAACTTGACCTGGTGATGGGGAATTGCGAGGGCGTCGGCCGCCTGGTCACGGCTCACGGGCGCAGGTTGGCCACACACGTACCGATACAGCTGCCGGCGCACAGGGTCGGCCAGCGCGCCGATGCCGGCGGCGTCGCGCTGCAGGTCGTCCGCGTCGTCCATTCCACCGCCATTTCTAACAGACAAAATGCTTGACGCTACAGTCTACCCAATTTAACGTTCAAACTGTTATCTGCTAGAGATGGAGGCAGCCATGAGCACAGCACAAGTCAGCGCGACGCCGGCCCTCGCCGACCAGCTGAGAGACCCCGCGTACTCGGCGTACCTCGCGCTTCGCGCGGTCTTCACGATCGCGCCGATCGTGATGGGGCTCGACAAGTTCTTCAACCTGCTGACCCACCCGCACCACTGGAGCATGTACCTGGCCGGATGGATCGACGATCTGGTGCCGGGGACGGCCGACCAGTGCATGTACCTGGTGGGCATCATCGAGATCGTGGCCGGGGTGCTGGTGGCGGTGGCCCCGAGGCTGGGCGCCTGGGTGGTCGCGGCATGGCTGATCGGCATCATCGTCGACCTGGTCACCGGGCCCGGCTTCTACGACGTCGCGCTGCGCGACTTCGGATTGTTCGTCGGCGCGGTGGCGCTGGCCCGACTGGCGCAGGGCGTGCACCGCGGCACCGTCGGCGTCGCGGCGCGTTAGCGATCAGACCGCGCGAAGGTAGCGCCTGGCGATGAGGCGCTGGCCCAGCTTCACCACCGGCCCGCCGGCCTTGCTCCACCAGGTCGCGGGCCGGGAGAAGGCCGACACCTCCGCGTACACCGCCGAGGTGACCGGGTCGCGACGCACCACGAACCGTTCCTCGCCGGACTCGGGGTGGCCCGGCAGGGTGCCGTAGCCGAAGCCACGGATGTCGGGCTCGTCGACGACGTAGACGACGCGGCAGGGCGCAGGCAGAAAGCCCATCTTCACGACAACCACCGCGTCGACGACGGCGACTTCGGAGCTGGCCTGCACCCTCAACCCGGACCCGCGCTGCATGCCCCAGCGCATGACCGCCGCCGCCGCTTGCTCGAAACGCTGCTCGCCCGTGCCGATTTGGCGCTCGGCATGCTGATGGTCGTATCCGGCCGGGAGTTCGCCAGACGCCGTCGCACCCACTTCTGCGTAGGTCAGGGGGAGTTCCTCGAGCGCTCGCAGGTCCACGTCCTCAGCTTGCCACGCCGAGATGCGCCGCCGCATTCGGCGCGTACGGTCGGTAGATGTGACCGCAGAAAACTCGAAAACTGTTGCAGGGGCATCCGGAACATTCACCTTCGGCGGCGACCTGACCGTTAACCGGCTCGGCTTCGGCGCCATGCGCCTGACGGCGAAGGGCGTGTGGGGTCCGCCCGACGACCGCGGCGAATGCGTCCGTGTGTTGCGCCGGGCCGTCGAGCTCGGGGTGAATTTCATCGACACCGCGGACTCCTACGGCCCCTACTTCTCCGAGGAGATCATTCGCGAGGCGCTGCATCCCTACGACGGTCTGGTGATCGCCACCAAGGCGGGGCTGCTGCGCACCGGCCCGGATGTCTGGATTCCGCTGGGCAATCCGAGCTACCTGCGTCAGGAATGCGAGATGAGCTTGCGCCGACTGGGCGTGGACACCATCGACCTGTTCCAGCTGCACCGCATCGACTCGAACTTCCCGCTCGAGGACCAGGTGGGCGAGCTGCTCACGCTGAAGAACGAAGGCAAGATCCGGCACATCGGCCTGTCCGAGGTCGATGTCGATCAGCTGAACACGTCCCTGCGTGTCACCGAGATCGTGTCGGTGCAGAACATGTACAACCTGACCGCCCGTGCCGCCGAGCCGCTGCTGGACGAAGCGACCAAACAGGGCATCGGGTTCATCCCGTGGTTTCCGCTGGCCGCCGGGCCGCTGGCCGCCCCCGACGGCCCGCTGCAGCGCATCGCCGCCGACCACGGCGCGTCACCCTCCCAGTTGGCGCTGGCGTGGCTGCTGAAACGCTCGCCGGTGATGGTGCCGATCCCGGGCACGTCCAAGGTCGGGCACCTGGAGGAGAACGTCGCCGCCGCTCAGATCGAGCTGTCCGACGACGAGTTCGAGACGTTGTCGGCCGCCGGGGCGCAGCAGCCGGTCTGACCACCGCGCGAAGGCCCGTCCGCCGGGCAATACGGTGTGGTGGTGGCCGAACACCAGCGACACCCCGGCGGCGGATTCAACCCGCCGGAGCCGACGACCAAGGGCGGGCCCGACTACGGCAGGTTCATCGACGCCGTGCGCTCGTTGCAGGACCACGCCCGGGCCGCCGACGCGCCCGACGAGGTGATCAGCGAGGCCGCTGACTTGTTGGAGAAGGCGTCGGAGCTGCTGGCGCCGTTCGACGCCGACGAATGGGCGTCGCCGTCGGGCCGGCGGATGGACCTGCCGATGCGCGGCAACATCCTGACGATCCCGATGTCGGCACACAAGGGCCCGGACGGCAGGATCCATGGCCAGGCCCGTTTCGCCCGGTTCCATCTGGGACGCAACGGCGCGGTGCACGGCGGCGCGCTGGGCATGTTGTTCGACTCCATCCTCGGGCTGTCGGCCTCGGTGCTCACCGGCAACCCGCGGCAACGCACCGCATATCTCAAGATCGACTACCGGCACATCGTTCCGGTGGAAAAGGAACTGCAGTTCGACGCGGGCATCGACCGGGTGGACGGGCGCAAGATCTTCGTATCGGGCCGCCTCACCGACGGCGACCAGTTGCTGACCGAAGCCGACGCGCTGTTCGTACGGCTCAAACCTGGCCAGCCCTGAGCGCGGTCGGCCCCCGAGCGGGTACCCCGGTCGGGTGGCGATCGTAGAGCTGACGATGACGGACTTGTTCCGTGCAGTGGACCTGACCGGCGTGTTCGGCAACGCGCTGTTGGGTGGAGTTGTCGCCCGCAGGGAAGAATTGGATGCCGTCGGTTTCGCCGCGCTCGCAGTGCTGTCGGGCCTGGGCGGCGGCATCATCCGCGACACCCTGCTGCAGCACGGCGCTCCGGTTGCTCTCACCGATTACGCCTATCTGCTGACCGCACTGGCGGGAGCGGCGATAGCGTTCGTGTTCCGTGTCGATGGCCGAGTGTGGAATTGGGTATGGCCGATCGTGGACGCGCTGGCGCTGGGATGCTGGGCCGCGACAGGCGCCCACAAGACGCTCGCGTTGGGGCTCGGCTGGTTGGCCGCGCTGCTGCTGGGAACGATCTCGGCGGTGGGCGGCGGCGCGGCGCGCGACATCGTGATGCGGCGGGTGCCCGGAATCTTCGGCGGCAACACGCTTTACGCCACATGCGCGCTGGCTGCGAGTGGTGTGGTGGTGCTCTTTGATTCTCAGAACCGCCCCACGCCAGGGTTATTGGTGGCAGCGCTGACCGGGGCGGCATTGTGCTGGCTGGCCCAGCGGCGCGGTTGGATGTTGCCCGCCGCCGACGCATGGTCGCCCGCCAGGTTTTTCTCAGGGCGTCGATCCCGGCCGGTGATACACAAGACCCACAACCCCAAGGAGGTGAACGATGACCTCTGAGATGCCTTCAGCGCTGGTGCTCGAGAACCTGCCCGATGTCCGGGTTTGGCAGGAGAAGTTCTACCGCGACCTCCATCAGCATCCGGAACTGTCGCACCAAGAACACAAGACTGCGGCAGCGGTGGCCCATCGGTTACGGGGCTTCGGCTACGACGTACACGAGGGCGTCGGCGGCACCGGAGTCGTCGGGATCTTGCGCAACGGCGACGGTCCGACCGTGATGCTTCGCGCCGATATGGATGCGCTGCCTGTGCGGGAAGCCACTGGCCTCCCGTACGCCAGCCGCGTCACCACCACCGATACGTCCGGCAACCAAGTCCCGGTGATGCACGCCTGCGGACACGACGTCCATGTGACCTGTCTGCTCGGTGCCGCTGCGCTGCTCGCTGACGCGCAGGCGCACTGGCAGGGCACCATGGTCGCGTTGTTTCAGCCCGCCGAGGAACTCGGCGATGGCGCACGACGGATGGTGGCCGACGGACTCGCTGAGCTCGTTGGCCACGTCGACGCCGCCCTGGCGCAGCACGTCCTTCCGTTTCCTGCCGGCCAAGTCTGCACGCGATCGGGTCCTGTCCTTGCGAGTGCCGACAGCATGCGGATCACTGTGTATGGCCGTGGTGGACACGGATCGATGCCGCAAGCGACCGTCGATCCCGTGGTGCTTGCCGCCATGATCGTGATCCGACTGCAGACCGTGGTCTCCCGCGAGGTCGCACCCACTGAACCCGTGGTGTTGACGATCGGCAGGGTCGAGTCGGGAGCCAAGAGCAACATCATCGGCGACCGTGCCGTCTTGGAACTGAATCTGCGGACCTACAGTGAGCAGAGCAGGGACAGGGCCCTCGATGCGATCCGCCGGATCGTCACCGCCGAATGCGAGGCATCTGGGTCCCCCGCGCAGCCCGACTTCGAGCTCTTCGAGCATTTCCCGGCAACCGAGAACGATCCAACGGTCACCGAGCGCGTGCGCGCGGCGTTCGACAACTTCTTCGGTGATCGGGCACGAGATCTTCCGCTGCAGACCGCGAGCGAGGATTTCAGCGACATTCCCGACGCGCTCGGTGTTCCGTACAGCTATTGGGGCGTCGGCGGAATCGATGCTGACAGCTATCGACAAGCCGACTCAGCTGGCCGCCTGGCCGCGGATATCCCCGTCAACCACGCCCCGACGTTCGCCCCGGTCATCCAACCCACCCTTGACACCGGCACTCAAGCGCTGACGATCGCGGCGCTCGCCTGGTTGGCAAGATCCTAGGATCCGCCCGACGATCCTCGATTTTTCGCGGCTGGTTGACGGCCCTGCTTGTCTAAAGACCGCCCGGATAGCATGGTCGTCGACCCATCGAGCCTTGGAGACCGCCGCAATGACCGCCGCCGCAGAGCCCAATCCGCAAGCCCCGATCCGGGTGCCTGCCGGGACCACCGCGGCGGCCGCGGTCGGTGAGGCGGGGCTGCCGAGGCGGGGCACGCCCGACGCCGTCGTGGTGGTGCGCGATGATTCGGGAAAGCTGCGCGATTTGAGTTGGACGCCCGACAGCGACGCCGACGTGGTCCCCGTGGCGGCCAACACCGACGAGGGCCGCAGCGTCATCCGGCATTCGGCCGCGCACGTGCTGGCCCAGGCCGTCCAGGAGCTGTTCCCGCACGCCAAACTGGGCATCGGGCCGCCGATCACCGACGGGTTCTACTACGACTTCGACGTGACGGAGCCGTTCACGCCGGAGGATTTGGCGAAGCTGGAAAAGCGGATGCGCCAGATCGTCAAGGAGGGACAACTTTTCGACCGGCGCGTGTACGAGTCCAAGGACGCGGCGCGGGCCGAGCTGGCCGACGAGCCCTACAAGCTCGAGCTCGTCGACGACAAGTCCGGCGACCCCGACATCATGGAAATCGGCGGGGACGAGCTCACCGCCTACGACAATCTCAATCCCCGTACCCGGGAACGGGTTTGGGGCGACCTGTGCCGCGGCCCGCACATCCCGACCACCAAGCACATCCCGGCGTTCAAGCTCACCCGCAGCTCGGCCGCCTATTGGCGCGGCGACCAGAGCAACGCCAGCCTGCAACGCATCTACGGCACCGCCTGGGAGTCGCAGGAGGCGCTGGACGCCTACCTCGAGCTGATCGAAGAGGCGCAGCGCCGCGACCATCGCAAGCTGGGCAGCGAGCTGGATCTGTTCAGCTTCCCCGACGAAATCGGTTCGGGCCTTGCGGTTTTCCATCCCAAGGGCGGCATCATTCGTCGCGAGCTGGAGGAGTACTCGCGGCGCAAGCACATCGAGGCCGGGTACGAGTTCGTCAACACCCCGCACATCACCAAAGAGCAGCTCTACATCACGTCGGGCCACCTTCAGTGGTACGCCGACGGCATGTACCCGCCGATGCACCTCGACGCGGAGTTCAATGCGGACGGCACGGTGCGCAAGCCCGGGCAGGACTACTACCTCAAGCCGATGAACTGCCCGATGCACCACCTCATCTTTCGATCGCGCGGTCGCTCGTATCGCGAACTTCCGTTGCGGCTCTTCGAGTTCGGCAGCGTGTACCGCTACGAGAAGTCGGGCGTCGTGCACGGGCTGACCCGGGTGCGCGGCATGACCCAGGACGACGCCCACATCTACTGCACGCGAGAGCAGATGCGCGACGAGCTGACCTCGCTGTTGCGCTTCGTCCTGGACCTGCTGGCCGACTACGGCCTCAACGACTTCTACCTGGAGCTGTCCACCAAAGACCCGGAGAAGTACTCGGGCTCCGACGAGATGTGGGACGCGGCCACCGAAGTCCTGCGGGAGGTCGCCGAGGCTTCCGGGTTGCATTTCGTTCCCGACCCCGGCGGGGCGGCGTTCTATGGGCCGAAAATCTCGGTGCAGGTCAAGGACGCGTTGGGCCGCAGCTGGCAGATGTCGACGATTCAGCTCGACTTCAACATGCCGGACCGATTCGAGCTGGAATACACCGCGTCCGACGGGTCGCGGCAGCGGCCGGTGCTGATTCACCGGGCGCTCTTCGGCTCGATCGAGCGGTTTTTCGGCATTCTCACCGAGCACTATGCGGGGGCGTTTCCGGCGTGGCTGGCGCCGGTGCAGGCGGTGGGCATACCGGTCGCCGATGAACACGTCGGATACCTGGAAAGCGTTGCCGCACAGCTTAAATCGCATGGAGTGCGGGTGGAGGTCGACACCAGTGATGACCGGATGGCCAAAAAGATCGTGCACCACACCGCCCAGCGGGTGCCGTTCATGTTGCTGGCCGGTGACCGCGACGTGCAGGCCGGCGCGGTCAGCTTCCGCTTCGGTGACCGCACGCAGATCAACGGCGTGCCCCGCGACAGCGCGGTCGATGCGATCGTGAAGTGGATCGCCGACCGCGAGAACTCCGTGCCCACAGCCGAACTCGTGAAAGTGTCAAGTGGTGAGTGACCGTGAGTGATCGCGAACCCGCCGAGCGGGGTGCCGACGACGCCATCCTGGACAGGGGTGTCGGCGAGCAAGATCACCTGCAGCGGTTGTGGACGCCGTACCGGATGACCTACCTGGCCGAAGCGCCGCTGAAGCGCGACAACGGCAAAACCGAGCAGCCGTTCACCGACATTCCGCACCTCGCCGACGAGGACGGTTTGGTGGTCGCACGCGGCGAGCTCGTCTACGCCGTGCTCAACCTGTACCCCTATAACCCCGGACACCTGATGGTGGTGCCCTACCGGCGGGTCTCCGAGCTCGAGGACCTGACCGACCCGGAAAGCGCGGAGCTGATGTCCTTCATTCAGAAGGCGATTCGCGTAATCAAGAACGTCTCGCGGCCGCACGGTTTCAACGTCGGCCTGAACCTCGGGACATCGGCCGGCGGGTCACTGGCCGAGCACCTGCACGTGCACGTGGTGCCGCGCTGGGGTGGCGACGCGAACTTCATCACCATCGTCGGCGGGTCGAAGGTGATACCGCAGTTGCTGCGCGAGACGCGCCAGCTGCTGGCCACGGAGTGGACAAAACAACCATGAGCAAGATGCCGTTCCTGTCGCGGGCGGCGTTCGCGCGGCTGACCACCCCGACCGCGAGGGCGTGCCTCCGGGTGGGCTTGACCCCCGACGTCGTCACGATCCTGGGCACCATCGTCGCGGTGGCCGGGGCGCTGACCCTGTTTCCGATGGGCAAGTTGTTCGCCGGCACGCTGGTGGTCTGGTTCTTCGTCCTGTTCGACATGCTCGACGGGGCGATGGCCCGGGAACGCGGCGGCGGCACCAGATTCGGCGCCGTGCTGGACGCCACCTGTGACCGGGTCAGCGACGGCGCGGTGTTCTGCGGGCTGCTGTGGTGGATCGTCTTCGGCCTGCACGACAAGCTGCTGGCGGTGGCCACGCTCATCTGCCTGGTCACCTCGCAGGTGATCTCCTACATCAAGGCCCGCGCCGAAGCCAGCGGGCTGCGCGGCGACGGCGGGCTGATCGAGCGGCCGGAACGGCTGATCATCGTGCTCGTCGGCGCGGGCGTGTCCGACCTTCCGGTGTATCCGCTGCCGTGGGCGTTGCCCGTGGCGATGTGGGTGCTGGCGGTGGCGAGCCTGGTCACCTGCGCGCAGCGGTTGCACACGGTGCGCACCTCCCCGGGTGCGACCGACAGGCTGGTGAGCGAGCCATGATTCCCAGTCCGCCGGGCATGAAAATGATTGGGGCACAACCCCTTCGCCAGCTGGCAGGCCGCATGGCGGGCCGTGTCACGGGCAGGGTGGGTGCCGACTGGGCGTACGCGTCGGGCTGGATGGCGGTGCGTGCGATGCCGGAGTTCGCCGCGCGCAACGCCTTTGCGGCCGGGGCACGTTACGCCGCCCGCGGCGGCGGTCCCGGCCAGCTGCGCAAGAACCTGGCCCGCGTGATCGGGGTGCCACCCGCGGATGTGCCGGACTCGCTGATGCGGGCCTCGCTGGCCTCCTATGCCCGCTACTGGCGCGAGGCGTTCCGCCTGCCGGGCATGGACCTGGGCGTGCTGGGCCGCGAGCTGCACGACTCGGTCCTGGGGTCAGAGAACATCGAGGCGGCGCTGGCCAGCGGCCGCGGCGCCGTGATCGCGTTGCCGCACAGCGGTAACTGGGACATGGCGGGGGTGTGGCTGGCGCAGACACACGGCACCTTCACCACCGTCGCCGAGCGCCTCAAACCCGAGTCGCTGTACCGGCGCTTCATCGCCTACCGCGAAGGCCTCGGCTTCGAGGTGCTGCCCCTGTCCGGGGGAGAACGGCCGGCGTTCGACGTGTTGTGCGATCGGCTGCGGGCCAACCGGGTGGTGTGCCTGATGGCCGAGCGCGACCTGACCCGCACCGGTGTCCAGGTCGACTTCTTCGGCGAACCCACCCGGATGCCCGCGGGGCCGGCGAAGCTCGCCATCGCGACCGGCGCGGCCCTGCTGCCGGCGCACTGCTGGTTCGAGGACCGGGGCTGGGGCGTCGATATACAGTCGTCGCTGGATTGCACCAGTGGTGACGTCGGCGCCATCACCCAGGTGTTGGCCGATCATTTCGCCAAGAACATCGCCGCCCGTCCCGAGGACTGGCACATGATGCAGCCGCAGTGGCTCGCCGACCTCCCCGAAGCCAAGCAGGCCCGGCTGAAGGAAACCTGATGCGAATCGGGATGGTCTGTCCCTACTCGTTCGACGTTCCCGGCGGGGTGCAGTCGCACGTCCTGCAGCTGGCCGAGGTGATGCGCGCCCGCGGCCATGACGTCAGCGTGCTCGCGCCGTCCTCGCCGCACGCCGAGCTGCCCGACTACGTCGTCTCGGCGGGCAAGGCCGTCCCGATCCCGTACAACGGGTCGGTGGCCCGGCTGCGGTTCGGGCCGGCCACCCACCGCAAGGTGAAAAAGTGGCTCGCCGAAGGCGATTTCGACGTGCTGCATCTGCACGAACCCAACGCGCCGAGCCTGTCCATGTTGGCCCTCAACATCGCCGAGGGCCCGATCGTCGCCACATTTCACACGTCCACCACCAAATCGCTGACGCTGACGGTGTTTCAGGGCATCCTGCGCCCGATGCACGAGAAGATCGTCGGCCGGATCGCGGTCTCCGATCTGGCCCGCCGCTGGCAGATGGAGGCCCTGGGCACCGACGCGGTGGAGATCCCCAATGGCGTCGACGTCGCCTCGTTCGCCTCGGCCCCGCACCTGGACGGCTACCCGCGCCCGGGCAAGACGGTGCTGTTCCTGGGCCGCTACGACGAGCCCCGCAAGGGCATGGCCGTGCTGCTCGAAGCGCTGCCGGCGCTGGTCGAGCGGTTTCCCGACGTGCAGCTACTGGTCGTCGGGCGCGGCGACGAAGACCAATTGCGCGCCCAGGCAGGCGAACTGGTGGAGCACGTCCGTCTTCTCGGCCAGGTCGACGACGCGGGGAAAGCGTCGGCCATGCGCAGCGCCGACGTGTATTGCGCGCCCAACCTCGGCGGGGAGAGTTTCGGCATCGTCCTGGTCGAGGCGCTGGCCGCCGGCACCCCGGTGGTGGCGAGCGATCTGGACGCCTTCCGTCGCGTGCTGGGCAACGGTGACGTGGGATGCCTGGTACCCGTCGGCGACGGTGACGCGCTTGCCGATGCGCTGATCGCGGTGCTGGAGGATGATGTGCTGCGGGAACGGTATGTGACGGCCGGTTCGGCAGCTGTCCAGCGCTACGACTGGTCGGTGGTGGCCAGCCAGATCATGCGGGTTTACGAGACGGTCGCCGCGTCAGGCGCCAAGGTTGAGGTGGCCAGTTGATGACATGGCTGATTGTCGCCATCGCGGTAGTCGTCGCGGTGCTGGCAATATTCGGCGTCTGGGCATACCGGACCGCGAACAGGCTGGATCGCCTGCACGTCCGCTACGACCTGTCGTGGCAGGCGCTCGACGGAGCATTGGCACGGCGCGCGGTGGTGTCGCGCGCCGTCGCCATCGACGCCTACGGCGGTGCCTCCGAAGGGCGGCGGCTGGCGGCGCTGGCCGACGCCGCGGAGGGGGCGCCCCGGCCCGCGCGGGAAAACGCCGAGAACGAGCTGTCGGCCGCGCTCGCCGTCGTCGATCCGGCATCGCTGCCGGCCGGTCTGATCGCCGAGCTGGCCGATGCCGAGGCCCGGGTGGTGCTGGCCCGTCGCTTCCATAACGACGCCGTCCGCGACACCCTGGCCCTGGCCGAACGGCGGTTGGTGCGGCTGTTCCGCCTCGGTGGGACCGCCGCGCTGCCCACCTATTTCGAGATCGTCGAGCGGCCACACGCCCTGGCCCACGGCGATCACGGCGTCCTCAACCACCGCACCTCGGCGCGCGTCGTGCTGCTCGACGACACCGGCGCGGTGTTGCTGCTGTGCGGGTCGGATCCCGCGCTTGCTCGCCTCCACGCGCCGAAGTGGTGGTTCACCGTGGGCGGCGAGGTGCAGCAAGGGGAGCGGCTGGCCGAGGCCGCCGCGCGGGAGCTGGCCGAGGAGACCGGTCTGCGGGTCGCGCCCGCGGAGATGGTCGGCCCGGTGTGGCGGCGCGACGAGGTCTTCGAGTTCAACGGCTCGCTGATCGACAGCGAGGAGTTCTACTTCGTCTACCGCACCCATCGGTTCGAGCCGTCGCGCACGGGCCGAACCGAGCTGGAACGCAGCTACATCCACGGCCACCGCTGGTGTGACGCTGCTGACATCGCTGCGCTGGTCGCCGCGGGGGAGACCGTGTACCCCATGCAACTATCCGGACTGCTCACCGACGCGGCCGCGCTCGCCGGCGGCCGCGCCCCCGGGCCGTTGCTGTCCATCCGCTGACTCCGCGAGTGAACGCGGGCCAAACCGCCTCATTAGACTGGGTCGACAACGGTTGAAGGAGATCATGCAGTGAGTACCGCCCACCCGAGCAACGGGCGAACCGGAACGGCGCGCGTCAAGCGCGGCATGGCGGAGATGCTCAAGGGCGGCGTCATCATGGACGTCGTCACCCCAGAGCAGGCCAAGATCGCCGAGGCCGCCGGCGCCGTCGCCGTCATGGCGCTGGAACGGGTGCCCGCCGACATCCGCGCGCAGGGCGGGGTGTCGCGGATGAGCGACCCGGACATGATCGAGGGCATCATCGCCGCCGTGACCATCCCGGTGATGGCCAAGGCCCGTATCGGCCACTTCGTCGAGGCGCAGATCCTGCAGAGTCTCGGCGTCGACTACGTCGACGAGTCCGAGGTGCTCACCCCCGCGGACTACACCCACCACATCGACAAGTGGAAGTTCACCGTGCCGTTCGTGTGCGGGGCGACCAACCTCGGAGAAGCGCTGCGGCGCATCAGCGAGGGCGCGGCCATGATCCGGTCCAAGGGCGAAGCCGGCACCGGCGACGTCTCCAACGCGACCACGCACATGCGGGCGATCGGGGGCGAGATCCGTCGCCTTACATCGTTGTCGGAAGACGAGTTGTACGTCGCCGCAAAGGAATTGCAGGCGCCCTATGACCTCGTCGTCGAGGTGGCCCGGGCGGGCAAGCTGCCGGTCACCCTGTTCACCGCGGGCGGCATCGCCACCCCGGCCGATGCGGCGATGATGATGCAGCTCGGTGCGGAGGGCGTGTTCGTGGGTTCGGGCATCTTCAAGTCCGGCGATCCCGCCGCGCGCGCGGCCGCGATCGTGAAGGCCACCACGTTCTACGACGATCCCGACGTGCTCGCCAAGGTGTCGCGCGGGCTGGGCGAGGCGATGGTCGGCATCAACGTCGAGCAGATCGCGGAGCCCCATCGGCTGGCCGAACGCGGCTGGTAAAAACAGTCCGTGGCGATCGAAGAGATCCTCGATCTCGAGCAGCTCGAGGTCAACATCTACCGTGGCAGCATCTTCAGCCCAGAGTCGGGATTCCTGCAGCGCACTTTCGGGGGCCATGTGGCCGGCCAGTCGCTGGTGTCAGCGGTGCGGACCGTCGACCCGCGCTATCAGGTGCACTCGCTGCACGGGTATTTTCTGCGCCCCGGGGACGCTTTAGCGCGCACGGTCTTCATCGTCGAGCGCTCCCGCGACGGCGGCTCGTTCGCCACACGACGGGTGAACGCCATCCAGCACGGGGAGATCATCTTCAGCATGGGCGCCTCCTTCCACACCGACCAGGAAGGCATCCATCACCAGGACGCCATGCCGGCCGCGCCGCCCCCGGACGGCCTGCCGGGGCTGAACTCGATCAAGGTCTTCGACGACGCCGGGTTCAAGCAGTTCGAGGAGTGGGACGTCTGCATCGTGCCGCGCGAGCGCCTGCACCTGTTGCCGGGCAAGGCCTCCCAACAGCAGGTGTGGTTCCGCCACCGCGACCCGTTGCCGGACGATCCGGTCCTGCACATCTGCGCGCTGGCCTACATGAGCGACCTGACGCTGCTGGGATCGGCGCAGGTCACCCATCTCGACGTGCGGGAGCACCTGCAGGTGGCGTCGCTCGACCACGCGATGTGGTTCATGCGGGCGTTCCGGGCGGACGAGTGGCTGCTGTACGACCAGAGTTCGCCGTCGGCCAGCGGCGGACGTTCGCTGTGCCAGGGCAAGATCTTCACGCAGTCCGGCGAGATGGTCGCGGCGGTCATGCAGGAGGGGCTGACCCGCTTCAAGCGCGGGTACCAGCCGACCAACCAGTGAGCGCCCCGCGCATCGGAGTCCTGGCGCTGCAGGGCGACACCCGCGAGCACCTGGCAGCCCTGCGCGAGGCGGGAGCCGAGTCGATGCCGGTGCGCCGGCGCGGCGAGCTGGAGGCGGTGGACGGGCTGGTCATCCCGGGTGGGGAATCGACCACCATGAGCCACCTTCTTCTCGACCTCGGGCTCCTGGAGCCGTTGCGGGGCTTGCTCGCCGAGGGGTTGCCCGCCTATGGCGCGTGCGCCGGGATGATCCTGCTGGCCAGCGAGATCCTCGACGCCGGCGCGGGCGGGCGTGAGGCGCTGCCGCTACGTGCAATCGATATGACGGTGCGGCGCAACGCTTTTGGGCGTCAGGTCGATTCGTTCGAGGGTGCCATCCCGTTCGCGGGGCTGAGCGATCCGGTGCGTGCGGTATTCATCCGCGCCCCCTGGGTCGAGCGCGCCGGCGCCGAAGTCGAGGTGCTGGCCAGCGCGGCCGGCCACGTCGTCGCGGTGAAGCAGGGCCGCAAGCTGGCCACGGCGTTTCACCCCGAGATGACCGGTGACCGGCGCATCCACCACCTGTTCGTCGACCTCGTCACCGGCTGACGGTCGATGGTGGGCTGGACGCCGCATCCCTGTCGTGCGGTGACTCGTGGGGCCGCTGAGACGGCCGGGTAGCGGCCGGGCAATTCATCCCGACCGCCCACGTAGACTCGTCTGGCCACAAAAACAAGAGGACATTCAGATAGGACAGCAATGAGCGGCCATTCCAAGTGGGCCACCACCAAGCACCAGAAGGCCGTCAAAGACGCGCGCCGCGGCAAGGAATTCGCCCGGCTGATCAAGAACATTGAGGTCGCCGCGCGAACCGGCGGTGGCGACCCGGCGGGCAACCCGACGCTCTACGACGCCATCCAGAAGGCGAAGAAGACGTCGGTGCCCAACGACAACATCGAACGCGCCCGCAAGCGAGGCGCTGGCGAGGAAGCCGGCGGTGCCGACTACCAGACCATCATGTACGAGGGTTACGGACCCAACGGCGTGGCGGTGCTGATCGAGTGCCTCACCGACAACCGCAACCGCGCGGCCGGCGAGGTCCGGGTGGCGGTGACCCGCAACGGCGGCAACATGGCCGATCCCGGCTCGGTGTCTTACCTGTTCACCCGCAAGGGCGTCGTCACGCTGGAAAAGAACGGACTCACCGAAGACGATGTGCTGACCGCCGTGCTGGACGCCGGCGCCGAGGACGTCAACGACCTCGGTGAGAGCTTCGAGGTCATCTCGGAGCCGACCGACTTGGTGGCGGTGCGTACCGCGCTACAGAACGCCGGCATCGACTACGAATCGGCCGAGGCCAGCTTCCAGCCGTCGGTCAGCGTGCCGGTCGACGTCGAGGGCGCGCGCAAGGTGTTCAAGCTGGTCGACGCGCTGGAGGACAGCGACGACGTGCAGAACGTCTGGACCAACGTCGACCTGTCCGACGAGGTGCTCGCCGCCCTCGACGAGGAGTAGGAGTGTCGATCGCAAGCGCGGCGCCGGCGCCGGCGCGGCGGGTCGGCAGCATCAGAACTAGTCGTACCCGTGCCGCATGTCCTCGACGATGCGGGGGTTCTCCAGGGTCGACGGCTCCACCGGCCTCGGCCCGATGTCGCCGGAGAAGACGCCCGCGGCGTCGAGCACCTGCTGGTTGAGGTAACGCAGCGGCGGCGCATCGGTGGGCACCTTCGGCGCGGGCGCGGCCTCGGCGCGCTGCGCCAGGGCGAACCCCCAGTCACCGAACGTCGGCACGTGCACGTGATACGGCGTGACCGCGTAGCCGGCCGCCCGGATCGTCGAAACCGTGCGCCAATATGCCGTCGGGGTGGAGAAGGGGCTGCCCGCCTGCACCACCATCAGCCCACCGGGAGCCAGCGCGCGGGCGACCAGCGTGTAGAACTCCGTGGAGTACAACCGGCCCAGCACGGGCGTGTCGGGGTCGGGAAGGTCGACGATCACCGCGTCGAAGCGGTCCACGTTCGGCCCGCGCAACCAGTTCATTGCGTCCTCGGTCAGCACGGCCACCCGCGGGTTGTCCAGCGAGCCGCCGTTGGCGGCGCGCAGCGTGGTGCGTGCGACGTCGATCACCGCGGGGTCGAGCTCGACCTGCACGATCCTGGAAACGCCCGGCTGGCGCAGCAATTCGCGCGCCGCCAGGCCGTCTCCGCCGCCCAGCACCAGCACCGAATGGGCGCCTTGGGAAACCCCGCCGAGGGCCGGGTAGACGAGGCTCTCGGTGTAGCGGTACTCGTCGCGGGTGGAGAACTGCAGCCCGCCGTTGAGATACAGCCGGGTGTCGTTGCCGCGGCGGGTTACCACGATCTCCTGATAGGCCGTGTGCCGGTAGGCGATGATCGGGTCGGCGTAAAGCCTTTGCCTGCTTGTCGTTTCGATGTCGGCCGACCGCAGCAGCAGGGTGGAGAGCAGCCCCGCGGCGGCGGCCAGCGCGCACAGTGCCAGCATCAGCTGCCGCGCCGAAACCACTTGTCGTAACAGGAAAATCGCCACGACGGCGGCCGCCGCCAGGTTGATCATGCCGGTGGCCGCCGCGCCGCGAATCATCCCCAACTGCGGCAGCAACAAGAACGGCCAGACCAGCCCGCCCAGCAACGCGCCCAGGTAGTCGGCGGCGTTGAGGTTGGCCAGCGTCCGCCCGGCGTCGGCCGCACCGGCGAGCCGACCGCTGTGCAGCAGCGTCATCAACAGCGGCACCTCGGCACCCACCAGGGCGCCGATGAGCGCCGTGCTGAGCGCGAGCACCCACGTCGACCCGTCCACGAACGCGAACACCACGTACAGCGCCGCCGCCGACAGGCCACCGATGATGCCCAGCAGTGCCTCGACGGCGATGAAGGTGATCGCGGCGTGCGCCAGCAGCGGCTTGACCAGCAGGGCACCGACGCCGAGCGCGGCGATGTAGCCCGCGACGATCAGGGAAGTGGCGACGATCCCGCCGCCGTCGAGACTGGCCGACAGCGTCAGCAGCGCGAGTTCGTAGATGATGCCGCACGCCGCGCACGCCGCGACGGCGGCCAGCAGCAGCGCCCGCCACCGACCCGAGGGCCCCGCGGACGGCGCCGCCTCGGGCGGCCGCACATCGACAGCGCTCATGACACCGCCGCGGCGGTCACCCCTCCCACCGCGAGCAGGATCAGCGCCACGGCGAACGATCCCGGATGCAGCTCCGGCTCGTCGATGTGCTCGTGGAAGCTGCCCGGTATCAGCAAGTGCATCGCCAGCAGCGCTATCCCCAGCAGGATCACGCCCATCAGCCCGTACACCGCCACGCCCAGGAGTCCCTGGCCCAGCTGGCTATAGCTGTTGGCGATGGCGGTGATGATGACGACGGTCAGGGCGATGTACATCGCGCCCGCCACCACCACGGCGTTGGGGCGGCGGTCGATGAAAACCAACTGGCGCAACTTCCCCGGGGTCAGCACGTCGACCGCGTAGAACCCGATGAGAAGCACGGCCATGCCGACGACGAAGTACAGGATCGTCGCGACCGCGCCTTTCAGCACGGGATTGAGGTCGACGGTGCCGATCTCGACGGCGAGGTACATGGTGCTCTCCTTTGCGATGGTGGGAGTCACTTGATTCCGCCGGGGCCGCCGGGGGTGCCTCCGGCGCCGCCCGAGGGGGATCCAGGGGAAAATCCGGGGCCCAGGAAGATGAAGGCGCCGTGGCTGTATCCGGCGCTCAGCGGTTCGACGCGGATACTGCACGGGTAACCGCCGTCGGGGCCGACGATCACGATGTTGTTGCTGTAGCGCAGGTACTCGGTCTTGCCGTTGTCGGCCCGCGCGTCGGGTTGGGCATAGTCGGCGAGCGCGTCGGCGACCTGTTCGGGCGAACCGGTGCACTGGTATCGAGTGCCGTTCGCGTCGCGGGCGTACTCGTGATAATGACCGGCCACGTACGAGGCAATGTTCTTCTGCAGCAGGATGATTCCGAAGATCAGACACGCCACGGCGGCCGCGCCGAGCACACCGGCGACCACGAACAGACGGTTGCGGCTCACGGGCGCCACCGGCTGGCCGTGTGGACCACCGTTCCGCCGCCGCCCGCAAGGCGGCCCGGATAGAGGTGCCAGGTCCGCCAGCGCCAGCCGGCGCCGTCGGGTTCGGCGGCCAGCACCGTCAGCGCCGCGTCATCGCCGGGGAAGATGCCGCCGAGCCAGCCCGCCCGGTGGGCGCAACGGCCGCGCAGGTCCCGCGCGAGCCGGCGAAAGCTCGACTCGTCGTGGGTGTCGGTATGCGACTGCAGGCTGTAGCCGGGCGCGTCGGTGCGCTCGGGTAGGTCGGCCCCGAGATTGCGTGCCGTGCAAGAGATCTCCTCGGAAAACGCGTGCTCGACCGCGACCACATGTGACGCGCCGAGAACGCCCAGCAGGAGCGTGGCACCACCGGTGGGGTGGGCCAGGCGGCAGCTGGCCAGGGGCGCGGGCACGGGCGCGTTGAGCGCGAGTCCCAGCCTTTCCCCGGATACGTCGGCCGGAGTCACGGCGAGCTGATGAAGGGGCACCGCGAAGACCTCTTGCCCTAGGCCGCGCTGGGTGGGGGTGCCGAATACACCGTGATTTCGCCCGGCGAGACGGACTTGCCCGTCGATACCTCCCAGGGCATGTCCGGGGCCCAGCGCTCGAACGAGAGCAGCGCCGACTCGTCGGCGTTGGCGCAGTCCACGAACTCCATCTCGCCCCCGGCCGGCAGGCCGGTGGTGCCTTCGGTCGTGTAGGAGGCGCGGCCGCGTTCGGATTCATGGAACGTCACGCCGTCGACGACGTATTGGTCGCCGGGCCGCAGGGACACATCCTTGCGGGTGACCCACATCGCCAGTTCCAGGCGGCCGTCGTCCTCTTCGACACTGAACCAGAGCGGCTGCTCGCCGCCCTCCAGCAGGTGCTCCCACCACACAAAGGGCCCTTCGCGGAAGGTGACCGAACCTCGCACGATGTAGTCGATCCCGCCGTAGCTGACGACGGCACCGGGGCCGAGTTGGCGCGGCCCGAACTGCGGCATCGCGTCGGAGGAGAGCGGGTCCTGCCGCCCGCCCCGCTGGGCCGGTTGCTTGGGTCGCCGCAAAGCCACCACCAGCACCACGATGGAGGCGATGAAGAGCACCACGGCAATAATGACCAGCACAGATCCCATGCCAACCCCTCCGTTGCCACGCTGCTCGAGCGAACGTGGGCTAAAGCTAACAGCTTTTCGGCGGGTTCGGCGACGTAACGTTGCCCCGGGAAGCGCCGCGTGTCCTACCCAGACCCGTCGCCGGTGGCCGCTAGGGTATCGAACGGTTGTTCTACTAGGTGGGAGCGGGAATGCGGGTGATGGGCGTCGATCCCGGCCTGACCCGATGCGGTCTGTCGGTCGTCGAAACCGGGCGCGGGCGCACGGTAGTCGCGCTCGATGTCGACGTGGTGCGCACGCCCTCCGACGCGCCGCTCGCCGAGCGGCTGCTGACGATCAGCGATGCCGTCGAGCATTGGCTGGCCACCCACCAGCCGGACGTCGTGGCGATCGAGCGGGTGTTCTCCCAACTCAACGTGTCGACGGTGATGGGCACCGCGCAGGCCGGCGGGGTCGTCGCGCTGGCCGCGGCCAAACGCGGCATCGACGTGCACTTCCACACCCCCAGCGAGGTCAAGGCCGCGGTCACCGGCAACGGCGCGGCCGATAAGCTGCAAGTCACCGCGATGGTCACCAGAATCCTTGCGCTGCAAGCCAAACCGACACCGGCCGACGCCGCCGACGCGCTGGCGCTGGCCATTTGTCATTGCTGGCGCGCGCCGATGATCGCCCGGATGGCCGCGGCGGAGGCGATGGCCGCCGAGCAGCGACGGAAATACAAGGCCACGCTGGATGCCAAGCTGAAGGCGGCGAGATGATCGCCTCGGTGCGCGGCGAGGTCATCGAGGTGGCGCTCGATCATGTGGTGATCGAGGCCGCCGGCGTCGGCTACCGGGTGAACGCGACCCCGTCGACGCTCGCCACGCTGCGGTCCGGGACCGAGGCGCGGCTGATCACCGCGATGATCGTCCGCGAGGACTCGATGACGCTGTACGGCTTCGCCGACAGCGACACCCGCGATCTGTTCCTGACGCTGCTGTCGGTGTCCGGGGTCGGTCCGCGGCTCGCGATGGCGACCTTGGCCGTACACGACGCCGGGGCGCTGCGCCAGGCGCTGCACGACAGCGACGTCACCGCGCTGACCCGGGTGCCGGGAATCGGCAAGCGCAGCGCCGAACGGATGGTTTTGGAGTTGCGCGACAAGGTCGGTGCCGGCTTCGCGACCGGAGGAGCATCCCCGGTCGCGGGCCTCAACGGCCACGCGATCCGCGGGCCGGTGGTGGAGGCCCTGGTCGGCCTAGGTTTCGCCGTCAAGCAGGCCGAGGAAGCCACCGACAAGGTGCTGGCCGCCGACCACGACGCCACCACGACGGCCGCCCTGCGCGCCGCCCTGTCGATGCTGGGTAAGTCCCGATGATGGACGACGACGAGGAACGCGAGGTTTCGCCGGCGCTGACCGTGGGCGAGGGCGACATCGACGTCAGCCTGCGTCCGCGTTCGCTGCGCGAGTTCATCGGCCAGCCGCGGGTGCGAGAGCAGCTACAGCTCGTCCTCGAAGGCGCCAAAAACCGCGGCGGCACACCGGATCACATCCTGTTGTCCGGTCCGCCGGGGCTGGGCAAGACGTCACTGGCGATGATCATCGCGGGCGAGCTCGGGTCCTCGCTGCGGATGACGTCGGGGCCGGCGCTGGAACGCGCCGGTGACCTGGCGGCGATGCTGTCCAACCTGGTCGAGCACGACGTGCTGTTCATCGACGAGATCCACCGCATCGCCCGGCCCGCCGAGGAGATGCTGTACCT
Source organism: Mycobacterium sp. NGS58 (assembly GCF_059812385.1). Classification (NCBI taxonomy): domain Bacteria; kingdom Bacillati; phylum Actinomycetota; class Actinomycetes; order Mycobacteriales; family Mycobacteriaceae; genus Mycobacterium; species Mycobacterium sp. NGS58. The sequence goes on along the minus strand of NZ_JCALCO010000004.1, from coordinate 202,972 downwards.
CGCCATGGAGGATTTCCGCGTCGACGTGGTGGTCGGCAAGGGTCCCGGGGCGACGTCGATTCCGCTGGAGCTGGCGCCGTTCACCCTGGTCGGCGCGACCACCCGGTCCGGCGCGCTGACCGGCCCGCTGCGGGATCGGTTCGGTTTCACCGCGCACATGGACTTCTACGAGCCCTCCGAGCTGGAGCGGGTGCTGGCCCGCTCCGCCGGGATCCTGGGCATCGAACTCGGCGGCGACGCAGCCGAGGAGATCGCCCGGCGCTCACGCGGGACACCGCGGATCGCCAACCGGTTGTTGCGCCGGGTCCGCGACTTCGCCGAGGTTCGCGCCGACGGCGTGATCACCCGCGACGTCGCCAAGTCAGCGCTGGCCGTCTACGACGTCGACGAGCTGGGGCTGGACCGGCTGGACCGGGCGGTGCTTTCGGCGCTGACCCGCAGCTTCGGCGGCGGACCGGTCGGGGTGTCGACGCTGGCGGTGGCGGTGGGCGAGGAGGCCGCGACCGTGGAGGAGGTCTGCGAGCCGTTCCTGGTGCGCGCCGGCATGGTCGCCCGGACGCCGCGGGGCCGGGTGGCCACCGCCCAGGCCTGGTCACATCTCGGCATGACCCCTCCTGCCGGCGTCACCGGCTTCGGCCAGGCCGGTCTGTTCGACTAGCGGCCCGCCAATCGCGGCCAAATCGTGACCTTTGCGCCGGGCATGGCCGGTGCCACCGCCGACGCGACCTCCGGCCAGGTCAAACCCGCACTCAGCGCAACCCGCAAGGCCTGCGCCGCACCCGCCGCGCCTCGCATCAGCGATCACAGCAAACACTCGGACATCGCGTGAGCGGTTACACCCCAGCACCGTCGGGTAACCAGCGTCACAGCAGTCATACCTGTCCGAAGGAGGTTCCGATGAGGACCACGAGCCACGACTACGACCGCCCTCGCGCGCTGTACATGCCACGTACCCGCGGCGCGCTGACGGGGTTGCTTCTGATACTTCTGGGTGCGTGGGGTGCATTGGTGCCCTTCTTCGGGCCGAACATCGATTGGGCGTACATGGCCGACCCGGCATGGACGTGGACCACGGCCAAAGGCTGGCTGGAGGTCCTCCCCGGGGCGGCGGCCGCGGTGGGCGGCTTGCTGGTGCTCATGTCCGGTAACCGGGCCAGCGCGGTGTTCGGCGGCTGGCTGGCGGTCGCGGGCGGCGCCTGGTTCGTGGTCGGCCGCGCGTTCGCGTCGACGCTCGGTATCGGTGACCTCGGTCAGCCGATGGCTTCGACGGACCTCAAGCGTGCACTGCTCGAGGTCACCTACTTCACCGGCCTGGGCGCCCTGATCGTGTTCCTGGGCGGGGCCGCGGTCGCGCGGCTGGCCGTTCGCCACGCACGAGACGTCGTGGCGGCCGAGTCGGCGCCGGTGGCAGGCGAGGCCGTGCCCGCGGCCGAACCGGCCATGTACGACGAGGGTCGCGTCCCGGCGGCAGCGCGGACGGACGCCATGGCCGCCGAGCCGGCGCCCGGCGGGCGCACCGGCGGTGGGTTATTGCGTCGGCGTTCCGGCGAGCGCGGCCTGTTCCGTCGGCGCACCGAAGGTGGCGGCCTGTTCCGTCGGCACCACCACGCGGACGCCTAGCGACTCTGAGGCGGGAGGCACCGGTAGCCGCGGCTACCGGTGCCTGTTCGCGTCAGGCTGGCCTGGGTGAGCGCCTGTCGGTAAAGTTCACCGGCGCCCGAGATGCGGAATCTGCCGCGCGTCGCGGGCCCCGGCCAGCGAGGAGGAGCGATGATTGCCACCGCGTTGGTGTTCGCCGCATTGGCGGCGTTGCTGCACGTCTACATCTTTGTGATGGAATCGTTGACCTGGACCTCGCCGCGCACCCGCGCCACCTTCGGCACCACGGAGGCCGAAGCCGAAACCACCAGACTGCTCGCCTTCAACCAGGGGTTCTACAACCTCTTCCTGGCGGTCGTCACCGTGGTGGGTATCATCGCAGTGGCCTTGGGGCACAGAGGCATTGGAGCGTCGCTCGTCTTCGCCGGCGTCGGATCGATGGCGGCGGCCGCGTCGGTTCTGGTCGCGTCCGATCGCGACAAGGCGCGTGCCGCCGCGACGCAGGGCACCCTCCCGGCGATCGCCATCGTGCTCCTGCTGCTCGGCCTTCAGTAGTAACACCAGTCTCATCAGCCTCAAAAGCCACGGTCAGCAGTGGCTTTTCGCCTGCCTCATGGGTTAGTAGTGGAAGACGCTGGGTAACCACCCCAGGCCGGAAACCGACCCGGTATTCAACGAGGGGATGTCATGAAATACGCAGAAGACGGCCATACCCGCCGGCTGGGTATGCCGCGCTCGCGCGGCGCGGTCAGCGGATTGCTCCTGGTCATTTTGGGCGCTTGGGGCGCGTTAATACCGTTCGTTGGTCCGCACTTCAATTTCGCCTACACACCAGACCGGGACTGGGCATGGAGCACGGCCCGGGGATGGCTCGAGGTGGCCCCAGGAGCGGCGGCCGTGCTGGGCGGTCTATTGCTGATCGTCGCCGGGAACCGTGCCGCCGCCATGCTGGGCGGTTGGCTGGCCGTGCTGGCCGGTGCCTGGTTCGTCGTAGGCGGTCAGGTCGCCCCTTTGCTGGGAATCGGCTCCGCCGGTGACCCGATCGCCGCGACCGACCGCAAACGTGCGGTGCTCGAGGTCACGTACTTCTCGGGCCTGGGCGCGCTGATCGTCTTCGTGGGTGGCGTCGCGCTGGCCCGCACCGCCATGCGGCTGGCCCGCGATGTGCATCCGGTGGCGGCCGACTCCGCCGGAGCGGTGCCGACCATCGAGCCTTACCGGGATTCGGCTTACGACGAACCGGCCGAGGTCTCCTCGGGCGCGCTGACCAAGCCGCGATCCGCGGCCGACGCCGCACCCAAGCGGGGATGGCGTCGCAACCGGACCGCTGCGGGGGCCGGCGGTAACGCCGCGTACCTGCGCTGGCCGCACCCGCAGCAGTAACCCTGCGCAAACAGTAAGTCGCCCAACCCCAAAGGGGCTGGGCGACTTACTGTTTGGCCTGCCTTAGAGCAGTCCGAGCAACTGCAGGTTGGTGACGTACTTCACGATCACCGGCGCCGACACATGCGGAATGTCTTTGTCGGGGCCAATTTTCGCTTCCTGCACCGCCGCGCGGAACACATCGGTGGTTGCCATCGAGCCGTTGATCGGCGTGTCCGGCTTCTGGTAGTTGTGCAGCAGCGGCAGCAGCGAGTACTGACGCTGCCGGTCCGGCAGGGCCCGCAGCGAGGTCTCGAACCGCCGCAGCCAGTCGGCGTAATCCGGGATGCGCTCGATCGAGTACCCGGCCTCGATCAGCCAGTCGATGTACTCGTCGAGTCCGATGCCGTCGTCGTAGGGGTTCATCACGTGGTAGGTCTGGAAACCGGTGTCGCTGTCGAGGATCTGGGTTCCCAGCGTCGAGATCGCCGCGGCGATGAACTCCACCGGCAGCCCGTCGTAGTGCGACCGCTGCCGGTTGCCCTCGGCGTCGAGCTCGTAGAACGACCGCGGCGCGATACCGGTGGCCACCACGCTCAGCATCAGCCGGGTGAACATGTCGGGCAGGTTGAGCTGCCCGGCGTAGGTGGTGTCGGCCAGGATCATGTCGCAGCGAAACACCGAGACCGGCAGGCCGCACAGGTCATGTGCCTCACGTAGCAACACCTCGCCGGCCCACTTGCTGTTGCCGTAGCCGTTGGCGTAGTTGTCGTTGATCTCGCGGGTGGCGCTGATCTGGCGGATGTCGGCGTCCTCGACGAACGCGCCGGGCGCGATCTGGTCGCCCACGCCGATCGTCGACACATAGGTGTAGGGCTTTTGCTTGGAGGTCAACGCGATCCGGATCAGCTCCGCGGTGCCCAGCGCATTGGGCCCGAACAGCTCGCTGTAGGGCAGCACGTGGTTGACCAGGGCCGCCGGGTCGACGATGACATCGACGGTGTCGGCCAGGCGCTGCCAGGTCTGCGGGTCCAGCCCGAGGTTGGCCTCGCCCTTGTCGCCCGCGATCACCTCGAGGTGATCGGCGGCCAACTCCTGGTAGTGCGCCAGCAGGGTCGGGTCGCCGCTGTCGAAGGTCTTGTCCAGCCGGGCGCGCGCCTCCTGGTCGGACTTGGCCCGCACCAGGGCGATGACCTTGCCCTCGACCATGTCCATCCGCTCGAGCCAGTCCAGCGCCAGGTAGCGGCCCAAAAATCCGGTCGCTCCGGTCAACAGCACGGTGCGCACCTCGCTCGCCGGCTTCGGCAGGCTCGGCGCGCCGGCCAGCAGGGCCTCGTCGAGGAACTTGTCCAGCGTGAGGTCACCGGCGTGCACGGTGGTGGCGCCGCGTCCGTGCACCGCGGCGAACGTGGGGCGCTTGGAGCCCTGCCGCTCGGCCTCGATGTAGGCGGCGATGCCCGCCAGGTCGTTGGCCGGGCTGACGATGACCCCCACCGGCACGTCGACGTCGAAGATCTCGCGCAGCAGGTTGCCGAACGTCAACGCCGACAACGAGTCGCCACCGAGATCGGTGAAATGCGCATCGCCGGACAGGTCACCGGTCGCGGCCCCTAGCATCGCGGCCGCGGCCCGGCTCACCGTCTGCAGCACCGGCGCCCCCGCGCCACTGCGGCGCAGCTCGGCCAACTCGTTGGCCTGTCCCGCGGCCAGGTCGGCGTACATCTGCTCGAGCCGTTCCCCGTAGTGCTGCTTGAGCTTCGGCCACGCTAGCTTGCGGATACCGGTCAGCAGGCCGTTTTCCAGCGTGAACGGGGTGGTCTCGATGATGAAATCGCGCGGCACCTCGTAGGACTGCAGGTTGGTCTCCCTGGCAACCTTCTGCAGCGAGTCGGCGATCTTCGGCTTGAGCGACTCGATGTCGTTGTCCGCCAAGGCCTCTTCGGTCGGCACCACGACGGCCAGCAGGTAGGGCTGGGAGCTGTTGCCGTAGACGTAGATCTGGCGGATCAGCGGGCTGTTGCCGAACACCGCTTCGAGCTTGGCCAGCGTCACGAACTCGCCCTGTGCCAGCTTGAGCACGTTGTTGCGGCGGTCGACGTACACCAGCCGGTCCGGAGCGATCTCGGCGAACACGTCACCGGTCCGGTAGTACCCGTCGTCATCGAAGACGTTGGCGGTGGTCTCGGCCCGCTTGTAGTAGCCGGGGAACATGTTCTGGGTCCGCAGCAACAGCTCGCCGCGCGGGTGCGGGCGGTCGGTGCTGAAGTAACCCAGGTCCGGAACGTCGACCAGCTTGTAGTCGATCACCGGCGGACGCTGAATCTCCCCGTCGAACAACACCATTCCGGCCTCGGTCGAGCCGTAGCCGTCCATCAGGTGCATCTGCAGCAGCGACTCGGTCCACTTCTTCAATTCCGGTGAGGTGGGTGCGGAGCCCGTCATCGCGAAGATGAACCGCCCGCCCAGCAGGTACTCGCGCTGTTCGTCCAGAACCGCGGCCTCGACCGCCTCCCGGTCACCGCCCTCGGCCAGCCGACGCTCGACCTGCCGCTGGAATTCGCCGAACAGCGTCTCCCAAATGCGCGGGACGAAGTTCAGCTCGGTGGGCCGCACCAACTCGAGGTCCTCGAGCAGGGTGGACAGGTCGCTGCGAGCCGCGAAGTAGGCGGTGCCGCCATTGCCCAAGGTGCCATAGAGGATGCCGCGTCCCATGACGTGGCTCATCGGCATGAAGTTCAACGTGATCGACGCCGCGCTCGGCGCGAACCAGTTCTTGCTACCGCGGCGCCACATCTTGCCGACGTTGCTCTGCGGGTACATCGCGCCCTTGGGCGCGCCGGTGCTACCGGAGGTGTAGATCAGCAGCGCCAGCGAGTCCTCGTCGGTCTCCGGCTCGGCAACGGCCGGCAGGTCCTTGCCGCGCTGCAGCACGTCGGCGAGGGCCTCGACGACCACGCCGGTGCCGGCCAACCGCGCCACTGCGCTGTCCACGGCCTCGCGCTGGTCGTCGACCTCGGGCTGGTAGTCGAACACGACCAGCCTGCCCGGCACGTGATCGCCGGCCAGGATCAGCTCAACGGCGTCGGTCAGCTGGTTGACGCTCGACGCGAGCAAACTGGGCTCGGTCTCGGCCACGATCGGCTGCAGCGACGTGATCGCCGCGCTGGTCTGCAGCGGCACCGACACGGCTCCGATGGTGCCCAGCGCCATGTCGATGGTGGCGTAGTCGACGCTGTTGAAACCCATGACGCAGACGCGGTCGCCGGGGCTCAGGGAGTCACTCAGCCACGCCCGGCCCAGGGCGGAAACCCGTTCGCCCAGTTCGCCATACGTGATGGTCTCGAAGCGGGGGAGCAGCTCGGCCGACGTGCGTCCGGTTTTGGCGTCCTGGACGAACTCGACGGCGCGCTGCGCCAGCGCGGGCCGGTCGGCGTAACCGTCCAGCACCGTCCGAATGATCTGGGGCAGCCGCAGCCCGGGCTGTTCGAGGGCCGCGGTGATCGCCAGGTCCGGTCGGGCGGCGGCGAACTGGGGGTCGTTGGCAGTGAGTTCTTCGACGCGACGGTCGAGTTGCTCGTCGTGAATAGCAGTCGACATAAATAGATCCCTTGCGAATGAAAGTTAGCGAGTCAATGTGCGCTGTCCGCGCTGACCTATAGAACGTTAGCTAAAGTAACGGTATTCCACCATCATCCAGCCCGTGTGGTGGTTGTGACATTGCCCACGCGGGACCCGTGCGAAGCTTCTACAGGTCGCGCAGCAGCCCGCCGAGCACGTCGATGCCCTCGGCCAGCAGGTCGTCGCCGATGGTCAGCGGGGGCAGCAGCCGAATGATGTTGCCGTACATGCCGCAGGTCAACACGATCACCCCGGCGGCGGCCGCCGCCACGGACAGCTTCTGGGCCAATTCCTTGTCGGGCTCGGCGGTGCCCGACTTCACCAATTCGATGGCGATCATGGCGCCCCGACCACGCACGTCGCCGATGCGGTCGTCGCCGGCCTGCAGGCGCAGCAATGGTTCGGTGATCAGACGTTCCAATTGCCGGGCCCGATCGATCAACCCGTCATTCTCGATCGTCTCGATGGTGGCCAGCGCGGCCGCACAGGCCAGGGGGTTTCCGCCGAAGGTGCCGCCCAAACCGCCGACATGCGGCGCGTCCATGATCTGCGCCCGGCCGGTGACCGCCGACAGCGGTAGTCCGTCGGCGATGGCCTTCGCGGTGCAGATCAGGTCGGGCTCTAGACCGTCCGGGCCCTCGTGCTCACACGCGAACATGGCGCCGGAGCGCGCGAATCCGGTCTGCACCTCGTCGGCGATGAACACCACGTCGTTGTTGTGGCACCAGTCCAGGAGGGTGGGCAGAAATCCCTCGGCCGGAACGATAAAACCGCCCTCGCCCTGGATGGGCTCGATGAGGAGGGCGGCCAGGTTGTCGGCGCCGATCTGGCTGTCGATGACGTTGATGGTGCGCGCGGCCGCCTTCTCCCCGTCGGTGGCCAGTTCCTTGTCGACCAGCCCGTCGCGGTAGGGGTAGGAGAGCGGCGCGCGGTATACCTCCGGCGCGAACGGGCCGAAGCCGCCCTTGTACGGCATCGACTTGGCGGTGAGCGCCATGGTCAGGTTGGTGCGGCCGTGGTAGGCGTGGTTGAAGGCCACGACGGCCGGCTTGCGGGTGTACGCGCGCGCGACCTTGACGGCGTTCTCGACCGCCTCCGCGCCGGAGTTGAACAGCACCGAGCGCTTCTCGCCGGAGCCCGGGGTGATTCGGTTGAGCGTTTCCGCGACGGCGACGTAGGACTCATACGGCGTCACCATGAAGCAGGTGTGGGTGAACTCGGCCACCTGCGCGCGCACCGCTTCGACCACCCGGGGCGACGAGTTGCCGATCGTGGTCACCGCGATCCCGGATCCGAGGTCGATCAGCCGGTTGCCGTCGACGTCCTCGATGATGCCGCCGCCGGCGCGCGCCACGAAGACCGGCACCGACACGTTCACCGCATGCGACACCGCCGCCGCCCGGCGCTTGGTCAGTTCCAGCGATGCCGGACCGGGGATCTCGGTGACCAGCTGGCGAGTCTGCTCGAGGCTGGCCACCAGATAACTCCTCCCCGCGGCGCGCGTGTCACGTCGCATCAAAAGCCTATCTAGCTTGACGCCGGCGGGCACTCGGTGCACCGTGGCGGACGGTCGCCGCCCGTGGCCTGCCAGACTGAACGGGCACACTGGACCGTTACTAGGTGCGCGAAGCTCGCGGCACCGGTGGTCCGATAGTTAACGAAAGACAGGCGCGTCCATGCAGAGCTTGATCCTGTTCCTGCCGTTCCTGCTCATCATGGGCGGGTTCATGTACTTGGCATCGCGCCGTCAGAAGCGTGCGATGCAGGCCACCATCGACCTGCACGAGTCGTTGCGCCCGGGCGACCGGGTGCACACCACGTCGGGCCTGCAGGCCACCGTCGTCGAGATCACCGATGACACCGTCGACCTCGAGATCGCACCCGGCGTCGTGACCACCTGGATGAAGCTGGCCATCCGGGACCGGATCCTGCCCGACGACGACGAGGACCTGGCCGACGGCGACGGCTCCGCCGAGGAGGGCTCGATCACCAAGGATTCCTGACGGGATCCCCACCGCTCGCCGCGACCGGGACCGCTTGCACGACGGGCAAGTGGGGGCCACGTAGGCTCTGTCCGGGGTAAGAAACCGATTACAAGGAGATAGAAGGAACGTGGCATCGTCTTCGGCGCCGGTGCACCCTGCCCGCTACCTGTCGGTCTTCTTGTTATTGCTCGTCGGCGTGTACCTGCTGGTGTTTCTCACCGGGGACAAGCGGGCCGCTCCCAAGCTCGGCATCGACCTGCAGGGTGGCACGCGCGTCACCTTGACCGCGCGCACCCCGGACGGTTCCAAGCCCAGCCGTGAGGCGTTGGCGCAGGCCCAGCAGATCATCGGCGCCCGGGTCAACGGGCTCGGTGTCTCCGGCTCGGAGGTCGTCGTCGACGGCGACAACCTGATCATCACGGTCCCCGGAAACGACGGCAACGAGGCTCGCAACCTCGGCCAGACCGCCCGCCTCTACATCCGGCCGGTGCTCAACTCGATGCCCGCCCAGAGCGTCGAGCCCAAGCCGCCGGCGCGCCAGCCCGCGGGCGGCCAGCCGGGCCCCGGCCAACCCGCGCCAGGGCAGCCCGCTCCTGGCCAACCGGCGCCCGCTCAGCCGGCCCCTGCCCAACCGGCGCCCGCTCACCCAGGTGCCCAGCCCCGGCCATATCCCCAGGAACCGCCGCCGCCCAGCCCCGCTCCCGCGCCACCGGCGCCCGGCTCGAATGCGCCGGCTCCGGCACCGGCACCCGGTGCTCCCGCTCCCGCGCCCGGTGGGCCCGCAGCGGAGGCGCCGCCCGGCGAACAACCCGCGCCGCCCGATCCGCGCAAGGAGCTCGCCGACCGCATCGCCGACGAGAAGAAGTGGCGCCAGAGCACGCGTCAGGGCATTCAGTTCCTCGCCCTGCAGTTCCAGGCCACGCGTTGCGACAAAGAAGACATCCTGGCCGGCAACGACGATCCGGCCCAGCCGTTGGTCACCTGCTCGACCGACCACAAGGTCGCCTACTTACTGGGCCCGTCGATCATCAGCGGTGATCAGATCCAGGACGCCAGCGCGAGCCAGAACCAGCGCGGGATCGGCTACATCGTCGACCTCCAATTCAAGTCCGCCGCGGCCAACACCTGGGCCGACTTCACCGCCGCCCACATCGGCACCCAGACCGCGTTCACCTTGGACTCGCAGGTGGTCAGCGCGCCGATGATCCAGGAAGCCATTCCCGGCGGGCGAACCCAGATCAGCGGTGGCGATCCGCCGTTCACCGCCGCCACCGCCAAGCAGCTGGCCAACGTCCTCAAATACGGCTCGCTGCCGCTGTCCTTCGAATCGTCGGAGGCCCAAACCGTCTCGGCGACACTGGGATTGACCTCGCTGCGGGCGGGCCTGGTCGCGGGCGCGATCGGGCTGATCCTGGTGTTGCTGTATTCGCTGCTCTACTACCGGGTGCTGGGACTACTCACGGCTCTGTCGCTGGCCGCCTCCGGGGCAATGGTTTTCGCGATCCTGGTGATCCTCGGCCGTCAGATCAATTACACCCTGGATCTGGCGGGCATCGCGGGTCTGATCATCGGTATCGGTACCACCGCCGACTCGTTCGTCGTCTTCTTCGAGCGCATCAAAGACGAGATCCGCGAAGGCCGCTCGTTCCGATCGGCGGTGCCGCGAGGCTGGGTGCGCGCCCGCAAGACGATCGTGTCGGGTAACGCCGTGACCTTCCTGGCGGCCGCGGTGCTGTACGCCCTGGCCATCGGCCAGGTGCGCGGATTCGCCTTCACGTTGGGCCTCACCACGGTCCTCGACATCGTGGTGGTGTTCCTGGTGACCTGGCCGCTGGTGTACCTGGCGTCCAAGTCTCCGACGCTGGCAAAGCCGGCCTACAACGGCCTGGGTGCCGTTCAGCAGGTCGCCCGCGAGCGGCGGGCTTCGGCGCAGGTCAAGACGGGACGGGGATAGCGGATGTCTTCCTCCAAAGCCTCCAAAGATGCAACCGAGATCACCGAAGCCTCCGAGGGTGCGACCGAGTTGACCGCCAGCAGCGCCGCCGGGCAGCCGCACCACGGCTTCCTGTCGCGGCTCTACACCGGCACCGGCGCGTTCGAGGTGGTAGGACGGCGCCGGTTGTGGTTCGGCATCAGCGGCGCGATCGTCGCCGTCGCCGTCCTGTCGATCCTATTGCGTGGCTTCACCTTCGGCATCGACTTCAACGGCGGCACGACGGTGTCGATGCCCGCCGCCGGGTCCGCCGGCACCGTGCAGACCTCGCAGGTCTCCGAGGTGTTCCGCAAGACCATCGGCAACGATCCGGAGTCGGTGGTCGTGGTCGGCAACGGCGCGGGCGCGACCGTGCAGATCCGGTCGGAAACGCTGACCAACGACCAGACGACCAAGCTGCGCAACGCCCTGTTCGACGCCTTCAGACCCAAGGGTGCCGACGGCAAGCCCAGCAAGCAGGCCATCAGCGACGCCGCGGTCTCCGAGACGTGGGGCGGCCAGATCACCGACAAGGCGCTGATCGCGCTCGCCGTCTTCCTGGTGCTCGTCGGCGTATACATCATGGTCCGCTACGAGCGGTACATGGCGCTCTCCGCGCTGACCACCATGGTCTTCGATCTGAGCGTCACGGCAGGGGTGTATTCGCTGGTCGGTTTCGAGGTCACGCCGGCCACCGTCATCGGCTTGCTGACGATTCTCGGTTTCTCCCTCTACGACACCGTCATCGTGTTCGACAAGGTCGAGGAGAACACCCACGGCTTCCAGCACACCACCCGGCGCACCTTCGCCGAACAGGCCAACCTGGCGATCAACCAGACGTTCATGCGCTCCATCAACACCAGCCTGATCAGCGTGCTGCCCGTGCTGGCGCTGATGGTCGTGGCGGTGTGGCTGCTGGGCGTCGGCACGCTGAAGGATCTGGCGCTGGTGCAGCTGGTCGGGATCCTGGTCGGCACCTACTCGTCGATCTTCTTCGCCACGCCGTTGCTGGTCACCCTGCGCGAGCGCACCGAGCTCGTGCGCACCCACACCCGACGCGTGATGCGGCGCCGCCGCCCTGGCTCGGGCGCGGCGGCCGAGACGGTCGAGGGTGACACCGAGACCGCCGACGAAGCGGAGGAAGCGGCGGCCGCGGCCGAGCCGGCCAAACCCGCGCCGAGCAAGCCGGCGCCGGGCGCACGTCCCGTGCGGCCGACCGGGACCCGGCGTCCCACCGGCAAGCGGAACGTCGGCCGGCGGTAGGCCCATGGCCACCAGGTACCCCGGGGCAGGGGCCGATCGTGGCGGGCTCATCGGCCGCCGGGCCTTGGCGGGGTGGATCGGCACCGGATTGGTGGTGATGCTGGCGGCGAGCTTCACGCTGACCGCCTGCGCGGGCAGCGCCGCGTCCCAGGTCGACTATGTGGTCGACGGCCCGCTGTCCACCTACAACACCAACACCGTCGCCGGCGCGGCGTCGGCCGGGGCGCAGGCGTTCGCCCGCACGCTCACCGGCTTCAGCTATCACGGCCCCGACGGGCAGACCGTCGCCGACCGCGACTTCGGCACCGTGTCGGTGGTCGGCGGCACGCCGTTGGTGCTGGACTACCAGATCGCCGACAACGCCGTCTACTCCGACGGCAAGCCCGTGACCTGCGACGACATCGTGCTCGCCTGGGCGGCTCAGTCCGGCAAATTCCCCGACTTCCACGCTGCCACCCAGGCCGGCTACCTCGACATCGCCAACGTCGAATGCATGCCCGGGCAGAAGAAGGCCCGGGTGTCCTTCATCCCGGACCGCAGCGTCGTCGACTACGACCAGCTGTTCACCGCGACCTCGATGATGCCGTCGCACGTCATCGCCGACCAGCTCAACGTCGACGTGACCGCCGCGCTGCTCAGTAACAACGGACCCCTGGTGCAGCAGATCGCGAAGCTGTGGAACACCACCTGGGACCTCAAGCCCGGAATCGACGTCAAGCGCTTCCCGTCGTCGGGGCCGTACAAGATCGAATCCGTCCTGGACCGCGGCGCGGTGGTGCTCGTCGCCAACGACCGGTGGTGGGGTCCCAAGGCCATCACCAAGCGGGTGACGGTGTGGTCGCAGGGGCCCGACATCCAGGACCGGGTCAACAACCGCAGCGTCGACGTCGTCGACGTCGCCTCTGGCTCCTCGGGGGCGCTGACCACCCCGGACAACTACGAGCGCTCCGATGGGCCGTCGGACGGCGTCGAGCAGCTGATTTTCGCCCCACAGGGGCCGCTGGCGGCGCCCACGGCGCGGCGCGCGGTCGCGCTGTGCACGCCACGGGATGCGCTGGCCAAGGACGCGGGCACACCGATCGCCAACTCGCGCCTGGACCCGGCCACCGACGACGCGGTGTCGGCCGCTGACGGCGCCGCCGAGGCCGGCCCGTTCAGCAAGTCCGATCCGGTCGCCGCGCGCAAGGCGCTGGGCGGCGCGCCGCTCACGGTGCGGATCGGGTACCAGGGACCCAACGCTCGACTGGCCGTCAACGTCGGCGTCATCACCAAAGCGTGCGCCGCGGCCGGCATCACCGTCTCCGCCGTCATCCTGGACGGATCGGGACCGCAGGCGTTGCGGGACGGCAAGATCGACGCGTTGCTGGCCAGCACCGGCGGGGCTACCGGCAGCGGGTCGACGGGGTCGTCCGCGCTCGATGCCTACGCCCTGCACACGGGTAACGGCAACAACCTCTCCGGGTACACGAATCCCCAGGTCGACAACGCGATCAGCGCGCTGGCCGTCTCGGCCGACGCCGCCGAACGAGCCCGGCTGCTGACCGAAACCGCGCCGGTACTGTGGGGCGACATGCCCACCCTGCCGCTGTACCGGCAGCAGCGTACGCTGCTGAGTTCGAAAAAGATGTACGCGGTGAGCAAGAACCCGACCCGGTGGGGCGCGGGTTGGAACATGGACCGATGGGCCCTCATCCAGTGAGGCTGCGATGACTAACGCCGCCGGCGCGGCATCGGTGGCCGAGCTGATCGCGTCGCTGACGCGCAAGGTGGCCGACTTTCCCAAGCCGGGGGTCCAGTTCAAGGACCTCACCCCGGTGTTCGCGGACGCGACGGCGATGGCGGCGATCACCGGCGCATTGGCCGAGATCGCGTCCGGCGCGGATCTCGTGGCCGGCATCGAGGCCCGGGGGTTCCTGCTGGCCGCCGCCGTCGCCGATCGGCTGCAGACCGGCGTGCTGGCCATTCGCAAGGCCGGGAAACTGCCGCCGCCGGTGCACGCCGAGGCGTACGACCTGGAATACGGCACCGCGACGCTGGAAATCCCCGCGGACGGAATGGACCTGCGCGGGCGCAACATCACCATCATCGACGACGTGCTGGCCAGCGGCGGTACCCTGGCCGCGGCGGCCAGGCTGCTCGAGCGCACCGGGGCCAACGTGTTGGCGGCTGCGGTCGTGTTCGAACTCGGCGCGCTGCGCGGCCGCGAAGTGGTGGCGCCGTTGGCAGTGCACAGCCTGACTTGCGAGTAGCGCTCAGGCATTGGAGATATCCTCGATTTCGGAGGTGACCGACGTGGCGGAGGAAAACAGCGCTGCACAAGCGCTTGACGCGCCAGTCTCGGAGTCGCCGGCCATCACGCAGCCGATGGAGATTCCCGAGGCTCCGGCCGAATCCCTGAAAACGTCCAGCAGCGCGTCGCGGCGGGTCCGGGCCAGGCTGGCCCGGCGGATGACCGCCCAGCGCAGCACGCTCAATCCGGTGCTGGAACCGCTGGTGGCCGTGCACCGCGAGATTTACCCGAAGGCGAACGTGTCGCTGCTGCAGCGCGCCTTCGAGGTCGCCGACCAGCGGCACGCCAGCCAGTTGCGCCATTCCGGTGACCCCTACATCACCCACCCGCTGGCCGTCGCCACCATCCTGGCCGAATTGGGCATGGACACCACCACTTTGGTGGCGGCGCTGTTGCACGACACCGTCGAGGACACTGGGTACACCCTGGACGCTTTGAGCGAGGAATTCGGCGAAGAGGTGGGCCACCTGGTCGACGGCGTCACCAAACTGGACAGGGTGGTGCTGGGTAGCGCCGCCGAGGGCGAGACCATCCGCAAGATGATCACCGCGATGGCCCGCGATCCGCGCGTGCTGGTGATCAAGGTCGCCGACCGACTGCACAACATGCGCACCATGCGGTTCCTGCCGCCGGAGAAGCAGGCGCGCAAGGCCCGCGAGACGCTGGAAGTCATTGCGCCCCTTGCCCATCGGCTGGGTATGGCCAGCGTCAAGTGGGAACTGGAAGACTTGTCGTTCGCGATCCTGCATCCCAAGAAGTACGAGGAAATCGTTCGGCTGGTCGCGGGGCGCGCGCCCTCGCGGGACACCTACCTGGCCAAAGTCCGCGCCGAGATCGTCAATACCCTGGGCGCTTCCAAGATCAAGGCGACGGTGGAGGGCCGACCCAAGCACTACTGGTCGATCTACCAGAAGATGATCGTCAAGGGGCGCGACTTCGACGACATCCACGACCTGGTGGGCATCCGCATCCTGTGCGACGAGATCCGGGATTGCTATGCGGCTGTCGGCGTGGTGCATTCGCTGTGGCAGCCGATGGCGGGGCGGTTCAAGGATTACATCGCCCAGCCGCGGTACGGCGTCTACCAGTCGCTGCACACCACCGTCGTGGGTCCGGAAGGCAAGCCGCTGGAAGTCCAGATCCGCACCCGCGACATGCACCGCACCGCCGAATACGGCATCGCCGCGCACTGGCGATACAAGGAAGCCAAGGGGCGCAACGGCGTTCCGCATCCCCACGCCGCAGCCGAGATCGACGACATGGCCTGGATGCGCCAGCTGCTCGACTGGCAACGGGAGGCCGCGGACCCGGGCGAGTTCCTCGAGTCCCTGCGCTACGACCTTGCGGTACAAGAGATCTTCGTGTTCACCCCCAAAGGTGATGTCATCACCCTGCCCAACGGTTCCACGCCGGTGGACTTCGCCTACGCGGTGCACACCGAGGTCGGCCACCGTTGCATCGGCGCCCGCGTGAACGGACGGCTGGTCGCGCTGGAGCGCAAGCTGGAAAACGGGGAAGTCGTGGAGGTTTTCACCTCCAAGGCGGCCAACGCCGGGCCGTCGCGAGACTGGCAGCAATTCGTCGTCTCGCCACGTGCCAAGGCCAAGATCCGGCAGTGGTTCGCCAAGGAGCGCCGCGAGGAGGCGCTCGAATCCGGCAAGGACGCCATGGCCCGCGAGGTTCGTCGCGGTGGACTTCCGTTGCAGCGCTTGGTCAATGGCGAAACGCTGGCCGCGGTGGCCCGTGAGCTGCACTACACCGACGTGTCGGCGCTCTACACCGCGATCGGTGAGGGCCACGTGTCGGCGCGCCATGTCGTGCAGCGACTGCTGGCCGAACTCGGTGGCATCGACCAGGCCGAAGAGGACCTCGCCGAACGGTCCACGCCGACAACCATGTTGCGCCGCCCGCGCAGCAGCGACGACGTCGGCGTCTCGGTTCCCGGTGCCCCGGGCGTGCTGACCAAGCTGGCGAAATGCTGCACCCCGGTGCCCGGCGATCAGATCATGGGATTCGTCACCCGCGGCGGCGGGGTGAGCGTGCACCGCACCGATTGCACCAATGCTGCCTCGCTGCAGCAGCAGGCGGAGCGCATCATCGAGGTGCACTGGGCGCCGTCGCCGTCGTCGGTGTTCCTGGTGGCCATCCAGGTCGAGGCGCTCGACCGGCACCGGCTGTTGTCGGACGTCACCCGCGTGCTTGCCGACGAGAAGGTCAACATCCTGTCCGCGTCGGTCACCACCTCCGGTGACCGGGTTGCGATCAGCCGCTTCACCTTTGAGATGGGCGACCCCAAGCATCTCGGCCACCTGCTCAACGTCGTACGCAATGTCGAGGGCGTCTACGACGTCTACCGCGTGACGTCCGCGGCGTGATCCGGCCTTAACTCAGTCGCACCGAGGTGATCTTCACCGGGTTGGTGGGCGCACCGCTTTGACGATTGCCGGCGATGCCGGCCCGCGCGATCTTGTCGAGGGTCTCGAGCCCGGCCTGGTCGATGGTCCCCAGCACCGTGCTCTGCGGTTCCATCTCGGAATCCTTGAAGATCAAGGCGAATTGGCTGCCGTTGGTGTTGGGCCCCTCGGTGGCCATGACGATGGTGCCGCGCGGGTACACCACCGTCGCGCGCAGCGCGGGGTCGTCGGGCTTGTATTGGTCGGCCGGGTACTCGTCGGCGAATTCGTAACCGGGACCGCCGGATCCGTCCACGTCGGGGCCGCCACACAATAGCGATCCGCCGTCCTGGGAGCTGATCAATCGGGCGCATTGGGTGCCGTCGAAGAACTGCTGCTTGACGAGGCTGACGAAGCTGTTCACCGCGCAAGGGGATTCGGAATTCGCCAGCTGGATGGCGATGTCACCGACGTTGGTGGAGATCACGGCACCGATCCGCGGGGGAGTGGTGGACACGCGGCCCGACTGCGGCGGGTTCACCGGCCGGGTGACCGGGTCGGGCACCGATCGATATTGGCAGTTGGCGCCCAGATCGGGCGGTGGCGCGAACGCGGGCAGCGGCGGCACCGTCGCTGCCGCCGGGCCGCTCGTGCCGCGGCTGGATCCGGTCCGGCCGGCAACCGGAACCCGGGCCTGGGTGGACGCGCCCGCGCTCTCGGCGGAACCGTGGCTCTGGCTCACCAGCGCTATGACCAACGCCGCCACCGCGGTCAGCGCCAGCGCCGATGCGCCGACGGTGCCGATCAGCAAACGCCGCGAATGCATTGGGCGGCGATGCTGTAACGGCGCATCGGGTTTGCTGTCCGGCGGGGAAGTCGCGGGTGCCGGCGGCGACGCTCCGGGCGGTGGCGGTGGCGGTGCGGATCCGGTCGGCCCGGCTGACGGACCGGCGAGTGCGACGCGGGCGGCCTCGGCGAGTTCCATCACCGACTGGTAGCGGTGTTCGGGGTCCTTGGCCATGCCGCGCGCCACCACCGCGTCCAGTCCCGGGGGCAGTCCGGGCACGCTGACCGACGGTTGGGGCGGCGGAATGGTCAAGTGCGCGTTGAGCTGTTCTTCGAGGCTCTCACCCGGGAAGGGACGCTTTCCGGTCAGGCACTCCTGCAGGACGCAGGCCAGCGAGTAGACGTCGGCGCGGTGATCCGTTGTGCCCCTGAAACGTTCGGGCGCCATATAGGCGACGGTGCCCATCGTGTGTCCGGTCTGAGTCAGGGCCGTGTCGGCGGCGCTGCGGGCGATGCCGAAGTCGATCAGGTAGACGAAATCCCGCGCCGTGGTGACCAAGATGTTCTTCGGCTTGACGTCACGGTGGATCAATCCCGCCGCATGCGCGCTATCCAGCGCCGCGGCAACCTGTTCGACCACCGCGACCGCGCGCTCGGGGCTCAACCGCCCGCCGTTCTCGGTGATGTAGTCGACCAAGTCGCGCCCCTCGATCAGCCGCATGTCGACGTAGAGCCGGCCGTCGATTTCGCCGTAACTGTGGATCGGCACCACATGCGGATCGTTCAGACTTGCAGCAATGCGTGCCTCGCGCCGGAACCGCTGCTGAAACTCGTGGTCCTCGGCCAGGTTTACGGGCAGCACCTTGAGCGCGACGACCCGATCCGTGGTGGCATCAAAAGCGCGGTAGACCTGCCCCATGCCACCGCGCCCCAAGACTTCCAGCAATTGGTATTGCCCGAATGACTCTCCCGCCACGCAACGACAATAAGCCGTCGGTCGCGGCCGCCGCGTGATTCTCGCGAATCTCCGCCTGCGTTGCGCCGCTATGGATTCAGTCGAGCAGCAGCGAGGTGATGGTCACCTCGGTGGCGGGTGCCCCATCTTCGCCGCCGCCGGCGACGCCGGCCTTGGCGATCTTGTCCAGAGTGGCAAGTCCGTCGGGCTGGATGGTGCCGAACACGGTGTATTGCGGAGGTAGCTGGGAGTCCTTGTACACCAGGAAGAATTGGCTGCCGTTGGTGCCGGGACCGGCGTTGGCCATCGCCAGGGTGCCGCGCGGATAGAGTACGGGCTCCTGCGCCTTGGGGTCGTTCGGCGGGTACTGATCGGTCGGGTACTCGTTGGCGAATTGATAGCCCGGCCCGCCGGTACCCTCGCCCTTCGGGTCGCCGCACTGCAGGACACCCAGGCCCTGCGAGGTGGTCAGCCGGTGGCACTTGGTGTTGTCGAAGTATTTCTGGCCGATAAGGCTCGCGAAACTGTTGACCGTGCAAGGTGATTCGTTGTTCGCGAGCATCAGGCCGATGTGGCCCTGATTGGTCACCATGCTGGCGCTCACCTGGGCCGGGTCGGTCGGCACCTTGCCGGTTCGCGGTGGTTTGACCTGCTTGGCCGCCGGCTCCGGTGAGGCCGGGTACTGACAGTTGGCGCCCACGTCGGCCGACGGCTTGAACGGCGGCAGCGGCGCGGCGGCCGGCGGCGGTCCGGCGGGGCTGGTGGACTCCGCGGACGAGCTGCTGGTGGTCGTCGACGCCGCGGTGTTGCTCTTGTGGTCGTGCTTGGTGTTGACGATCGTGATCACCACCGCCGCGATCACGGCCACGGCCACGATCGAGCCCGCCGCGATCAGCACGATCCGGCGCGTCTTGGCTTGCTTCGCGCGCCGCTCCAGCTGCCTTTCGAGCTTGCGCTTGGCGTTGGCACGTCGCTGTTCGTTGGTCGGCACGGCCGCTATGCCTCCATGGTTGGTGAGTCGGAACCTCGCTGAACCGGTGAGCTGCCAGCTCAGGCTAATGTGGGCGCCGCGACTCGTGTCAAGTGGGGCCCGTGGGAAACTGGGAACCGTGTTGATCACCGGATTTCCCGCCGGCATGTTGCAGTGCAACTGCTACGTCCTGGCGCAGCGGCCGGGAACGGACGCCGTCATCGTGGATCCGGGGCAGCGGGCGATGGGCCCCTTGCGAAACGTCCTGGACAAAAACCGGCTGACGCCGGCCGCGGTGCTGCTGACCCACGGGCACATCGACCACATGTGGTCGGCGCAGAAGGTGTCCGACACCTACGGTTGCCCGACCTACATCCATCCCGAGGACAGGTTCATGCTCACAGACCCGATCTACGGCCTGGGCCCGCGCTTGGCGCAGATGGTCGCGGGAGCCTTCTGGCGGGAGCCCAAGCAGGTCGTCGAGCTGGACCGCGATGGCGACAAGCTGGACCTGGGCAGCGTGACCGTCAACGTCGATCACAGCCCCGGGCACACTCGCGGGTCGGTGCTGTTCCGGGTCCTCGAGGCGAGCAAGGAGGGAACCGACGTCGTCTTCACCGGCGACACGCTGTTCGAGCGCTCGATCGGCCGCACTGACCTGTTCGGTGGCAGCGGCCGCGATTTGCTGACCTCGATCGTCGACAAGCTCCTGGTCCTCGACGACGCGACCGTTGTGCTGCCGGGGCACGGCAACGCCACCACCATCGGCGCCGAGCGGCGCCTCAACCCGTTCCTCGAAGGCCTGTAGCCCGTGCCCGAGTCATCAGCGTTCTCAGCCTTCGCGGCGCCCAAAGGCGTGCCGGACTACGTCCCGCCGGACTCGGCGCAGTTCGTCGCGGTGCGCGACGGCCTGCTCGGGGCCGCCCGACGGGCCGGCTACAGCGACATCGAGCTGCCTATCTTCGAAGACACCGCCCTGTTCGCCCGCGGCGTCGGCGAATCCACCGACGTGGTGTCCAAGGAGATGTACACATTCGCCGACCGTGGCGATCGTTCGGTGACGCTGCGGCCCGAGGGCACCGCCGGCGTGGTGCGCGCGGTGATCGAACACGGTCTGGACCGCGGCGCGTTGCCGGTCAAACTCTGTTACGCGGGGCCGTTTTTCCGTTACGAGCGTCCGCAGGCCGGTCGCTATCGCCAGCTGCAGCAGGTCGGCGTGGAGGCGATCGGCGTCGACGACCCCGCTCTGGACGCGGAGGTGATCGCGATTGCCGACGCCGGGTTCCGCTCGCTCGGGCTCGACGGCTTCCGCTTGGAGATCACCTCGCTGGGTGATGACAGCTGCCGCCCGCAGTACCGGGAGCTGTTGCAGAACTTCCTTTTCGCGCTCGACCTGGATGAGGAAACGCGACGGCGGGCGCAGATCAATCCGCTGCGCGTGCTCGACGACAAGCGACCCGAGGTGCGCGCGATGACGGCCGACGCTCCCGTGCTGCTCGATCACCTCTCCGATGCGGCCAAGCAGCACTTCGATACCGTGCTGGCCCACCTGGACGCGATGGCAGTGCCCTACGTCCTCAACCCGCGCATGGTGCGCGGGCTGGATTACTACACCAAGACCACCTTCGAATTCGTGCACGACGGCCTGGGCGCACAGTCCGGCATCGGCGGCGGCGGCCGATACGACGGCCTGATGCGCCAGCTCGGCGGACAAGACCTGTCCGGCATCGGTTTTGGGCTCGGTGTGGACCGCACCCTGCTGGCGCTGCGCGCCGAGGGCAAGAGCGTGGGGGTGACGGCGCGTTGCGAGGTGTTCGGGGTGCCGTTGAGCGAACAGGCCAAGCTGCGGCTGGCGGCGCTGGCCGCACGGCTGCGCGCCGGCGGTGTGCGCGTCGATATGGCCTACGGCGATCGCGGTCTCAAGGGCGCGATGCGCGCGGCCGACCGCTCCGGTGCCCGGCTTGCGCTGGTCCTGGGCGACCGCGACATCGAGTCCGGCACCGTCGGTGTGAAGGATCTGACGACGGGGGAGCAGGTCCCGGTCGCGCTGGATTCGGTTGTCGCCGAGGTGATTTCGTGGCTAGCTCGCTAGCCGGCCGCTTGCGCTAGTGCGGTAGATTAGCCAGATAGCACTGTACTCGAGTGGCGGCGTCGTTTGGGTTGACTCCCATAGTCACTAATCTCTGCACTACTTGGTCCGCGGGTATGCCAGAACCGATGTCGGTATCGATCACGTGCAGGCTGGGAAACCAATTCTCCGCGCTCACGCCCGGCGGCGGCGGCTTCGCGTCGCCCCCCACGCATTGAGCGTAACCATTGACGCCAGTGTCGGCGTGAGCTGACGACGTGGCGACCAGTATGGCGATGGGGACGGTGGCGGCCGCAGCGACGCAGATGAAACGCATGGGGGCATTATCTCGCGTCCACATTGTCTGACCAAGCTCCAATTTCGGCGATGCCCGGCCGCGCGCCCCACATTGCCGTCCTGGGAAGCGCGTTTCAGCTTTTCTTGCTTGGAATAATGATGACGACGATCAATGTGAGGATCGAGAAAAACAGCCCGAGAATTCCCCATCCGAGCGGGTTGCGGCCCTTCATCATTGCGATCACCCCGCAGACTATTGCCGCGATAATGCTGCCGATAGCGACGAAAATCCCCTTGATGCCGCGCAGGATAAAGCCTGCCGCGACGGGGTCCGAACTCGCCAAAATCACCGAGTGCAACATGACAGGTCCTTTCGTGAGGGGCCCGAAGGTTATACCCGAACAAATGCGGCGTGAAACCGCGTCTCCGTTGGACCCACTGGCCCCAAACGCCATGAGCAACACCGCGTGTGGGGGTGGCGGGATTGAAATTATCCGGTCGGATAGCCGCGGCGCACGGTACGGTCCAGAATTCCCAGCGTGGCCCTCAGGGCGCCCTCGGACAGAATCGGGAAAATTCCGGCTTCCCGCCACTGCGGGTCGATGTTCGACCAGTCGTAGAACGACGTGACCACGGTGGCCGAACCGTCCTCGGACGGCGCAAGCGAATAGCCGTAGACATGGCCGAGCGGCGGCTGGATCTGGCCCAGAACCGTCCACGCGATCAGGCGGTCCTGCTCGAACTCCTTGATGTCGACGGTGACGTCGTATTTGCCCAATTCCGGGAAATCGTTGAGAGATTCGCGGTCCATGTGAACGACGAAGCGGTCGCCCACGGCGCGTACCGGATCGCCGGCGGCCGCCTGCAGCATCCCGGACGAGTCGATTGCGACGTGGCCCTGCGGGTCGCACAGCACGGCGAAGATGGCCGGCGCCGGTGCGGCGATGGTGCGGGAAGTCTCGATGCGGTCGGTCATTTTTCCTCGCAGCCGGGGAGGGGCGATACGATCCGCAGCTTATCCTCGGTCCGGCCTTCGTTCGCCGCGTTCGGTCGCTGAGGTGTCGTACCCCGCTTGACTCGCGCTCGAACTAATGTTCGAATAGGCGCTATGTGGTGGGCAAATCAGGCCGTCGCGGTCAACGGGAAGCCGGTCGAGGACGGGGCGTTGCCGGGGCTGCAACGCATCGGCTTCCTGCGCAGCGTGCGAGCGCCGCAGTTCGACGGGATCACCTTTCACGAGGTGGTGTGCAAGTCCGCGCTGAACAGGGTGCCGAACGCGTCGGCGCTGCCGTTCCGCTACACCGTCAACGGCTACCGCGGCTGCTCGCACGCCTGTCGGTACTGCTTCGCCCGGCCTACCCACGAATACCTGGAGCTGAACTGCGGCAACGACTTTGACACTCAGGTTGTTGTCAAGACCAACGTGGTCGAGGTGCTGCGCCGCGAGCTGCGGCGGCCGTCGTGGCAGCGCGAAACCGTCGCCCTGGGCACCAACACCGATCCGTACCAGCGGGCGGAGGGGCGCTACGCGCTGATGCCGGGCATCATCGGCGCCCTGGCGGGCTCGGGCACGCCACTGTCGATCCTGACCAAGGGCACCCTGCTGCGCCGCGACCTGCCGCTGCTCACGGATGCCGCGGCGCAGGTTCCGGTCTCCGTCGCGGTGTCGCTGGCCGTCGGCGATCCGGAACTGCACAAAGACGTCGAGCCCGGCACCCCGACACCGCAGGCCCGGTTGGGCCTGATCAGCGCCATCCGGGCCGCCGGGCTGGACTGTCATGTGATGGTCGCGCCGGTGCTGCCGCATCTCACCGATTCCGTCGAGCACCTCGACGGGCTGCTCGGCCAGATCGCCGCGGCCGGTGCCGGCAGCGTCACGGTTTTCGGGCTGCACCTGCGCAGTTCGACCCGGGGATGGTTCATGGGATGGCTGGCGCGCTCGCATCCCGAGCTGGTCGGCCGCTATCGCGAGCTGTACCGGCGCGGTGCCTACCTGCCGCAGGATTATCGCGCCATGCTGCGGGAGCGGGCCGCACCGCTGATCGCCAAGCATCGACTGGCCGGGGACCACCGCCCGTTCTCGCCAGCGGCCTCGGTCGCGCCTGCGCCGGAACCCGTTCAGCCGACCTTGTTTTAGCTGAGCCGAGCTAGCCGGCCTTGTCGGCGCGCGGCTTCGTGAGCGTGAATTCGTCGATGACGGCGACTTCACCGGACGGACCCCGCAGCGCGTAGTGCGTCGCCTTGATCGAGGTGTTACCGCCGGGTTGGCCCGGGTCGACGTCGAACGCCGCGAAGCCGTATGGGTTGTCGCGGTCGCGGAACGCCGACCATGGCGCGTCCTCGAGGACGTACACCGGGGCCTTGCGCCTCAGCCCGGGATCGAACGCGCCCACACCGGTCACCACCCGGCACCGGGGCTCGGGGAAGAACATCGCGTTGCTCGGTGCGGAGGTGCCACCCCCACCGATGACCAGGTGCACCGTCCCCCGCGTGGCGTCGATGACGTCGTTTCGCGTGTCGACGGGTATCGGGGTGCGGGTGTCGGTCCCCAGCGTGCCGCGCAACGGATGCGAGCGTTCGTAGTGGTGCTCGTGACCGCACACCACCAGATCGACCTGGTACTGGTCGAACAGCGGCAGCCACTCCTCGCGGATGCCCAGGTCGGCGCCGTTGGTCCGGTCGGCCGTCGAGATCGCGGTCTGGTGCATGCACACCACGACCCAGTCGATGCGGGGGTCACGTCGGGCCGCAGCGAGTTCGGTTGCAAGCCAGCGCTTTTGCTCCCCGCCGGAGTAGCCGTGCACGTAGAAGTTGCCGCCGTCCTGGAAGGCGACGTCGTCGTTGCTCAGGCTGATCACCCGCACCGAGTCGGCGGTGAACGAGTACCACATGCCGCGGGTCTCCGGGCTCGACCCGGAATCGGGCACCGCGAAGTAGGTCTGGTAGGCACCGTATCCGATTGGGCCGTTACCCAACTCGTTCTCGTGATTGCCGGCCGCCGGCATCCAGGGCCGGTATCGCGCCGAGCGGGTGTTGTTCTCGAACCAGTTCGACCACGTGCGCACCCGGTCGTGAGCCAGGTTGGCGTAGCACAGGTCGCCATTGATCAGGTTGAACAGCGGCCCCATCCGTTCGATCGCCGTGGTGGTGTCGGCGGCGGCCGGCGAGCCGATGTTGTCGTTGGCGTAGCTGCCGTCGGGCATCTTGGCCAGCGCAGGCGTGGACTGGTCACCGAAGCTGGTGAACAGCAGTCGTTTTCGGCCCACGGGCGCCGTGCGCACGGTGGCCTGCTCGGGTTGTGCGCCGTCGTGCACCGCCGCGTACACGTAGTCGGTGTCCGGGGTCAGGCCGGTCAGCCGGGCATGATTGACGCGAACTTCGGTGCCCGACTTCGCGTCCCGGTAGGTGCGGGTTTCGGCGGCGACGGTGCGGCCGAAGCCGGACGTCGGCGTCCCGATCATGACGCGCGGATTGCGGACCGCGTCGGTGGTGTGCCAGGACACCACCACCTCGGTGCCTGCGTCCTTCCCGAATTGCAGGTGCAGCCCGCCCACCGGTGGCGCGCCGTGGCGATCGGGCTGCAGCCAGGCCATCGGGGCTCGCGGGCGAGACTGCAGCAGCACGGCGCCGCCCCCGAGGCTCACCCCGAGCGCGGCCGAGACCGCCCCGGTCGTCAGCAACCGGCGGCGGGTCACCGGCGCGTCGGCGATATCGGCTTGTTTCGGTGCCGAGTGTGGCTCATCGCTCATGCTTGCTTCATACCGGAGCCGGGCAACCGCGGGCACAGCTGCCGGTAAACAGCGAACCGCCGCTAACGAATCCGGTAGCGTTTTCGATATGACGAACGTGCACAGGACAGCGAGCGCGATCTCAGCGGTAATGCTGGCAACGGCCGTGGGCGCGGTGCTCGCGCCCGCGACCAGCCATGCGGAGGGCCATCAGGTGACCTACACGGTGACGAGCCCCAACAATCTGACCGCCACCGTCAACTACGTAAATTCGGATCCGCCCAGCCAGGCGGCCTACAACGCGGACCCGTCGAAGTTCACGACCAGCGTGCAGGCCCCGCTCAGCGCTGGAACACCGGTCACCTACACCGCCACCTTGGCGAACCCGACCCAGTCGGCGCGGATCAGCGCCAGTGGCATGCTGCATTGGCCGGATTCGGGCAACGGGCCGGCCTCGTTCCACTGCGAGATCGCCGTGGACGGCCAGGTGATCGCGCAGCAGGATGCGACCACCACCGTGACCTGCGCGGCCCAGCCGGGTTAATCAGCCCGGTTTCGCTGAGGGCGAACACCGTCCGTCGACGTGCCCGTCGCGTTCAAGCCGGTGCGCTGCCGGGTGCGGCGTGCGCGACGACGACGACTTCGGCGCGTGCGTCGCCGACCGCCCGGATCTTATGGCTGATCGATGCGTCGAAATACGCGCTGTCGCCGGCCTCGAGCGTGAATGTCTGGTCGCCGTAGTCGAATTCGATGGTTCCCGCGTGCACGAACATGAATTCCTGGCCGGCATGCTCGGGATGCGGGTCGTCCGCCTGCTGTTCCGTCGGGCGAACCACGAACGGCGACATCGTCTTTCCCAGCAGTGACGAGGCGAGCACCCGATAGCGCTCACCGTCGGCGCCGGCGCTGGCACGCTCAATGGCGATCTTCTCCTGCGCCGCGTCCTCGGAGAACAGGCGTCCGACGTCGACATCGAGGGCCTTGGCCACCTTGAGGGCCACCGCGATCGACGGTGTGCTGCGCCGGCGTTCGATCTTGGACAGGTAGCTCTTGGTCAGTCCGGTCTGCTCGGCCAACGCCTCGAGGGTGAGGCCGCGCTGGGTGCGGACCGCGCGCAACAGTGCCGTCATCGGCGACCCCTCTCATGACACAAGGTTTCCTATAATGATACGGTTGTGTCATCTCTTGAGGAGCCGATTATGGCCAGCACGTTCACCGATTCGAAGTCCGAGCTGATGCGCCGGGCCGCCGAGCAGTTGACCGCGAACGTCACCGATTCGCAATTGACCACCCGCCAAAAGCTGGCTCTGACCTGCCGGGCGTTGTTCGACGCCGGGCATGACTCGGGGCTGGCCGGGCAGATCACCGCGCGCGCCGAGGCCGACGGCACCTACTACACCCAGCGGCTGGGCCTGGGATTCGACGAGATCACCGACGGCAACCTGCTCCTGGTCGACGAGGACCTCAATGTCCTCGACGGGGACGGAATCGCCAACCCCGCCAACCGGTTCCACAGCTGGATCTATCGCGCCCGGCCCGACGTCCAATGCATCGTGCACACCCACGCGTTCCACGTGGCGGCGCTGTCGATGCTGGAAGTCCCGCTGATCGTCTCGCACATGGACACCACGCCGCTCTACGGCGACTGTGCGTTTTTGCCGAAATGGCCGGGCGTGCCGGTCGGCAACGAAGAAGGGGAGATCATCAGCGCCGCCCTCGGCGACAAGAAAGCGGTGTTGCTCGCCCACCATGGCCACGTCATCGCCGGTGCCAGCGTCGAGGAGGCGTGCTCATTGGGAATCCTCATCGAGCGTGCCGCCAAGCTTCAGTTGGCCGCCATGGCCGCCGGCACCGTCAAGGAACTTCCCGACGAGCTTGCCCGCGAAGCCCACGACTGGACGCTGTCACCGCAGCGCAGCCGCGCCAACTTCGCCTACTACGCCCGCCGCGCCCTGGCCCGGCATCCCGATGTATTGACCAACTGAACCCGCTATCCGCCAACGCAATCCGAGGAGACCTCCGTGGCACATGCGTCTCAGCCCAAGATCCACGGCATCATCGCCTACCCGGTCACTCCGTTTTCCGAACAGGGCATCGACGCCGAAAGGCTGGCCGCACTGGTCGAGCGGCTGGTCTCCGCCGATGTTCACGCGATCGCCCCGCTGGGTAGCACGGGCGAGCTGGCGTACCTCGAGGAACCCGAATTCGACACCGTCGTCGACACCACCATCGCCACCGTCGCCGGCCGCGTCCCGGTGATCGTCGGCGTTTCAGATGTGACCACCGCCAAGACCATTCGGCGCGCCCGCTACGCGCAGCAGGCCGGGGCCGACGCGGTGATGATCCTGCCGGTGTCCTACTGGAAGCTCACCGAGCGGGAGATCTTCCAGCATTACCGCAGCATCAGTGACGCCATCTCCATTCCGATCATGGCCTACAACAACCCGGCCACCAGCGGCGTCGACATGCCTCCCGAACTGTTGGTGCGCATGTTCGAAAGCATCGACAACGTCACCATGGTCAAGGAATCCACCGGTGACCTGACCCGCATGCAGCGCATCGCCGAACTGTCCGGCAACCGGCTGCCCTTCTACAACGGCAGCAACCCGCTGGTGCTGGACGCACTGAAGGCCGGAGCGTCCGGATGGTGCACGGCCGCACCGAATCTGCGGCCACGGCCCTGCATCGACCTGTACGAGGCGGTGCGTGCACAAGAACTCGACACGGCTCAAAAGCTCTACGACGACCTCAAGCCGTTGCTCACCTTCATCGTCGCGGGCGGGCTGGCCACCACCGTGAAGGCCGGCCTGGAGCTGCTCGATTTCGGAGTCGGCGACCCCCGCGCACCGCTGTTGCCGATCGACGAGCAGGGCCGCGCCGAGTTGCGGGCCTTGCTCGCCTAGAACGTCGTTCGGCTAACCCAAGTCCGGCGCGGAGAAGGTGTCACACTTGTTCGGGTCGCCGGTCTGGTATCCGATGGTGAACCACTTCTGCCGTTGTTCCGACGAACCGTGTGTCCAGGACTCGGGATTGACCCGCCCGGTGGATTCCTTCTGGATGCGGTCATCGCCCACCGATGCGGCGGCGGAGAGGGCATCGGAAATGTCTTTGTCGCTCAACGGTTCCAGATAGGGCACACCCGTGCTCTCCTGCTTGACCGTGGAGGCGTAATGCGCCCAGATCCCGGCGTAGCAGTCGGCCTGTAGCTCGGTGCGCACGCCGTTGCCGCCGGCGCCCTGCGCGCCCTGCTGCGAGCGGCCCAGCAGGCCCTGCAGGTTCTGCACGTGGTGACCGTATTCGTGGGCGACCACATACTCCTGGGCGAACGGCCCACCGCTGGAACCGAATCTGTCGACCAGCTCCTTGAAGAAGTCGGTGTCGAAATACGCGGTCTTGTCCACCGGGCAGTAGAACGGCCCGACCGCGGTGGTCGCGTGTCCGCAGCCGGTCTCCACGGATCCGGTGAACAGCCGCACGCGAGGCCGGGTGTAACCCTGCAGCAGCTGATGCCACACCGCGTCCACCGAGTTGCCCGTGGCAACCACGCGACATTGCACGTACTTGTTGGCGTCGGCGCCGGTCTTGCACTGGCTGAGGTCGAAGCCGGGTGCCGAGTAACCGCCGGTGTTCGTCTGCGGCTGCTGGTTCATCACGCGACCGGGGTCGACGCCCAGTAACAGCGCACCGATGAGGATGAGCAGCCCGAGTCCGCCACCCCCGACGGCCATTCCCATCCCACCCCCACCGGACGAAGACGCGGTGCTGGTGTCGATCTGCATGCCCTCGTTGAAGGTCATGGCGCTCTCCTAACGTTGCCGGGTCGCAAGGGAGTCGGTGTAGGTGCGCAGGTTGCGCAGGTAGCGGCGCAGGGCCAGGTTCAGCAGCGGGCCCACCACGGCCATGGCCAGTTTCGCCGGGCCGGCCGGTTTTTGGGCCATCGTCCACGTCAGCCGGCAGCCGCCCGGGATGACCTCCACCCGGTAATCCTCGGCGAATGCCGCCACGGATCGGGTCGAGCATTCGTTGAACCGAAAGGCCATGTGCGTGAAGGGTTCCCAGGCGAGGAATTCTTCGTTGCCGACGAGGCCGCCGCGCATCTCGACGACGCGGGTGGTCCCGACGCCGCGCGGCTCGGGGCTGGTCCAGGTGACCTTCGTGATCACCTTCGCCCACCGCGGCCAGGACTGCGCGTCAGCAAGCACCTCGAACAGCTGCTCGGGCGTGATGGCCAGGTCGACGCTGTTGCTGAACCGGAACGGTGCGGTGTCGGTGAAGCTCGTATCGACGCGTTCGCAGGGGAACATGACAAATAACTTAGCCGGGGCCGTCGCTGGCCGCGGCCAGTAAGGGCACGACGACGTCGCTGATCGGCGTGGCCAGGCCGTGGGCCCGGCCTTTGCGAATGATCACGCCGTTGCGGATGTCCCATTCCATTGGCCGGTGTTGTTCCGCATCGGTCAGGATCGACGTGCTCAAGTCTTCGGCGACGTTGCGGAACATGTCGACCAATGCGTCGGCCACCCCGTCGGCCAGCCTGGCGCCCTCGGCCCGAGCGACGGCCAGGCACTCGGCGACATACCGCCGCGACAGCGCGGCGACGTCGTCGCGGCGGAACATCCCGGACCGCCTCCGCGCCAGCGCCATGAACCCGGCCAGTGCGTTGGTGAGCAGCTTGTGCCAGGCCGCGGTGATGATGTCGGGGTCGCAGTCCACCCGGCAGCCGGCGCCGCGCAGCAGTCCGGCGATGGTCTCCGCGGCTGGCCCGCTGGGCAGGACCAGGGCCGCCTCGGTGCGCAACCGCACCCAGCCGTCGGGCTGGGTCTCGGCCGAGTACCACACGATCCCGGGAATGACGGGGGACAGCGGGCAGTGCGGCTGCACCTGCTCGACCTGCTCCACGCCGTTCTGCAGCACTAGAACGATGGTGTGGACGTCGCACAGCCGGGCCAGCCAGCCGGCCGCCGCGTCGTTCTGGGTCGCCTTGACGGCCAGCAGCACGACGTCCACCGGCCCGGCCACCTCGGCGGGATCGGTGCGCACCGGCCCGGGAACGACGATCGGGTCGGCCCCGTCGGGCCGCAGTTCGATGGCGTCGCGTGGGGTGCGACCGCACACCATGACCGAATGGCCCGCCCGGTACAGCAGCGCGGCGGCCGTCGTGCCGACGGCTCCGGGACCGACCAGGGCGATGTTGGTAGCAGCGTCTGTGGCGATGCCACCGAAATTACCTCCTTTAGACTGGTCACTCGTTCAAGCCAGGTGAAAGGGAGTGTTTTGTGCTGCGCAGTCACGCCGCGGGTTCGCTGGACAGTAGCGACGCCGGGCAGCAGGTGACGCTGGCGGGCTGGGTGGCCCGTCGCCGCGACCACGGCGGC
Source organism: Mycobacterium sp. NGS58 (assembly GCF_059812385.1). Taxonomy (NCBI): domain Bacteria; kingdom Bacillati; phylum Actinomycetota; class Actinomycetes; order Mycobacteriales; family Mycobacteriaceae; genus Mycobacterium; species Mycobacterium sp. NGS58. Next base: position 172,311 of record NZ_JCALCO010000004.1, on the reverse strand, counting down.
GTCATCTTCATCGACCTGCGCGACGCCTCCGGGATCGCCCAGGTGGTGTTCCGCGAGGGCCTCGAAGAAGGACAGGTGCTGGCCCAGGCGCACCGGCTGCGCGCCGAGTTCTGCGTCGCCGTTACCGGTCGGGTCGAGATCCGCCCCGAGGGCAACGCCAACCCCGAGATCGCCACCGGCGACATCGAGGTCAACGTCACGTCGCTGACCGTGCTCGGGGAGAGCGCCCCGCTGCCGTTCCAGCTCGACGAACCCGCCGGCGAGGAGCTGCGGCTGAAGTATCGCTACCTGGACCTGCGCCGTGATGGCCCGGCCGCCGCAATCCGCCTGCGCTCCAACGTAAATGCCGCCGCTCGGTCGGTGCTCGCGCAACACGATTTCGTCGAGATCGAAACCCCGACCATCACCCGCTCCACGCCCGAAGGGGCCCGCGACTTCCTGGTGCCGTCCCGACTGCATCCGGGCTCGTTCTACGCATTGCCGCAGAGCCCGCAGCTGTTCAAGCAGCTGCTGATGGTGGCCGGGATGGAGCGCTACTACCAGATCGCCCGGTGCTACCGCGACGAGGATTTCCGCGCCGACCGCCAGCCCGAGTTCACCCAGCTCGACATGGAAATGAGCTTCGTCGACGCCGAGGACATCATCGCCATCTCCGAGGAGATCCTGGTCGCGTTGTGGGCGTTGATCGGCTACCAGATCCCGACGCCGATCCCGCGGATCAGCTACGCCGACGCGATGCGACGGTTCGGCTCCGACAAGCCCGACATGCGCTTCGGGCTCGAGCTAGTCGACTGCACAGAGTTCTTCAAAGACACCACATTTCGTGTCTTCCAGGCGCCGTACGTCGGTGCCGTGGTGATGCCCGGTGGGGCGTCGCAGCCGCGGCGCACACTGGACGGCTGGCAGGAATGGGCCAAACAGCGCGGCCACCGCGGGCTGGCCTACGTGCTGATCGCCGAGGACGGCACGCTGGGCGGTCCGGTCGCCAAAAACTTGTCCGACGCCGAACGCGACGGTCTGGCCGCCCACGTCGGGGCGAAACCGGGGGACTGCGTCTTCTTCTCGGCGGGCCCCGCCAAGCCGTCGCGGGCGCTGTTGGGCGCGGCCCGCGGTGAGATCGCCCACCGGCTGGACCTGATCGACCCGCAAGCGTGGGCGTTCGTCTGGGTGGTGGACCCGCCGCTGTTCGAGCCCGCCGGCGATGCGACCGCCGCCGGCGACGTCGCCGTCGGGTCGGGGGCATGGACCGCCGTGCACCACGCGTTCACCTCACCCAAGCCCGGCCATGAGGACGCCATCGAGACCGATACCGGCAACGTCCTCGCGGACGCCTACGACATCGTCTGCAACGGCAACGAGATCGGCGGCGGATCGATACGTATCCACCGCCGCGACATCCAGGAGCGGGTGTTCGCGGTGATGGGCCTCGATCACGCCGAGGCCCAGGAGAAGTTCGGATTCCTGTTGGAGGCGTTCACGTTTGGCGCACCCCCGCACGGCGGGATCGCGTTCGGCTGGGACCGGATCAACGCGCTGCTGTCCCGAGTCGACTCCATCCGCGAGGTCATCGCCTTCCCGAAGACCGGCGGCGGCGTGGACCCGCTCACCGAAGCACCGGCGCCGATCACCGCCCAGCAGCGCAAGGAGTCCGGAATTGACGCCAAGCCGGAGCGCAGCTGACACACGCGCTGATCCCCAACAAGCTCGGGCCGAGTGTGGTGGGTTACCAGCCGCTTTCGTCACCCCACATGCCGAACTGGCGACCGCGGCGGTCGAGCGTCCCTGCCGGCAAGCGGTCGTTTTATTGGCCAGGCCTACTAGCAGCCGGCGCGAAGTGCGGCGCAGCTGATGGCACCGCCTTCGATCATGATGCAGCTCGACGATCCCAGCATTACCCCGATCAGCACGACGGCCAGTGCGGCAGCTTGCAGAGGTCTCTTGGTGACCTTCGTCCTCATGAGTCACACCTTTCTGCTGGTGAGATGACCGCGGTAGGTCCGCTACCGCCGACTTGCCGATGCTATCGCGGGCATTTGGACACGTGTTTAATATCACGCAAACTGCCGGGTGCCGTGGAGTGCCCGAATCGACGAGCGACTAGCGTTGACGACCGCTGGCTGGATTACTCGACGGGCCCTCGCGGGGAGTCCGGAATAGACGCCAAGCCGGAGAAGGTTGACGGGGCATGACCGAACAGATGCCAGACACCGAGACGATCAACGCGTTCAACAAGGCGATCGCCGACGAGTTCCGCGCCAACGACGGCAAGGTCGGCGGCCAGTTCGCCAACGCCGACCTGCTGTTGCTCCACACGACCGGCGCCAAGTCGGGTCAGCCGCGGGTGTCGCCGCTGGCGTATTTCCGCGTCGACGGCAGACTCATCATCATCGGCTCCTTCGCCGGCGCCCCGGTCAGTCCGGCCTGGGTCCACAACCTGCGGGCCAACCCCCAGGCGCGCGTCGAGATCGGCACCGACACGTTCGACGTCGCCGCCCGGGAACTTCCCGCCGACGAACGGGCAGAGCTGTTCGACAAGATCACCGCAGTCGCTCCCGGCTTCGCCGAATATCAGGCCAAGACCACCCGGGTCATCCCGCTGTTCGAGTTAAACCGGACCTAGCCGGTGGGCGGTTCGCGGCGAGCGGTGCCATCCGTGGTTCTCGCCGCCGCGCGCGCCGGCGGCAAGCGGCTGCGGGTGGTGTGGTTCAACCTGGTGCAGACCGCGGTGGCCGCGGGCCTGTCCTGGTACCTGGCCCACGACGTCCTCGAGCACCCGCAGCCGTTCTTCGCGCCCATCGCCGCCGCGGTGTCGCTGTCGACCAGCAACGTGCTGCGCGCTCAACGGGCCGTCCAGATGATGATCGGGGTGACCCTGGGGATCGGCCTGGGCTCGCTGGTGCAGGGCCTGCTCGGGCCCGGTGAGCTACCCATCGCGGTCGCCGCGCTGGTGGCCTTGGCCGCCGCGGTGTTCATCGGGGGCGGCTTCATCGGGCACGGGATGATGTTCGCCAACCAGACGGTGGTGTCCGCGATCCTGGTGCTGGCCCTGTACCACGGCGGCGTCGGGCTGGAACGCATCTTCGACGCGCTGATCGGTGGTGCGGTGGCCATCGTCTTCGCCGTTTTGCTGTTTCCCGCCGACCCGCTGACGGTCCTGCGCAACGCCCGCGTCGGCGTGCTCGGCGTGCTGCACGGCGTGCTGTCGCGCGCCGCGGACGTCGCCGCCGGACGCAAAGCCCCGCCGCCGGATTGGCCGCTGACGGCCGTCGACCGGGTGCACGAACAGCTCAGCGGGCTGCTCGAGGCGCGCACCACCGCTCGCCACGTCGTCACCATCGCGCCGCGACGCTGGGGCCTGCGCACCACGATCCGGGCCGCCGATCATCAGGCCGTGCACGTGGCCCTGCTGGCCGGCTCGGTGCTGCAGCTGGCCCGCGCCGTCACGCCCGGCCCCGATGACGTCTCAAGTGGCGGCCGCGAACCCCTTCCGGATCCCGTGCCCGCCGTGCTGGTCGTACTCGCGGCCGCGACCGCCCTCGCCGACTCCGATCCCGCCGGCGCCTGCGCATACACGGCGTCGGCGCGCCAGCACGCCGCGGAAATGCAGTCCGGGGCGCAGGAGAAAACGCACGTGATCCTCGCCGACGTCGTCAGCGCCTGCATCGACGACCTGCAACGCGTCATCGACCTTCGGCACGCCTGAGCGCTTCAGCGCGAGTCGGCCAGGAACTCCTGAACCAACTTCCGGGGGGCCTGGGTCAGCCACGCCTCGGTGATGAGCTCTTCGAGATCGCGCACCGAGATTTCGGACAGGTTGACCAACACGGCGGGATAGCCGTCGAAATGCGGGGTGGTGAAGTAAGTCCCGGGCTCGTCGTCGATCAGCGCGAACTTGACGCCCTCGTCGGACACCCGGACCCCGAGAATGTCGCCGTGCGGTGGTCGCGGGCCGTTGCGCTCCAGCGCCTCGCGCTCGGAGGGCCGCAGCGGCCGCTCCCAGGCCAGCAGTTTCTTGCCGACCCGCCAGTCGTGTGGTGACGGCTCGGAGGTGAGTGCCAGCTCACCGACGATGCGGGCGACCTCGCCCCAGGTGGCCACTACACGATTGTGCTCCCGTTTTGACGCCCGTGCCGTCGGATTGGCAAACGGTCGGTGACGCGAAGTTCCGCGCGCCCCACGCGGGGGGCCGCCATGTGATGAGATCAGCGGTGAGGAGGGAGAAGCGCTTGCCAGCAGAACCAGGCGAAGGGGCCGCTCGCCGGCACCGGGTGACCCACCGCACCGAGTACCGCTACTCCGACATCGTGACCAGCTCGTATGGGCGCGGGTTTGTCACGCCGCGCGACTCGCTGCGGCAGCGCTGCGTCGCGCATCAGCTGATGATCGAACCGGCGCCCGCCGACAGCTCCACCAGCGTGGACAGCTACGGCAACACCAGCTCCTATTTCCACGTGACCGAGCCGCACCGCACCCTGAAGGTGACCAGCGATTCCATCGTCGACGTCTATCCGCCCCACGCGGATTCCCATAGCTCCGCGGCGCAGCCGTGGGAGGCGGCCCGGCCCATCGGACCCGGCGCAGCGTTGGCGACCGAGTTCACCCTGGACCTCAATCCGCCGGAGATCACCGACGACATCCGGGACTACGCGGCGCCCAGCTTCACCCCGGGACGCCCGTTGATCGACGTGCTGCGGGACCTGGCGTCGCGCATCTTCACCGACTTCACCTACCGGTCGGGGTCGACGACGATTTCCACCGGGGTCAACGAGGTTCTGGCCGCCCGCGAAGGGGTATGCCAAGACTTTGCCAGGCTGGCGATCGCCTGCCTGCGAGCCAACGGGCTGGCGGCCAGTTACGTCTCCGGATATCTGGCCACCGACCCGCCACTTGGAAAGGATCGGATGATCGGCATCGACGCCACCCACGCCTGGGCAGCCGTGTGGACTCCGCAGCAGGCCGGCCAATTCGAGTGGCTGGGGCTTGATCCCACCAACGACCAGATGGTCGACGAGCGCTATATCGTCGTGGGCCGGGGTCGTGACTACGCGGACGTCCCACCGCTGCGCGGCATCATCTACACCGACTCCGAACACAGCGTGATCGACGTCGCCGTCGACGTGGTGCCCTTCGAAGGCGATGTGCTGCATGCGTGATTTCACCTGCCCGAACTGCGGTCAGCGCCTGACCTTCGAGAACTCCACCTGTCTCAATTGCGGTAGCGCGCTGGGGTTTTCGCTCGACCAGATGGCTCTGCTGGTGATCTCGCAGGACGACACGAGCGAGCACGCTGGCTTCGTGCACGCGAGCGAGTATCAACTGTGCGCTAATTTGCTTCTTGCCGAATGCAATTGGCTGGTCCCCGTCAACAACCCCCGGCTGCTGTGCCCCTCGTGCGCGCTGACGGTCGAACGTCCCAACGACGCCGACACCACCGGGATGGCCGAGTTCGCCCGGGCCGAGGCGGCCAAACGCAGGCTGATCGCAGAGCTGCACGAACTGAAGCTGCCGATCGTCGGGCGTGACAAGGATCCCGACTACGGGCTGGCCTTCCGGCTGCTGTCCAGCGCGCACGAGCAGGTGATGACCGGGCACGAAAACGGCGTCATCACCATCGACTTGGCAGAGGGCGACGACGCGCACCGCGAGCAGTTGCGGGTCGAGATGGACGAGCCGTACCGGACGCTGCTGGGCCATTTCCGGCACGAGATCGGGCACTATTACTACTACCGGCTGATCGCACCGTTCGCCGATTATGTGGAGCGGTTCAACGAGCTGTTCGGCGACCACGAAGCCGATTACCAGGAGGCGCTCGACCGCCACTACAGCGAGGGCGCTCCCGAGGGCTGGCAGGAGAACTTCGTATCGTCCTATGCCACCATGCATCCCGCCGAGGACTGGGCCGAGACGTTCGCACACTACCTGCACATCCGTGACACGCTGGACACCTCGGCGTGGTGCGGGCTGGCCCCGGCGTCGGCCACCTTCGACCGGCCCGCCCTGGGTCCCAGCGCTTTTCAGACGATCATCGACATGTGGCTGCCGTTGTCGTGGTCGCTGAACATGGTGAACCGGTCGATGGGCCACGACGACCTGTACCCGTTCGTGCTCCCCACCGCCGTGCTGGAGAAGATGAAGTTCCTCTACACCGTGGTCGACGAGGTGACCTCGGAGTCGCGGGGTCCGGCCTCGGTCGCCGGCTGAGTCGCGCGGTCGGGGCCGAAGCCCGATTCGCAGCGGCACAAACGGGAACCCTGCGGCGATGTGCTTTTCGATCACAGCGGATCTGGTGGTGGGCACCACCCTGGTTCCGGTCGCCGTGGCGACCCTGCGCGAGGTGAGGCACTGGCGCGAGGTGCCGTTTGCGTTGTTGCCGACGGTGTTCGCGGTCCACCAATTGATCGAGGCGGCCGTGTGGCCCAACGGCGTCGTTTCACCCGGGCTGGCCCACGTGGCGACGCGTGCGTACGTCTTCATCGCCCTGCCGCTTCTTCCCGCGCTGGTCCCGTGGGCGATCCTGATGCTGGAACCGCGCGGTGCGCGGCTGCGGGTCGCGCCTTTCGCGGTGCTCGGCGCCGTCGTGGCCGTCTATCTCGCCGTCGTCGTGCTCACCGAGCCGGTCGAAGCGACGAAGGGCCCGCATGCACTGCAGTACCAGACCGGCGTCCACGACGGCTACCTGTGGGCGGTGCTCTACGTCATCGCGGTCATCGGGCCGGCATTGCTGTCGGGCTATCGCTCCATCGTGGTGTTCGGGTTGGCCAACCTGGTGGGGCTGATCGTGGTTGCCGTCCTCTACGTGAAGGCGTTCGCGTCGCTCTGGTGCATCTACGCCGCCGCGCTGTCGGTCCTGGCGCTGGTGCACATGGTGCGGCGCCGCCGACTGCCCGACCCGCACCGCTACCATGGCGTCACCGCGGATCGGGCCACCTCGGACGCGTGAAAGATGAAAGCGGAGAACGGAATTAGGCCGGCATCACGCGCCGTGCGTCGGGACCCCAAATCGGTTGCATGCCACCGGGCAGCGCCAGCTGGGTAGTGGTGATGACCTCGGCCAGGTTGCGCAGCTCGGCGTGCACCGACGCGAGCAGCTCCGCCAACTCGGCGCGCCTGCCGTCGTCGCTGACCCGTTCGAGCTCGGCGGGGTGGGACCGGCGCAACATCGTGCCGATCTCGTCCACCAACCGTTCGGGGCGCGACGATCCCGAGGAGCCGGGCAGGTCCCTGAGATTGGTCCGCAGTCGCTCCAGCTGATACTGGAGCGACCGCGGGTTCTGCGCGTCGAACAGCATCAGCTCGGCCATGGCGGCCACGCTGATCTTGCCCACCGTGCGGCGCCGATAGATGACCGAGGACTCGCACGCGACCAGGGTGGACTCGATCACGGTCTGTTCGGCCGCGGCGCCGCGGACGACGGTGAGGGTGGACTGCAGCAACGCCGTCAGCCACAGTCCCCGTTCGATCCGCTTCCCGATGTCCATCATCGTCCAGCCCACGTCGCGCACCATCGACTCGTTGGCCACCCCGGACAGGGTCAGCATGCCGGACAGCGTCTGGGCGTGAGCTCCGGTGAGCAAGGCGTCGGCCTCGGAAAGCGACTCGGGCGGATCGCTTTTCAGCGCCAGCGCCCGCTCCACCGCGGCCAGCACCATCCAGGTGTCGTTGGACATCTGGTCGCGCACCGCCCGCGCGGCCAGCGCCAAACCCTCCACCGATTGCACCAGCGAGCCGGGCCGGTTCGGATCAAGGGTGAGTGACCACAGCGTGGAGGGGGCGGTGGCGATCAGCTCGGCGTGGTCGCCGTCGCTGTCGGGCGTTCCGGTGATTCTGCCCAGCGCGGTCATCAGCACCGGCACACATTCGCTTTCCTCGCTGTGCTGATGGTGGCGGTAGACGTGGAACCGGTCGCGGGCGACGATCAGCAGCCGCGCCATGCTTTCCGCGCGCTCACCGTAGCGGCCGATCCAGAACAGGTCGGACAGCACGCGCGGCGAGCTGACGCCCCAGGTGCCGGCGGCCGTCTTCGCCGGCGGCTCCGGCGCCGGAAGGCTGATCGCCTCGGCGTGTGCCCGCTCGGTCGGTCGCACCCAAACATCTTTTGCTGCAATGGTTTTCAGCGTATACGCGGCCGGTCCGGGGGTCAGCACGTAACCAATGCCGCCGATCATCGGTGCGTAGCCGCCGCGCTGGGCGACGGTGAACAAACGGATGCCGACGCCCGCCGAGGACAACACCCCGGCGTGATCGGTGGGCACGGACGAGAATTGCGGCAGTTCCTGGCCGACCCACTGCCACGGCATCTGCTCGATGCGGGCCGCCAACCGGGTCAGCTGGTGAGACGAAAGCGTCGGCCCGACAAGGGTTTTGTCGCCGATGGTGGACTTGACCAACAATGACGGCAGATTCGCCAGCAGGTGTGAACGTTCACTGGCGATGCCGCCCCAGTACATCCCGGGGGTGGGCAACCGCAACGTTTCCGACAGCAGGTGCTCGGCCATGGCGGGCAGGAAGCGCAGCAGCCCAGGGTTTTCCAGAATCCCGCTGCCCAGTGTGTTGACCACGGTCACCGTCCCGCGGTGCTGGGCCTCCACCAGGCCGGCCACCCCGAGCCGGGAGTCGGCGCGCAGATCCAGCGGGTCCGTGTACTCCGCGTCGACCCGGCGAAGGACGACGTCGACGCGCTTCAAGGTACCCAGCGAACGCATCCACAACATGCCGTCGCGCACCACCAGGTCGGCGCTTTCCACCATCGGGAAGCCCAGCAGGGTGGCCAGGTAGGCCTGGTCGAACGCGGTCTCCGAGTAGATACCCGGGGACAGCACCACCACGACGGGATCCTGGGCGTCATCGGGAGCGGCGTCGATCAGCGCCAGCCGCAGCGCCTGCGCGAACGGAGTCGTCGGCCGCGGCGCGATTCGCTCGTAGAGGTCGGGGAGCGAGTGCGCGACGACGCGCCGGTCGGCCAGCGCGTACCCGGCACCCGAGGGTGCCTGGGTGCGATCGCCGTTGACGACGAAAGTGCCGTCCGGGCGCCGGCTGACATCGCAGGCATGCATGAAAAGCTGATGGCGCCCGGGGATTTCGATTCCATTGGCCGCGCGCACGTACCCGGGATGGCCGAACAGCAGCTCGGGGGGCAGGACGCCTTCGGTGAGCAGGCTGCGCGGCCCGTACAGGTCGGCCAGCACGGCGTCGAGCACCCGGGACCGTTGCAGCAGGCCGGTCTCGAGCACCTCCCAGTCGCTGGCGGACAGCACGATCGGCAGCGTGTCCAGCTGCCAGGGCCTGGGCTCCTGGCCGCGACCGTCGGGCTCGACGTCGGTGTAGGTGATGCCGTCGTTGTCGATGAGGTCGTGCACGACCGAGCGCAGCCGTTCCAGCCCGGCGCGGCCCCGCTCCGCGATGGCGTCGGCCAGCTCGGCCCACGCCGGTCGGACGCTGCCGTCCGCGTCGAGGAATTCGTCGTAGCCGCTTGCCGGACCGTGGCGCAGATCGAAGAGCGCCTCCTGGGCCCGCGCGGCGCGGTATCCGGCGAGCAGGCGATCCGCGTCATAGCCCGTGGCGGCGGCCCCTGACGGTGCACCGGTGCCGAATGTCATCGGTGGGCCGGCCTGATAACCCGACTGAGGCAGCGGGGCCGCCTCAGTCGACGGTGTCGATCATGGGATTCACGGCGCGACCGTTCCGCCGGACAGGCGGCGGTAGGTGTAGACCTGGATCAACAGCGCTACCGGGGCGGCGACGACGAGCCCGACGAGGCACAGCAGGGTGCCCACGATCACGATCGCGAACTGCACCAGCCACGACAGCAGGGTGCTGCCGATGTCCGAGCGGACCGTGGCGAAGCTTGCTTTCAGCGCCTCGATCGGCGGCAGGTCGCGATCAATCGCGAAGGCGATGGTGAACAGCGCGAAGAAGCTGAAGACCGCAACGGCCAACAGCGCCACCAAGTTGAAGACGATCGTCGGCGGGATCAGCGACAGCGCGTCCAAGGCCACGGTGATCACGCTGAGCAGCGCCGCGGCCAGAAGCGCGTTGCCGAAGTGGCGCGGCTTGAAGAAGGAACTGACGGTCACCGGCCGGGCGTCGGCTATGTCGAGGGCGCCCGACAGGAATGCCGCCTGGACGAAGATGGTGTAGACGAAAATGACGATCTGCAGGACGATCGCGCCGACGCCGCCCATGCTTCCCGAAAACGATGCGCCGTAATTTCCGTCGGCGTTGCTCGTCGTGGCGTCGCCCCCGCCTACCAGCACGAATACCAGGCCGTACAGGATCAGCCCGACGACGGCGTACACCAGTAAGGCAACGATCAGCGGGACGGCGTTCTTGCCGAACTTGTTGAACGCCCACGAGAAGCCTTCACCGATGCTGAATCGCTGCGGGCCTCCCGCGGGGTAGCCCGGTGGCGGCCCGTAGCCGGGGGGTGGGCCGTAGCCGGGAGGGGGTCCGTAGCCGGGCGGCGGCGCGCCGTAACCCGGTTGCTGGGGAGGCGGGCCGTAACCCGGTGGCGGCCCGTAGCCGGGGGGTGGGCCGTAGCCGGGCGGTGGGCCGTAGCCGGGCGGCGGCGCGGAGCCGGGTGGTGGCCCATATCCGGGGGGCGGCCCGTAACCGGGCGGCGGGTATCCGGAGTGCTCAGGATTGCCTTGCGGCCCGATCGGATTGCCGGGGTACTCCGGGGGTTGGCTCATGGCCGCTCCTACGTCGTCGACGTTCTGGGCATGCGTCGCAGAACTTAACAAGTATCCGACGGCCGCGCAGACCCTGCCACGTGAGTCGCCGCCGTGTCGCGGCTTCGTGGTATGCCTGAAGCCGTGTCCGACGGTCTGTTTGACCTGCCCGGCCCGCCGCAGTCAAGCGATCATGGGCTGGGCGTGTCGGGCGATGCGCCCCTGGCGGTCCGGATGCGTCCGGCCTCGCTGGAGGAGGTCGTGGGCCAGGACCACCTTTTGGCGCCCGGATCCCCGCTGCGCCGCCTGGTCGAGGGGTCGGGTGTGGCGTCGGCCATCCTGTACGGCCCGCCCGGTAGCGGCAAGACGACGCTGGCCGCGCTGATCTCGCAGGCGACCGGCCGTCGGTTCGAGGCGCTCTCGGCGCTGTCCGCGGGCGTCAAAGACGTACGGGCGGTGATCGATACCGCCCGCCGGGCGCTGCTGTCCGGGGAGCAGACGGTGCTGTTCATCGACGAGGTGCACCGGTTCTCCAAGACTCAGCAGGACGCGCTGTTGTCCGCGGTGGAGAACCGGGTGGTGCTGCTGGTGGCGGCGACCACGGAGAATCCCAGCTTCTCGGTGGTGGCGCCGCTGTTGTCGCGCTCGCTGATCCTGCAGTTGCGGCCGCTGAGCGCCGACGACATTCGCACCGTGGTGCAGCGCGCGATCGAGGACCCGCGCGGACTGGGCGGTCAGATCACGGTGGTGCCCGACGCCGTCGACCTGCTGGTGCGGCTGGCCGCCGGTGACGCCCGCCGCGCCTTGACCGCGCTGGAGGTGGCCGCCGAGGCGGTCGATCCCGGCGGCGAGTTGACCGTCGCGGCCGTCGAGCAATCCCTGGACGAGGCCGCCGTGCGTTACGACCGCGACGGCGATCAGCACTACGACGTCATCAGCGCCTTCATCAAGTCCGTCCGCGGCTCGGACGTCGACGCCGCACTGCACTATCTGGCCCGCATGCTGGTCGCCGGCGAGGACCCGCGATTTGTCGCACGCCGGCTGATGATCCTGGCCAGCGAGGACATCGGCATGGCCGACCCGACCGCGCTGCAGGTCGCGGTCGCGGCCGCGCAGACGGTGGCGCTGATCGGCATGCCAGAGGCGCAGCTCACCCTGGCGCACTGCACAATTCATCTGGCCAGCGCGCCCAAGTCGAACGCGGTCACCACGGCTCTGGCCGCGGCGATGGCCGACATCAGGGCCGGCAAAGCCGGTCTGGTTCCGCCCCATCTGCGTGACGGGCACTATTCGGGTGCGGCGGGCCTGGGCAACGCGCAGGGCTATCGGTACTCGCACGACCACCCCGACGGGGTTGTCGCACAACAATATCCACCGGATGAGCTGGTAGGGGTGGACTACTACCGGCCCACCGGCCGCGGCGGTGAACGCGAGATGGCAGGCCGGCTGGACCGGCTGCGCGCGATCATCCGCCGCAAGCGCGGTTAGACCAGCTCGGGCACCCGCAGGTGTGCGATCGCCAGTTCGAATTCGGCGACGTCGATCACTTCTGCGCCCAGGTCGCGCACCCGCCTGCTGCGGAGTTCGCTGGCGCGGTCGCGGTTGCGGGCCATCGCCTCCATGGAGTCGAACGTGGAGCACGTCACGGCGCGGCGGCAGGCGGGGTGGTCGACCATCAGGCTGGCGCTGCAGAACCCGTCGAGATTCTCCATCTCGGGTAGCACCGCCATCCGGTAGAACTCCAGCGACCGGTTCAGCTGGTCCGGCACCACTTTGAGCCAGGTGGCCCGAACGCACGCCCCGGGGCGGGAGGGGTGGTCGCGGTGCAGCAGCGGGATGTCCCATTCCTCGACCCGCGCGCTGCCGTCGAACATCAGCGCGGCGCGGTCCCGGATGGGTGCGACCTGCTCGGCGCTGCCGCGCATCGCGTCCATGGTTTCCCACGCGCTGGTGGCGATGCAGGTGCCGGACTGCCGGTCGACCAACAGCGACAGCCCCACGCACCCATCGATCTCGGTGAGGGCGGGCATGACGACATCGCGAACGTGCGCAATACCGATGTCGACCGACAGGGGTTGCGCCTGGATGGTGGTGGAGCGTGCGTACACGGTTGGCCCCTCCTATATCGGGGCGGCGCCCCGGTGGCGCCACCGGTCCCACCCGCTACCTTCCTCCTGCCGGTTACTCGCCGCAACGCTTTCGGCAAGCTTCTGGCGGCCGTTGGTCGCTGTGGCGGCACTCACAATGGATTGGCTGGTCGTGACGCTCGCGCCGTAGGCTGGGCCGGGTGCATACCGATGTGTTGGACGTCGACACCTCGCGCCGCCGAATAGTCGATCTGACCGAGGCGGTGCGCGGCTTCTGCTGGTCGCGAGGGGACGGCCTGTGCAACGTGTTCGTCCCGCACGCCACGGCCGGGGTGGCCATCATCGAGACGGGCGCCGGTTCCGACGACGACCTGGTCGACACGCTCGAACGCCTGCTGCCGCGCGACGATCGTTACCGGCATTCGCACGGCTCCGCGGGCCACGGCGCCGACCATGTGTTGCCCGCTCTCGTCGCGCCGTCGGTGACCGTTCCGGTGTCGGCCGGTGAGCCGATGCTGGGCACGTGGCAAAGCGTCGTCTTGGTCGACCTGAACCGGGACAATCCGCGACGCTCGGTCCGGCTGAGTTTTCTGGAGGGTTAGCGCCCGGTGCCCGTCACATCGGGGCAGGTACTGTGAGCGGTCGAAATGCGTCGTTAGACGGCTTCCCATGTCCCGGCGAATAGGCTGGGATCCAGACGTCGAAGTAACAGGAAGAAGCGGACTCCGAAAGTGCAGACACACGAGATCAGGAAACGGTTTCTTGATCATTTCGTGAAGGCCGGGCACACCGAGGTGCCGAGCGCATCGGTGATCCTCGATGATCCCAACCTGCTGTTCGTCAACGCGGGCATGGTTCAGTTCGTGCCTTACTTCTTGGGCGCCCGCACCCCCGAATACTCGACCGCCACCAGCATCCAAAAGTGCGTCCGCACCCCTGATATCGACGAGGTCGGTATCACCACCCGGCACAACACGTTCTTTCAGATGGCCGGCAACTTCTCGTTCGGCGACTATTTCAAGCGCGGCGCCATCGAACTGGCGTGGACGCTGCTGACCAACAGCGTCGAGCAGGGCGGCTACGGTCTCGATCCCGAACGCATCTGGACGACAGTCTTTTTCGACGACGACGAGGCCGTGCAACTGTGGCGGGAGATCGCCGGGCTGCCGGAGGAGCGCATCCAGCGCCGCGGCATGGAAGACAATTACTGGTCGATGGGCATCCCCGGCCCGTGTGGCCCGTCCTCGGAGATCTACTACGACCGCGGCCCGGAGTTCGGCGTCGATGGCGGTCCGATCGCCAACGAGGACCGCTACATCGAGATCTGGAACCTCGTGTTCATGCAGAACGAACGGGGCGAGGGCAGCGGCAAAGCCGACTTCGAGATCCTGGGGCCGTTGCCGCGCAAGAACATTGACACCGGCATGGGTGTGGAGCGGGTCGCGTTCATCCTGCAGGGCGTGCACAACGTCTACGAGACCGACCTGTTGCGGCCCGTCATCGACACCGCGGCGGCGCGGGCACCGCGCGGGTACGACGCGGGCAACCACGACGACGACGTGCGCTACCGGGTCATCGCCGACCACAGCCGCACCGCGGCCATCCTGATCGGCGACGGCGTGACGCCCGGCAATGACGGCCGCGGCTACGTGCTGCGCCGGTTGCTGCGCCGGGTGATCCGTTCGGCCAAGCTGCTCGACATCGAGGGACCCATCGTCGGTGACCTGATGGCCACCGTGCGCGACGCGATGGGCCCGTCGTATCCCGAACTGGTCGCCGACTTCGACCGCATCCGGCGCATCGCCGTCGCCGAGGAGACCGCGTTCAATCGCACGCTGACGGCGGGCTCCAAGCTGTTCGACGAGGTGGCCGGTACTACCAAAGCCTCTGGCGCGAAAGCGATCTCGGGGTCCGACGCCTTCACCCTGCACGACACGTACGGATTCCCGATCGAGCTCACGCTGGAAATGGCGTCCGAGGCCGGCCTGCGGGTGGACGAAGTCGGCTTCCGGGAATTGATGGCCGAGCAGCGCCGCCGCGCCAAGGCCGATGCGGCCGCGCGCAAGCACGCGCACGCCGACCTGACCGCCTACCGGGAACTGGTCGACGCGGGGCCCACCGAGTTCACCGGCTTCGACGAATTGACTTCCGAGGCAAAGATTCTGGGTATCTTCGTCGACGGCAAGCGGGTCCCGGTGGTCACCCACGGCGCCGAAGGGGCCGACCGGGTCGAACTCGTGCTGGACCGCACGCCGTTGTACGCGGAGGCCGGCGGGCAGATCGCCGACGAGGGCACGATCAGCGGGACGGGCGCCGGACAGAGCGCCCGCGCCGCGGTCACCGATGTGCAGAAGATCGCCAAAACCCTGTGGGTGCACCGGGTTAACGTCGAGTCCGGTGAATTCGTGGAGGGCGACACCGTCGTCGCGGCGGTCGACCCGCAGTGGCGCCGCGGGGCGACCCAGGGCCACTCCGGCACCCACATGGTGCACGCCGCGCTGCGGCAGGTGCTGGGCCCCAACGCCGTTCAGGCCGGGTCGCTGAACCGCCCGGGCTACCTGCGGTTCGACTTCAACTGGCAGGGGCCGCTCTCCGAAGACCAGCGCACCCAGGTCGAAGAGGTGACCAACCAGGCCGTGCAGGCCGACTTCGAAGTGCACACGTTCACCGAGCAGTTGGAGAGGGCCAAGGCGATGGGCGCGATGGCCATGTTCGGCGAGGCCTATCCCGACGAGGTCCGGGTGGTGGAGATCGGCGGCCCGTTCTCGCTGGAGCTCTGCGGTGGGACCCACGTGCACAACTCGGCTCAGATCGGGCCGGTGACGATCCTGGGCGAATCGTCGGTCGGTTCTGGGGTGCGCCGGGTGGAGGCCTACGTCGGGCTGGAGTCGTTCCGGCACCTGGCCAAGGAACGCGCGCTGATGGCGGGGCTGGCGTCCTCGCTGAAGGTGCCGTCCGACGAGGTCCCGGCCCGGGTGGCCAACCTGGTGGAGCGGCTCAAGGCGGCGGAGAAGGAGCTCGAACGCGCCCGGCTGGCCGGCGCGCGGGCCGCCGCGACCAACGCCGCGGCGGGCGCGGAGCGCATCGGTAACGTCCGTGTGGTGGCGCAACGGATGTCGGCTGGGATGACGGCGGCCGATCTGCGCTCCCTGGTCGGCGACATCCGCGGCAAGCTCGGCAGCGATCCCGCGGTGGTCGCGCTGATCGCCGAGGGCGGGGGCGGGTCGGTGCCGTACGCGGTCGCCGCCAACCCGGCCGCCCAAGATCTCGGGCTTCGCGCCAACGACCTGGTCAAGCAGCTCGCAGCGACCGTCGACGGACGTGGCGGCGGTAAGGCCGACCTGGCGCAGGGATCCGGCAAGGATCCGGCAGGCATCGACGCGGCGCTAGACGCGGTGCGTTCCGAGATCGCCGTGATAGCGCGGGTCGATTGAGTGGCCTGGACACAGCACCGCTTGCCTGACCGGCCCGGCGATCCTCACCAGGACCCTGGACGGGGACGACGCCTGGGCATCGACGTGGGCAGCGTCCGCATCGGCGTGGCCTGCAGCGACCCCGACGCCATCCTGGCCACCCCCGTCGAAACCGTCCGCCGCGACCGCAACGGCAAGCATCTGCGGCGGCTGGCCGCACTGGCGACCGAACTCGAGGCCGTCGAGGTGGTCGTCGGGCTGCCACGCACGCTGGCCGATCGCACCGGGCCGTCGGCGCTGGACGCGATCGAGGTGGCCGACGCGTTGGCCGAGCGGATCGCGCCCACTCCGGTGCGGCTGGCCGACGAGCGATTGACCACCGTGGCCGCGCAGCGCTCGCTGCGCGCGGCCGGGGTGCGGGCCAGGGAACAGCGTGCGGTGATCGATCAGGCGGCGGCGGTGGCGATCCTGCAGAGCTGGCTGGATCAGCGCCGCGCGGCGGTGGCCGGGGAGCTCAGCGATGGTTGACAGCGCACGGCGGGAGCGGGCCGAGCCGGAGGCGGTGGGCGCGCCGTCCCGGCGCAGGTCGACCCGCGTCGCCCGCAACCAGGCGAAGCGGGGCCGTCGGCGGCGCTTCGCCGCCAAGGTCGCGCTCGCGGTGTTCGTCGTGGTGGTGATCGCCGGCGTGTTCGCGGGCGGCAAGCTGTGGCACACGCTGTTCGGACTCGGTGACGACTACAGCGGTAGCGGCAAGCGAGACCTGGTGATCCAGGTCCAGGCCGGTGACTCGACCACCAACATCGGCGAGACGCTGCAAAAACAGCAGGTCATCAAGACGGTGCGGGCGTTCGTCAACGCCGCGCACGGCAACAGCGCCATCAATTCGATTCAGCCCGGCTTCTACCGGATGCGCACCGAAATCCCGGCGGCCGACGCCGTCTCACGGCTGACCGATCCGAATAGCCGGGTGGGCCGGCTGGTCATCCCCGAGGGCCGTCAGCTCGACGACACCACCGACATGAAGACCAACGTGGTGACGCCGGGAATCCTGACGCTGATCTCTCGAGCCACCTGTGTGGACCTCGACGGTGACACCCGCTGCGTCCGGGCGGAGGACCTGCGCGCGGCGGCGACCAACAGCTCCGCCCTGGCGTTGGCGGTGCCGCCATGGGCCACCGAACCCGTCGGCGAGCTCGGCAAGGACCACCGCCGGATCGAGGGCCTGATCGCGCCCGGCACCTTCAACATCGACCCGTCCGCTTCGCCGGAGACCATCCTGGCCACCCTGATCGGGGCGGGCGCCGAGGAGTACGTGAAGTCCGGGCTGGTGGACACCGCCCAGGCCATGGGCCTGTCGCCGTACGACATCCTGGTGGTGGCGTCGCTGGTGCAGCAGGAATCCAACTCCCAGGACTTCGCCAAGGTCGCGCAGGTCATCTACAACCGGCTGCACGCCCACCACACGCTCGAGTTCGACTCGACGGTCAACTACCCGCTGGACCGCCGCGAGGTGGCCACCAGCGACGCCGACCGGGCCCAGAAGACGCCGTGGAACACCTACGTGTCGCAGGGCTTGCCGGCCACCGCGATCTGTTCACCCGGAACCGACGCGCTGCACGCCGCCGAGCACCCGGAGCCCGGGGACTGGCTGTACTTCGTCACCATCGACGCTCAGGGCACGACGTTGTTCACCCGCGACTATCAACAACACCTGGCCAACATCGAGCTGGCTAAGCACAACGGTGTCCTCGACAGCACGCCCCGCTAGCGCGGGTTCTCGCAGGGCGGCTGTGCTCGGGAAGCCGATCGCCCACTCGAAATCCCCGCAGTTGCACCTGGCGGCCTACCGCGCGCTCGGCCTGGCCGACTGGACCTACGACCGCATCGAATGCGACGCCGAACAGCTACCGGGCGTGGTCGGCGGATTCGGCCCCGAATGGGTCGGGGTGTCAGTGACGATGCCCGGCAAGTTCGCCGCCCTGCGGTTCGCCGACGAGCGCACCGACCGTGCGCAGCGGGTGGGCTCGGCCAACACCCTGGTGCGTACGCCGACCGGCTGGCGGGCCGACAACACCGACATCGACGGCGTCGCCGGGGCGCTCGGCAGCGCTTCTGGATGGGCGCTCGTCTGTGGATCGGGCGGCACCGCGCCGGCCGCCGTCGCCGGCCTGGCCCAACTGGGCGTCGCCGGTATCACCGTGGTGGCCCGCAATGCCGGCAAGGCGGACCGGTTAGTGGACCTGGGCAAGCAACTGGGCGTGCCGACCCGGTTCTGCGACCTGGACGGCGACGGGCTGATCGACGAGGTGGCGGGCGCCGAGGTGCTGGTCAGCACCATCCCGGCGGACGTGGCCGAGCGCTATGCCGGCACCTTCGACAGCATCGGTGTGCTGCTGGACACCGTCTACGATCCGTGGCCCACGCCGCTGGCCGCCGCGGTGAGCGCCGCCGGCGGCCGGGTGGTCAGCGGTCTGCAGATGCTGCTGCACCAGGCTTTCGCGCAGGTGGAACAGTTCACCGGGCTGCCCGCGCCCCGCGAGGCCATGACTTGCGCGGTGGCCGCACCGGATTAGCCTGCCGCGCATGCGGATCGCGACGGCGTGTCTGGTGTTGGCCTGGTTGGCGGCGCTGAGTTGCTATGACCTCCGCGAACGGCGCCTGCCCAACGCCCTGACGCTGACCGGGGCCGCGGCGGTGCTGGCCGTCGCGACTTTGGCCGGGCGCGGGCTACCGGCGCTGGCTGGAGCCGCGGCCTTGACCGCGGTCTACCTGGCGGTGCACTGCGCGGCGCCGCGCGGCATGGGCGCCGGTGACGTCAAGCTGGCGCTCGGTGTGGGCGCGCTGACAGGTTGCTTCGGCGTCGGCGTGTGGTTTCTGGCCGCGTTGGGGGCGCCGCTGCTGACCGCGGTGGTCGGGGCCCTCGCCCGCCTTCGCGATTCTGCAGACGGCACGGCCGCGGTACCCCATGGGCCGTCGATGTGTCTGGCGAGCGCGGCGGGCGTCGGGCTCGCGCTGCTCTGACGCCCTCAGTCCGGCACGGCGGTGGGGCGCAGCAGCGGCAACAACTCGTCGCCCAGCCTGACCGTCTCGGACGTGTACGGGGTGTCGGACAACACGAAATGGCTGACCCCGAGGTCGGCGTATCTGCGCAACGCGTCAGCGACTTCGACGGCCGAGCCGACCAGCCAGGTCGTGCCGGCGCCCTCCCCGCCGTATCTGCTCGGCGTCGTGTACAGGCAGGAATCAAGCACTTCTCCGCGCCCGGCAAGGTCGTTGAGCCGCCGCTGCCCCTCGGACCCCGCCGGGTCGTGCAGCAGCAGCATGGGCGGCGTGCCGGCCAGCCTGGCGACCTTCGCCTCGGCGTCGTGCCACGCCTGCTCGGAGGTCGCGCACCAGTGTGGTCACCCGAAGACCGAATTCCAGCGGCGCGTGTTCGCGACCGAGCTTGTCGGACAACGACTTAAGCCTGTCGATGCGTTCGGCGATCCCGTCCAGTGACTCGCCCCAGAACAGTTGGACGTCCGCGTCGGTCGCGGCGACCTGCTCGGCGGTCGCCGATGCGCCGCCGAAGTACAGCTTCGGGAACCGGCCGTCGGCCGCACCGAGCGGGCGCGGCTGCAGCGTCGAGTGTTCGACGGTGAAGAACTCGCCGCGGAAGGTGACGTCGTCCTCGCTCCACAACCTGCGAACCAGCCGCATGAATTCGCGGGTGCGGTCGTAGCGCCGTGCTTTGTCGACTTCGGTGTCGCCGTAGGCGGCCAAGTCGTCGGCGCCGCTCACGATGTTGATCAACAGCCGCCCGTCGTTGAGCCGGTCCAGCGTCGCCGCCGCACTGGCAAAATGCGCCGGCTGCCAGTAGCCGGGGCGGACCGCGACCAGGGGGGCGAAGTTGTTGGTGCGCGCGGCGATTGCGGTCGCGACGGTGAAAGTGTCCGGCCGCCCCCAGCCGGTGCCGATCAGCGCGCCTTCCCAGCCGTGCTGCTCGGCGCGCAGCGCCAAGTCGACCGAATAGTCCAGGCTTCCCCAGCCATCGACGGTGTCGTCGCCTCGATGGCCCGGCTCGACGGTATTCGGTATGTACCAGAGAAATTGCCCCACCAGGCAACATGGTGGCACATGGCCGCGACGGCGTGGCG
The DNA here is from genome assembly GCF_059812385.1 of Mycobacterium sp. NGS58. Classification (NCBI taxonomy): domain Bacteria; kingdom Bacillati; phylum Actinomycetota; class Actinomycetes; order Mycobacteriales; family Mycobacteriaceae; genus Mycobacterium; species Mycobacterium sp. NGS58. The sequence goes on along the minus strand of NZ_JCALCO010000004.1, from coordinate 152,008 downwards.
CGGCTTCGCGGCTTATCGCATCGTCATCGGGGAATCGGCGCGGATCAAAGTCGGTGTTGGGCGAAAAATTCAGGACGCTGCAAACCGTTGCCGGTAACGTCCGCTCCTGACAGCCTTTCGGGCTGGCGTACGACAGTTATTCGCCCAGAGAGGCTTTGCTCCCGTGCCCGTTGGATCCGACGAATACCCGGCGGGGGTCGACGGGGTGCTCGCCGAAATCGCCGCCGACTACCGCCAGCGGTTGGCCGAGGGCGGAACGCGGCCACCCCTGCGCGGCCTCCAACTCGTCCGCGACCATCGGTGGGGCGCGGTGCGATTGGCCCGCGAGCACGGCGGCGCCGGCTACTCGGTGGCCCGATTCTTCGACCATCTCATCGCGCTCGCCGCGGCCGATCCCGACGTGGCCCACATCCTGCGAATCCACTACGCATTGGTGGAGGAGTTACAGGTCACGCCCCGGCCGCCGGGCAGCGACCGGTGGATCGCGGTGATCGCCGCCGGCGGGCTGATCGGCGGCGCCAACGCCGAGAAGAGCCAGAAGTCGATCGGGGGCAACGAGCGTGACACCCGGCTGGTGTCGACCCCGGACGGACTGCGGCTGCGCGGCCGGAAGTTCTACAGCACCGGTGCGCAGTTCTCCGATTATCTGCGCATCACCGCGCAGGACGACGACAACACCCCGACCGCCGTGGTGATCCCGGTGGACCGGACCGGTGTCGAGCACCTCGACGACTGGGACGGCATCGGCCAGCGCCAAACAGGCAGCGGCACAACGGTATTCAACGACGTCGTGGTCGCGCCCGACGAGGTGTTTCCGATGGCCGACACGATCGGGGTGAACCGCGCCCGGGGCGCGCTGATGCAGCTGTACCTGCACGCGATAGCCGGCGGCATCCTGCGGTCCCTGACCGAAGACGCCGCGGCGCTGGTGCGCGGCCGGGGACGCACCTACACATTCGCCAGCGTCGACGAGCCCACCTCGGAACCCCAGCTGCTGCAGATCGTCGGCGAGATCGACGCCGTGGCCTACGCCGCGCAGGCGTTGGTGCACAGCGCGGCGGTCGAGCTGGGACTCGCGTTGGAGGCGGCGCGCGACACCGGGATCGACCCCGATCTCGAAACCAGGTCGTCGATCGCGGCCGCGCGCGTCAAGGTCGCGATCCAGGAGCCCGCGCTGCGGGCCGCCTCGCGCATCTTCGACGCCGGGGGCGCTTCGGCCGTGCAGGCCTCGGCATTGTTGGACCGGCACTGGCGCAACCTGCGGACGTTGTTCTCGCACAATCCGACCGTCTATAAGGCGCGGGTGCTCGGCGATATCGCCGTCAACGGCGCGGACCTGCCGCAGAGCAGTTTCTTCTGACCCGCGCCGCGCGCGGACCCGCTACCGCCGCGGACTGCGCGAATCGGCTTTTCGGAACTCGACATGGGAAGATGGGACCCGTGTTGCGTTGGATCACTGCTGGGGAATCGCATGGCCGCGCGCTGGTGGCCGTGCTCGAAGGCATGGTCGCCGGTGTGGAGATCACCTCCCTCGACATCGCCGAACAGCTGGCCCGGCGCCGTCTCGGTTACGGCCGCGGCGCCCGGATGGCCTTCGAGCGTGACGCGGTGAGCGTGTTGTCCGGGGTGCGTCACGGCGTCACCCTGGGCGGGCCCATCGCCGTCGAGATCGGCAATACCGAATGGCCGAAGTGGGAGACCGTGATGGCCGCCGACCCGGTCGACCCGGGGGAGCTGGCGGACAGCGCGCGCAATGCGCCGCTCACCCGGCCCCGGCCCGGCCACGCCGACTACGCGGGCATGCTCAAGTACGGCTTCGATGACGCGCGGCCGGTGCTGGAGCGGGCGAGCGCCCGCGAGACCGCGGCCCGCGTCGCGGCCGCGACCGTCGCCCGCGCGTTTCTGCGTCAGGCGCTCGGCGTCGAGGTGCTGTCGCACGTGGTCGCGATCGGCCCGTCCGCGCCCTACGAGGGCCCGCCGCCGGGCCCGGGCGACCTGCCCGCGATCGACGCGAGCCCGGTGCGCGCCTTCGACAAGGCGACCGAGGAGGCGATGATCGCCGAGATCGAAGCCGCCAAGAAGGACGGCGACACGCTCGGCGGTGTGGTCGAGGTGGTGGTCGTGGGCCTGCCCGTCGGGCTGGGTTCGTTCACCAGTGGCGACAACCGGCTCGACAGCCAACTCGCCGCCGCCGTCATGGGTATCCAGGCGATCAAGGGCGTCGAGATCGGCGACGGTTTCGAGACGGCACGCCGCCGCGGCAGCCGTGCCCACGACGAGATGTACCCCGGCCCCGACGGCGTGATCCGCTCGACCAACCGCGCGGGCGGCCTGGAAGGCGGCATGACGAACGGCCAGCCGCTGCGGGTGCGCGCCGCGATGAAGCCCATCTCGACGGTGCCGCGGGCGCTGGCCACCGTCGACATGGCGACCGGCGACGAGGCCGTCGCGATCCACCAGCGCTCGGACGTGTGCGCGGTGCCGGCCGCCGGTGTGGTGGTCGAGGCCATGGTGGCGCTGGTGCTGGCCCGGGCGGCGCTGCAGAAGTTCGGTGGCGATTCGCTGGCCGAAACCCGCCGCAACGTCGACGCCTACCGGCAGGCGGTCGCCGAGCGGGAGTCGCCGGCCGCCCGGGGCACCGCGTAATGGCGCCCAAAGCGGTTTTGGTGGGGCTGCCCGGGTCGGGCAAGTCCACAATCGGCCGGCGGCTGGCCAAGGCGCTCGGGGTCGATTTCCTGGACACCGACGTGGCCATCGAGCAGCAGACCGGGCGCCGCATCGCCGACATCTTCGGCACCGACGGCGAGCCGGAATTCCGGCGCATCGAGGAGGGCGTGGTGCGCGCCGCGCTGGCCGACCACGACGGCGTGGTGTCACTCGGGGGCGGCGCGGTCACCAGCCCTGGGGTGCGCGAGGCGCTCGCCGGACACACCGTCATCTACCTGGAGATCAGCGCCAGCGAAGGCGTGCGGCGCACCGGCGGCAACACCGTGCGCCCGCTGCTGGCCGGACCCGATCGCGCCGACAAGTACCGCGCGCTGCTGGCCGAACGCAGCCCGCTGTACCGGCGGGCGGCGACCATCCGCGTCGACACCAACCGGCGCAATCCCGGCGCGGTGGTGCGCTATATCGTGTCGCGGTTGGAGGCGCCCGCCCCTGATCCCTGCCGAGCCGCCACATGAGTGATCTTGGCGATCCGGTCACCATCGAGGTGGCCGTCGACCCGCCGTACCCGGTGATCATCGGTACCGGCCTGCTGGGCGAGCTGGACGAACTTCTCTGCGGCCGGCACAAGGTCGCCATCGTGCATCAGCCGGTGCTGACGGAGACCGCCGAGGTGATCCGAAGCCGGCTGGCGGACAAGGGCGTTGACGCGCACCGCATCGAAATCCCGGACGCCGAGGAGGGCAAGGACCTCCCGGTGGTCGGCTTCCTGTGGGAAGTCTTGGGCCGCATCGGGATTGGGCGCAAAGACGCGTTGGTCAGCCTCGGCGGCGGAGCGGCGACCGACGTCGCCGGGTTCGCGGCCGCCACGTGGCTGCGCGGCGTCGACATCGTGCACGTGCCCACCACGCTGCTCGGCATGGTCGACGCGGCCGTCGGTGGCAAGACCGGGATCAACACCGACGCGGGCAAGAACCTGGTCGGGTCGTTCCATCAGCCACACGCCGTTCTGGTCGACCTGTCGACGCTGCAGACGTTGCCGCCCAACGAACTTGTCGCGGGGATGGCCGAAATCGTCAAGGCGGGATTCATCGCCGATCCGGTGATTCTCGACCTCATCGAGGCCGATCCGCAGGCCGCGGTCGACCCGTCGGGTGACGTGCTGGCGGAGCTGATCCGCCGTGCGATCGCCGTCAAGGCGGAGGTGGTGGCCGCCGACGAGAAAGAGTCGGAGCTGCGCGAAATCCTCAACTACGGGCACACGTTGGGGCACGCGATCGAGCGCCGCGAGCGCTACCAGTGGCGGCACGGCGCCGCGGTATCGGTGGGCCTGGTCTTCGCCGCCGAGCTGGCCCGGCTGGCCGGCCGCCTCGACGACGCCACCGCGCAGCGGCACCGCACCATTCTGTCCGCGCTCGGCCTGCCGGTCAGCTACGACGCCGACGCGTTGCCGCAGTTGCTGGAATTCATGGCGGGAGACAAGAAGTCGCGCGCCGGGGTGCTGCGGTTCGTTGTCCTCGACGGCCTGGCCAAGCCGGGCCGGCTGGCGGGTCCCGACCCGTCACTGCTGGCGGCTGCCTATGCCGGACTCGCGGAGGTGCCATGACCACGACCGTGAACGTCATCAACGGCCCGAACCTGGGGCGGCTGGGCCTGCGTGAGCCGGACGTTTACGGCGACACGACCCACGATGAACTGGCCGCGCTGATCGAGCGGGAGGCCGACGCGCTCGGCCTCAAAGCCGTTGTGCGACAGAGCGATAACGAAGCAGAACTGCTGGACTGGATCCATTCCGCCGCCGACGCGGGCGACCCGGTGATCCTCAACGCCGGCGGGCTCACCCACACATCGGTGGCGCTGCGCGACGCGTGCGCCGAGTTGGGTGCCCCCCTGATCGAGGTGCACATCTCCAATGTTTATGCGCGCGAGGAGTTTCGGCGACACTCCTACCTCAGCCCGGTAGCGACCGGCGTGATCGTCGGGCTGGGGGTGCAGGGCTATCTGCTCGCCCTGCGCTATCTGGCCGGCGAGCAAGGCGCCAAAAGCTAGTCCTTGTCGTGTTCCTTGCCGGGCCTGGTGTGCTCGTCGCGGCTATTTGCGCCGCTCCTCCTCATCGCTTCGCTCTGCATCGTCGCCGCCGCGGGTGCGGATCACCTCGGTCTTCGGGTCGTCGCCGGGCTTGGCGATCGTCTCGGTCGGTGATTCGGTGGTGGACACCTTGTCGGTGGGCGCCTCGCGCTCGGCCGTGGCGACGGACGCGGTCCGCTCCTCGGTGTGGGCAGGCGACCCCTGCGTGGGAATCTCGCCGGTGGGCGCGTCGTCGGCGCGCACCGCGGAGAACACGTCAGTGTCGGCCCGGTCCTCGTCGGTGCCGGGCCGGCGTGCCGGCGGATTGCGATCGACTCGCCAGCGCCCGATGGTCACGCCGATGATTCCCGGCACGAAGACAATCAGGGCGGTGAAGGCGGCGAACGTCGTCAGCTCATTGAGCAGCCCCCCGGTGTACAGGCCGCTGTAAAAGGTCGCGATCAGCCAGGTGACGGCTCCGCTGAGCACACCGGCTACCAGGCCGGCGAGCAGCCAGGTCATGGCCAAGTCGCCGCGGCGATCCGGGTCGGGGTTGGCGATGGCGTCGGCCCGGCCGTCGCGAATCCCCCAGATGATCACGCCGATGATGAACACAAGCAGCAGCAACACGCTGAACAGCGTCGCCTGCGTCTGCCACGCGTTGATCAACGCACCCTGGAACAATCGGACCACGACCATCGCCGCGGCGTAGACCAATCCGCGCAGCATCCAGTTACTCATGGCCCAAAAGCGTAGCGAGTACCGTCAAGACCCGTGACACATTCACAGCGTCGAAACAGGCTCAGGGCGCGACTCGAGGCCGCCGGATTGAATGCGCTGCTGGTCACGGACCTGGTGAACGTCCGTTACCTCTCCGGTTTTACCGGGTCCAACGGCGCGTTGCTGGTGTTCGCCGACGATCGCGGCCCGGTGCTGGCCACCGATGGGCGATACCGGACCCAGGCGGCCGAGCAGGCACCGGACCTCGAAGTCGCGATCGAACGCGCGCTGGGACGTCACCTGGCCGCACGGGCCGCCGAGGCGGGCGCGCACAAGCTGGGCTTCGAGAGCAACGTGGTGACCGTCGACGGATTCGACGCCCTGACCCGGGAGCTGGACGAGCGGAAGTCGGGCACCGAGCTGGTCAAGGCGGCCGGAACGGTCGAGGCACTGCGTGAGGTCAAAGACGCCGGTGAGGTCGCGCTGCTGCGGCTGGCCTGCGAGGCGGCCGACGCGGCACTGACCGAGCTGGTCGCGCGTGGCGGCCTGCGGCCCGGGCGGACCGAACGCGAGGTCAGCCGCGAGCTGGAGGCCCTGATGCTGGACCACGGCGCCGACGCGATCTCATTCGAGACCATCGTGGCCGCCGGACCGAATTCGGCGATCCCGCATCACCGCCCCACCGATGCGGTGCTGGCGGGCGGCGACTTCGTCAAGATCGACTTCGGCGCGCTGGTCGGCGGTTATCACTCCGACATGACCCGCACCTTCGTGCTGGGCAAGGCCGCCGACTGGCAGCTGGAGATCTACCGCCTGGTCGCCGACTCGCAGCGGGCCGGCCGCGAGGCGCTGCACGCCGGCGCCGACCTGCGCGAGGTGGACGCCGCGGCACGCCAGGTGATCGCCGACGCCGGCTATGGCGAGCAATTCAGCCACAGCCTGGGCCACGGCGTGGGCCTGGAAATCCACGAAGCGCCCGGCATCGGCGCCACGTCGACCGGCACGTTGCTGGCCGAATCCGTGGTGACCGTGGAGCCCGGCGTCTACCTGCCCGGCCGCGGTGGGGTGCGCATCGAGGACACGCTGGTGGTGCCCGACGAGGCTCGCGGCAAGCCCCCGGAATTGCTGACGAAGTTCCCCAAGGAGCTGACCGTTTTGGCGTAGTCCCGGAGGTGCACCGCTCATGGGGTTTCGCGCGTCACCGCCCGACCCCGGCCCGGGGGGCGCGACCGCGGAGCGCTCTAAACTAGCCGACAAGTCACAGACAGTTCCGCAGACGACTGTCCAACGTCCGAGGAGATATACCGAACCGTGGCAAGCACTGCCGATTTCAAGAACGGACTGGTGCTGGTGATCGACGGCCAGCTCTGGCAGATCGTCGAGTTCCAGCACGTCAAACCGGGCAAGGGCCCCGCATTCGTGCGGACCAAGCTGAAGAACGTGCTCTCCGGCAAGGTCGTCGACAAGACCTACAACGCCGGCGTGAAGGTGGAGACGGCCACCGTCGACCGGCGCGACACCACCTACCTCTACCGCGACGGGTCGGACTTCGTGTTCATGGACAGCCAGGATTACGAGCAGCACCCGCTGCCCGAGTCGTTGGTCGGCGACGCGGCCCGGTTCCTGCTGGAGGGCCTGCCGGTGCAGGTGGCCTTCCACGACGGCGCTCCGTTGTACATCGAGCTGCCCGTGTCGGTCGAGATGGAAGTCACGCACACGGAGCCGGGCCTGCAGGGCGACCGGTCCAGTGCCGGCACCAAGCCCGCCACCGTCGAGACCGGGGCCGAAATCCAGGTGCCGCTGTTCATCAACACCGGAGACAAGCTGAAGGTCGACACGCGTGACGGCAGCTACCTGGGGCGCGTCAACGCGTGAGCAGACCCGTCAGGGGACGCCATCAAGCCCGCAAACGTGCCGTCGACCTGTTGTTCGAAGCCGAGGCCCGTGGGCTGAGCCCGGCGGAGATCGTCGACGTCCGCACCGGGCTCGCCGAAACGAACGCGGAAATCGCGGCCCTGCAGCCGTATACGGCTGCGGTGGCCCTGGGCGTCGGCGAACAGGCCGCGCACATCGACGACCTGATCAGCTCGCATCTGCAGGGCTGGACGCTGGACCGGCTGCCCGCCGTGGACCGCGCCATCCTGCGGGTCGCGGTCTGGGAGCTGCTGTATGCGGACGACGTGCCGGAGCCGGTCGCGGTCGACGAGGCCGTCCAGCTGGCCAAGGAACTGTCCACCGACGACTCGCCGGGCTTCGTCAATGGGGTTCTGGGCCACGTCATGCTGGTGACGCCGCAGATCAGGGCCGCCGCCCGGGCGGTCCGGGGCGCGGTGGGTTCCGACATGACACCGGAGGACCACGGACCGCAGCCATGACCCGGTTGGAGCTGCGCCTGCTCATCGCGGCCGTCCTGGCCGCGACGGTGGTGCTGGGTGCGGTGATCTGCGCCGCATACGGGCTGACCATCGTCGCCTCGGTGCTCTCGATCTACGCGCTCGGTGTGGGCGCCTGGCTCTATCACTGCGTCGAACGGGTGCTCGTCGCCCGCCGCATCAGCACGGTGCGCTCGGCGGCCAAGCCGCTGCAGCCGCTGCTGCCGGTGATGGCCGCGATCATGGGGCTGACGCAGGGCGTGGTGAGGTCGCTCACCGATGTCACCGAGTTGCCGGCCCGCCGCTGGGAGCTGCCGATGCTGCGGTGGACGGACGGCGCCCGGGGGCGACGGCGGGTAATAGAGGGTGACGTGGACAGCGACGACGAGGCGGATTGATCGAGCTCCGGTGAAACGACCACGGGCGTCGCGCGGCGGGTTGACAATACGAGCGGCACGTCAGCGGCGGCGATCCGACAAGAGCAGGTGAGGTCATGATTCGATACAGCACCCAGCCGCGACGACTTCGAGTGTCCGCGTTGGCGGCCGTGGCCAACCCGTCATACGCCCGGGTCGACACCTGGAACCTGCTCGACGACGCCTGCCGTCACCTCGCCGAGGTGGACCTCGCCGGACTGGACAAGGCCCACGACGTGGCGCGGGTGAAACGGTTGATGGACCGCATCGCCGCCTACGAGCGGTACTGGTTGTACCCCGGTGCGGCGAATCTGGCGATCTTCCGCGCCCACCTGGAAAGCCTGTCCACCGTGCGGCTCACCGAAGAGGTTTCCTTGGCCGTGCGATTGCTGAGTGAATATGGCGACCGCGCTGGGCTTTTCGACACCTCGGCGCCGCTGGACGACCAGGAGCTGGTCGCCCAGGCCAAGCAGCAGCACTTCTACACCGTGCTGCTCGCCGACGACGCCCCGAGCACCGCGCCGGACAGCCTGGCCGAGTGCCTGCGCGCGCTGCGCTGTCCATCCGACGACGTGCAGTTCGAAATCCTGGTGGTTCCCAGCGTCGAGGACGCGATCACCGCGGTCGCGCTGAACGGGGAGATCCAGGCCGCGATCATCCGCGACGACCTGCCGCTTCGGTCCCGCGACCGGTTGCCCTTGATGAACACGCTGCTCGGGCCCAACGAGGATGCGGGGGACGTGATTCCGGACCGCGCCAACGACTGGGTGGAGTGTGGCGAGTGGATCAGGGAGCTGCGGCCCCACATCGACCTGTATCTGCTGACCGACGAGTCGATCGCCGCCGGCGATGACACCGAGCCCGACGTCTACGACCGGACGTTCTACCGGCTCAACGACGTCACCGACCTGCACAGCACGGTGCTCGCCGGCCTGCGAAACCGCTACGCCACACCGTTTTTCGACGCATTGCGCGCGTATGCCGCGGCACCGGTCGGCCAATTCCACGCCCTCCCCGTCGCGCGCGGCGCCAGCATTTTCAACTCCAGGTCGCTGCAGGACATGGGGGAGTTCTACGGCCGCAACATCTTCATGGCCGAAACCTCCACCACGTCCGGTGGCCTCGACTCGTTGCTCGACCCGCACGGCAACATCAAAAAGGCGATGGACAAGGCCGCGAAGACGTGGAACGCCGACCACACCTACTTCGTCACCAACGGGACCTCGACCGCCAACAAGATCGTGGTGCAGTCGCTGACCCGGCCGGGCGACATCGTGCTGATCGACCGCAACTGCCACAAGTCGCACCACTACGGGCTGGTGCTGGCCGGCGCCTACCCGCTGTATCTGGACGCGTATCCGCTGCCGCAGTTCGCGATCTATGGTGCGGTGTCGCTGCGCACCATCAAGCAGACGCTGCTGGACCTGGAAGCGGCCGGTCAGTTGCACCGGGTGCGCATGCTGCTGCTGACCAACTGCACCTTCGACGGTGTCGTCTACAACCCCATGCAGGTCATGCAGGAGGTGCTGGCGATCAAGCCCGACATCTGCTTTCTGTGGGACGAGGCGTGGTACGCGTTCGCCACGGCCGTGCCGTGGGCCCGGCAGCGGACCGCGATGGTTTCTGCCGACCGTCTCGAGCAGATGCTGGCATCACCGGAATACGCCGAGGAATACCGGAAATGGGCCGCATCCATGGCCGGGGTCGACCGATCGGAGTGGACCGAGCGCAAGCTGATGCCCGATCCGGCCGCCGCGCGGGTGCGCGTGTATGCCACGCACTCCACGCACAAATCGCTGTCGGCGTTGCGGCAGGCGTCGATGATCCACGTGCGCGACCAGGATTTCAACGCGCTCACCCGCGACTCCTTCGGTGAGGCGTTCCTGACCCACACCTCGACGTCACCGAACCAGCAGCTGCTGGCGTCCCTGGACCTGGCCCGGCGCCAGGTCGACATCGAAGGCTTCCAACTGGTCCGGCAGGTCTACGACATGGCGCTGGTCTTCCGGCACCGGGTGCGTAAGGACCGGTTGATCAGCAGGTGGTTCCGGATTCTCGACGAATCGGATCTGGTGCCCGAGGAATTCCGCGAGTCGGCGGTCAGCTCGACCGCATCGATCAGGCAGGGTGCCCTGGCCGAGTGGAACGAGGCGTGGCGTTCCGATCAGTTCGTGCTGGACCCGACGCGAGTCACGCTGTTCGTCGGCAAGACCGGGATGAACGGCTATGACTTCCGCGAGAAGATCCTGATGGAGCGATTCGGCATCCAGATCAACAAGACGTCGATCAACAGCGTGCTGCTGATCTTCACGATCGGTGTCACATGGTCGAGCGTCCACTACCTGCTCGACGTGTTGCGAAGGGTGGCAATCGATTTCGACCGCACAGAGAAGGCGGCCAGCGTCGCCGACCGGGAGTTGCAGGAGCGTCACGTCGAGGAGATCACCGAGGATCTGCCGCATCTGCCCGACTTCAGTGAGTTCGACGTCGCCTTCAAGCCCGTCGATGAGTGCAAGTTCGGCGACATGCGCTCGGCCTTCTACGCCGGATACGAGGAATCCGATCGAGAGCATGTGCTGATCGGCACCGCCGGCCGGCGGCTGGCCGAGGGCAAGACGCTGGTGTCGACCACGTTCGTGGTGCCCTACCCACCCGGATTCCCGGTGCTGGTGCCCGGCCAGGTGGTCTCCAAGGAGATCGTCTACTTCCTGGCCCAACTCGACGTCAAAGAAATCCACGGCTACAATCACGATCTCGGGCTGTCGGTCTTCACCGAGACCGCGCTGGCCCGAATGGAGGCGCAGCGCAATGCCGCGATGGCGGCGGTGGGGTCGGTGACCGCGGCTTTCGAGCTGCCCGCGGACGCGTCCGGAACCAATGGGGCACGCATCAACGGTGCCAACGACGCCCCTGCCGTGCCGTCGGTCGCCGACAGCTGAGCGATCACCCGGTTGTCGGAGCCGGATTCGCGCCGCAAATGGTGCGGGCAGAGGTGTGCGGTGCCGCCGGCGACCAGTCGGCGATACCCCGCCGGATCCCCTGAAGGAGCGCGTCCCTGCCCCCGGGGGCCGTCTGATTGCAGCTCGAGCTCAGGGTGTTGAACGGGCTCGGGTCGGCACCGGCCGGGGCCGCTCCCAGCGCGCCGCAGCTGAAGACGACGGCCGCGCAGAGCAGCATTCGGGTGATCGCACGATCGTTACGACGCCCAGGGCGTGCAGTACCAAGCATGACGACGCTAGCGTAAGACGCTGCCGCTGAGAGGCCGCTGAGAACGCGCTGAGCTCGATGTTTTCGCCCGGACCGGCGGGGCTGCAGAATCGAGGGCGTGCGGATATCCGGTTTCTGGCCGTCTCGGCGAAGCGGGCGAGAGCGTTCGTGGCGCCCCGCGCACCTGGGCATTTCGGCTCGTTCGGCGGCCGTGTCGGCGATCGTCGTGCTGTGTGCCCTCGGCGTTGCCGGCGCGGGCTTGGACGCGGTCTTGTACCGCAAGTTGCTGGCGGGCGTCGACTACGCCGCCGCCGAAAGGGTCGGCGACATCACCAAGGCGCTGCAGTCCGACTCGCCCGACGACCTTGACAACGCGTTGCTGACCACCGACCAGCGGGTGGTCGCAACCCAACTGATCGGTCCGGATGGCAAGGTGGTCAAGCGATCCGGGTCCGCACCGAAAACACCGCTGGTCGGCCCGAGCGAGTTCGACTTCAACCTGCGCCGCGGCCTGCCCGACGACGCGGTGGCCGGTGACGACATGCGTGTCAGTGGTCAGAAGGTCGCGACCCGATCCGGTGTGTACACGGTGCTGGTCGGGGGAGGCAGCGAGGCGGTCGAGGCGACCGCGCGGACTCTGGCGATCTTGTGGGCCTGCAGCGCACCGGTGATCGTCGGGGTGGTGGCGGCCGCAACCTACTGGCTGGTGCGACGGTCGCTGCAGTCGGTGGACGCCATCCGGACCAGGGTCGCCGACATTTCGACGTCCGATCTGGCCGAGCGGGTACCGGTGCCCGACGGGCACGACGAGATCGCGGCCCTGGCCGTCACCATGAACGAGATGCTCTCGCGTTTGGAGGCGGGTCACCGTGCGCAGCAACGCTTTGTCGGCGACGCCTCCCACGAGCTGCGCAGCCCGCTGACGACGATCATCTCCGGACTGGAAGTGGCCGAGGCGCACCCCGATCTGCTCGACGCCGAATTGGCGGTCAACGCCTTGCTGCCCGAGGCGCGGCGCATGCACACGCTGATCGAGGACCTGCTGCTGCTGGCCCGCGCCGACGAACAGACGCTGCTGCGGCGCACGGAACAGGTGGCGCTCGACGACGTCGCGCACGCTGAAGCGGACCGTGCGCGGCGTGACACGCAATGCGTGATTCACACCGACATCCGTCCGGTGCGCCTGGAGGCCGACCCGGCGGCCATGTCGCGGATGATCCGTAACCTCGTCGAAAACGCCGTCCGCCACGCGGTTTCGTGTGTCGCCATCGAAGTAGTCGGGCAGGACGGGGCGGCGGTCCTCAGCGTCAGCGACGACGGCCCCGGAATCGCCCCGGCTGACCGGAGCCGGGTATTCGAACGTTTCGTGCGCCTGGATTCGGATCGGGCCCGCAGTGGGGGAGGGACCGGGCTGGGCTTGGCGATCGTCGCCGAGGTCGTCGCCGCGCATGGGGGCGCGGTCACCATCGACGACCCGCCCCGCGGTGGAACGAAGATGATCGTGACGCTGCCCGTGTCTCAGCCCAGCAGTCGGTAACCGACGCCCCGAATCGTCTCGATGGTGTTGGTATTGAAAGGAACATCGATCTTGCGTCGCAGATACCCCACGTAGACCTCTACCACGTTGTCGGGGCCGTGGTGATGCGCGTCCCAGACGTTCTGCAATATCTCGGCCTTGGTCACCACTACGTCCTTGTTTTGCATCAGGAACTCGAGCAACCCGTATTCGCGGGGCGTCAGCGCGATCGGGGTCGAGCCCCGTTTCACCGTGTGCCGGGCGGGATCCAGGGCCAGGGTCCCCGCTTTCATCACTACCGGCCGCGCCGGTGCGCCGCGGCGAATCAGCGCCCGCAGCCGCGCCACCAGCACGCGGAACGAGAACGGCTTCGTCAGATAGTCATCCGCTCCCAGGTCGAAGGCGTCGGTTTCGTCATACTCACCGTCCTTGGCGGTCAGCATGAGCACCGGGGTCCACACGTTGTGCGAACGCATCCGGCGCAGCACCTCATAACCGCTGAGCCCGGGCAGCATGATGTCGAGAACGACTACGTCAAAAGCGTTTTCGCTGGCCTCACGCAGGCCATCCACCCCATTGCCCACGGCCACGACGACGAACCCCTCGGCCTTGAGCCCCCTGGCCACGGTGGCGGACAGCCGCGGTTCATCCTCAACGAGCAGGACTCGCATGTTTCAACGCTACGTCCTGCGGCAGCCCGACCCTCGGTCGGGCGGCCGGTCAGCGTGTGTCCCGGTCCGCTTCATCGACAGTGGCGCCCGGAGGCGATTCCGCCGCATCGCCTTTCAGCTCACCCGGGTGGCGGCCCGGACGCTGCGGTATGACGATGATCAAGACCGCGATGAGCGCCGCGAGCACCGCCGAGGCCAGCGGGCGACTCCACGCCAGGCCGCCGTCGGCCACGGGCTTGTCGATGAAGTCGCCCACCGTCGCCCCGAGCGGCCTGGTGAGGATGAACGCGACCCAGAACAAGGCGACACGCGAGATCGACGTCCAGAAGTACAGGGCCGCCACCGCGGCCAGCCCGACAGCGAAAACCAGTGCGCCGCGTTCGTACCCGAAATCGCGCGTGTCCGCCAGCCAATCGCCGAGCGCGGTACCCAGTGTCTGCGAGAACGTGATGGTCGCCCAGTAAAAAGCCTCGACTTTGGGTGTCGAGACGGTGCTGACCGACACGCTGCCCTGTGACCATCGCCAGAGACCCAGGATGGCCAGCAGGCACGCCAGGAGCACCAGCGACCCGCCCGTGTAGCCGATGCCCAGCGATCGGTCGGCGAAATCGGCCAGCACCGTGCCGAACGTCGTCGAGGCCACGATCGTCGCCCAGTAGAGGGCCGCATGGAAACGCTTGGCGAGGATCTGGGCCGCGACCAACACCACCAGCGCCACCCCGAAAATCGCGACCCCGGCGGCGTAGCCCCAATTCAGCGTCATCGTGACGGTGTCGCCGCCCGTCTCGCCCAAGGTCGTCGCCAGCACCTTGATGACCCAGAAGCCCAAGGTGACGGCGGGAACCTTGGTCAGCGCGTGTTTGGAGACGTCAGTCATGCAAGCCATCTTCCTTCGTCGAGTCCTTCATGGGGGAATCGTCAGGTTCCGCGGCGTGGCAGGTTCTGCTCACCAGGATCGCAAAGCCGCCGGATTCTCGCAGGTGGCGCAATGCCGTAGCGGGGGGCGGTTTTAGCTGGTCGGGCCTCGAGGCCGCCCGGCGCAATGCGTCCGGCCGTCACCGCGGGGCCACATGGGCGAGCCGAAAAACGGCCCTGAGCTGCGTTAGCGTGACTGCCGTGGCGCAACCAGCACCCAGCCGGGATATTCAAGACTCCCGGGCCAATCGCGCCCGCCGGGTCGCCGATGTGGTGCGCCAACAGATCCACGCCGACGCCTACCCGGGGGGCCTGCCCCCCGAGCTGGAGCTGGCCGCCGAATTCTCGGTGTCGCGCAACACCATTCGCGAGGCACTGGCAGTCCTCAAGCATGAGGGGCTGATCGACCGCGGACCCAAGGTCGGCACGCACGTCGCGCAGCGCAAGTACGACCACGGGCTCGACGCGCTACTGGGCCTGAAGGAAGCGTTCAAGGATCTCGGTGAGGTCCGCAACGAGGTGCGCGCCGCGATGCCTGTCACCGCGCCGCCGTCGGTGGCCCGCCGGTTGCGGTTGCGACCGGGCGAGCGGCCGGTGTTCGTCGAGCGGCTGCGCTACCTGGGCGACCTACCGCTCAGCCTGGACCTCACCTACCTCGCCCCTGAGCTGGGCCGCGAGGTGCTGAACCATCCGCTGGAGACAAACGACCTGTTCGAGCTCATCGAGGAGGTCAGCGGGCAACGATTGGGCTCGGCGGCGCTGGCGCTCGAGGCCATTCCGGCCGATGCGCATTCGGCGGCAACCCTGCAGGTGCCCGACGGGGCGGCGCTGCTGATGCTGGAGCGGCTCACCAGCCTCGCCGACGGCACACCCGTCGACTTGGAGTACATCCGGATGCGGGGCGATCGAATCACCATGCGGGGCAATCTCGTTAGAGCCGAGCCAATGAGGAGTAACCCATGACGCTGATCAACAACACCCGCGCCGACGTGCCGGTCACGATCGACGAGTCGTTGTGTATCGACGGCTGCACGCTGTGCGTGGAGGTCTGCCCGCTCGATGCGCTGGCCATCAACCCCGACACCGGCAAGGCCTTCATGCATGTCGACGAGTGCTGGTACTGCGGGCCCTGCGCGGCCCGCTGTCCCACCGGCGCCGTCACCGTCAACATGCCCTATCTCCTTCGCTGAAAAGCATTCGACCCCAGGATCATTCATGAAACGACGCGCCACCCGGCTGGCGTCGGTGGTGATCGCGATCGCCGCGTTCACCTCCGGTTGCTCGCTCGAATCCCTGTCACAGTCCTCCGGTGTGGTCAACGTGGTGGTGGGCTATCAATCCAAGACCATCAACACCGTCACCGCCGGCACGCTGCTGCGGGCGCAGGGCTACCTGGAACGCCGCCTGGCCGACATCACCACCCGCACCGGCACCAAATACGCGGTGCGGTGGCAGGATTATGACACCGGCGCCCCGATCACCGCCCAGATGCTCGCCGAGAAGATCGACATCGGCTCGATGGGCGACTATCCCATGCTGATCAACGGCTCCAAGACGCAGGCCAACCCGCTGGCGAGAACCGAGATCGTCTCCATCACCGGCTACAACCCCAAGGGCGCCCTCAACATGGTGGTGGTGGCGCCCGGGTCACCGGCGACCACGTTGGGCGACCTCGCCGGCTCCAAGGTCTCGGCGAGCGTCGGCTCGGCGGGCCACGGCACGTTGGTGCGGGCGCTGGACAGGGCCGGGATCAAGGGCGTCGAGGTGCTCAACCAGCAGCCGCAAATCGGTGCTTCTGCTCTGGAATCCGGTCAGGTGCAAGGTCTTTCACAGTTCGTCGCCTGGCCGGGTCTGCTGGTGTTCGCAGGCAAGGCCAAGCTGCTCTACGACGGCGCCGAGCTGAACCTGCCCACGCTGCACGGCGTGGTGGTCCGGCGCTCCTATGCGTCGGCTCATCCGGAAGTGCTGGGTGCTTTCCTGCAGGCGCAACTGGACGCAGGAGACTTCCTCAACGCCAAGCCGCTGGAGGCGGCCCGGATCGTCGCCCAAGCGGCCGGGCTGGCGCAGGAAGTGGTGTACCTCTACAACGGGCCCGGCGGCACCTCGTTCGATACCACTCTCAAGCCGTCGCTGATCGAGGCGTTGAAAAACGATGTGCCATAGCTGAAGTCGATCGGCGACTTCGCCGACCTCGACGTCGCCGCCTTCGTGCAGGACGGGCCGTTGCGGTCCGTGTTCGGCGCCCGCGGCCTGAACTACGACGCGGCCCGGGCCGCCACCGCCAACCCGTCCGCGCTGCGCGGGGATCCCGCCCTGGCCAGCGAACTGTGGCTGGACGGCTCGGATTCCACCCAAACTGTCGCCAACCCGACCGGTCTGCTTCGGGCGGTGCGGGACGCGACCGCCCGCGGCGCCAGAGTCCGTGCCGCCTACGTTCCTGACGCGGAGCTGGGCACCCGGTGGTTCGCCGACAAGGCGGTCTGGGTCAAGGACGGACAGAACTACCTGCCGTTCGGAACGCCGGCGGGTGCGCGTCGTTATCTCGCCGCGCACCCGGGCGGCGCCATCGTGAACTACGAACAGGCCCTTGGAGGTTCGGTATGACCGCTTATCTCACCGGCGACCCGGCAGCCCCGGTCGCCACGCAGGTCGTCGACCCGGTCCCGGCGGCGGTCCACCCGCGGCGTGCCGGGTCTCCCTGGCGGTGGCGGCTGCTGCGGCTGGCATCGGTTGCCGCCGCGATCGGGCTGTGGCAGGTGCTCACGGCCGACAAGGTCCGGCTGCTGCTGCGCTTCGACACGCTGCCCACCGTCGCCGACATCGCGCACGCGCTGGGACGCCGGCTCACAACCTCCGAGTACTGGCTTGACCTGGCGCAGTCGCTGATCCGCATTCTCACCGGCTTCGGACTGGCCGCGGTGGTCGGTGTCGCGACGGGCGTGCTGCTCGGCCGTTCGCGGTTGTTCGCCAACACATTCGGCCCGCTGACGGAGTTGGTCAGGCCCGTTCCTGCCATCGCGATCGTCCCCGTGGCGATCCTGCTGTTCCCGACCGACGAGGCCGGCATCGTGTTCATTACCTTCCTCGCGGCCTACTTCCCGATCCTGGTCAGCACCCGGCACGCGGTGCGGGCGCTACCCACGCTGTGGGAGGACTCGGTGCGCACGCTCGGCGGCGGCCGGATCGATGTGCTGAGGCGGGTGGTGTTGCCGGGCATCCTGCCCGGGGTGTTCGGCGGCCTGTCGGTCGGTATGGGCGTGGCGTGGATCTGCGTGATCTCCGCGGAGATGATCTCGGGCCGGCTCGGGATCGGCTATCGCACCTGGCAGGACTACACGGTGCTGGCCTACCCGCAGGTGTTCGTCGGCATCATCACCATCGGCGTGCTGGGTTTCGCGACGGCGGCGGCCGTCGAGGTCGCGGGCCGCCGGGTTACCAGCTGGCTACCGCGCGCGGAGGAGGAGCAGCGATGACTGTCGGGGTGAGTCTGGAGCTGGATCGAGTTCGCTTGTCCTACAACGGAGAAGCGGTGATCGACGGGCTGAGCCTGACGGTGCGCCCCGGGGAGGTCCTGGTGCTCACCGGCCCCTCGGGCTGCGGCAAGTCGACGGTGCTGCGGGCCCTGGCGGGACTG
The DNA here is from genome assembly GCF_059812385.1 of Mycobacterium sp. NGS58. NCBI lineage: Bacteria > Bacillati > Actinomycetota > Actinomycetes > Mycobacteriales > Mycobacteriaceae > Mycobacterium > Mycobacterium sp. NGS58. The sequence continues at coordinate 133,826 of NZ_JCALCO010000004.1, read as the reverse complement.
CTGCGACCCGACGAGGGCCGGATCGTCGCCGACGGCGACGAGGTGACCACCACGTCGGGCGACCGCAGCATGGTGTTCCAGGACAACGCGTTGCTGCCCTGGCGCACCGTGCGTTCCAACATCGAACTGGCCCTGCGGCTGCGCGGTGCCCCCCGGGCCGGCCGACGCGCCGAGGCCGACCGCTGGATCGCCGAGCTCGGCCTCACCGGCTTCGGCGACTACCTGCCCAAGAGCCTGTCCGGCGGCATGCGGCAGCGCGTGCAGCTGGCCCGCGGGCTGGCCGGTGCGCCCCGCGCGGTGATGATGGACGAGCCCTTCGGCGCACTGGACACCCAGACCCGTACGGCCATGCAGCGGCTGCTGATCGACACCTGGCGTGCCCATCCGACGACGATCGTCTTCGTCACGCACGATGTCGACGAGGCGCTGCTGCTGGGTGATCGGATCGCCGTGCTGGGCAAGGCCGGTCAGCCGCTGCGCACCCTGATCGACGTTCCGGAGCCGCGCGTCGACCGGCAACGCACCGCACTGCGCGCCGAAGTCATTGCGGCACTGAATCACTCGGCGGTGGCGGCATGATGCAGATTCCCGACCCGGCGACTCCGGCCCGGCTCGACTGCGACGTCCTGGTCATCGGCGGCGGCACCGCGGGCACCATGGCCGCGCTGTCGGCCGCCGAGAACGGCGCGCAGGTGCTGCTGCTGGAGAAGGCCCACGTGCGCCACTCCGGCGCCCTGGCGATGGGCATGGACGGGGTCAACAACGCGGTGATCCCCGGCAAGGCCGAACCCGAGGACTACGTCGCCGAAATCACCCGCGCCAACGACGGAATCGTCAACCAGCGCACCGTATACCAGACGGCCACCCGCGGCTTCGCGATGGTGCAGCGGCTGGAACGTTATGGCGTGAAGTTCGAAAAGAACGAGCACGGCGAATACGCCGTGCGCCGGGTGCACCGCTCCGGCTCCTACGTGCTGCCGATGCCCGAAGGCAAGGACGTCAAGAAGGCGCTGTATCGCGTGCTGCGGCAACGCTCGATGCGCGAGAAGATCCAGATCGAGAACCGGCTGATGCCGGTCCGGGTGCTCACGCACGAAGGCCGCGCCGTGGGCGCGGCGGCCCTGAACACGCGCACCGGTGAATTCGTCACCGTCGGCGCCAAGGCGGTCATCCTGGCCACCGGCGCCTGCGGGCGGCTCGGCCTGCCCGCGTCGGGGTACCTGTACGGCACCTACGAGAACCCCACCAACGCCGGCGACGGCTACTCGATGGCCTACCACGCGGGCGCGGAGCTGTCCGGCATCGAGTGCTTCCAGGTCAACCCGCTGATCAAGGACTACAACGGACCGGCATGCGCGTATGTCGCCAATCCCTTTGGCGGCTACCAGGTCAACTCGCTCGGCGAACGGTTCGTCGACTCCGACTACTGGTCGGGGCAGATGATGGCCGAGGTCAAAACCGAGATCGACTCCGCGCGCGGACCCATCTACCTGAAGGTGTCGCACCTGCCCGACGAGACGCTGACCGCGCTGGAGAACATCCTGCACACCACCGAACGGCCGACCCGGGGCACCTTCCACGCCAACCGCGGCCACGACTACCGCACCCACGACATCGAGATGCACATCTCCGAAATCGGCCTGTGTAGTGGGCATTCCGCATCGGGTGTGTGGGTCGACGAGCACGCCCGCACGACGGTTCCCGGCCTGTACGCCGCGGGCGACATGGCCTGCGTCCCGCACAACTACATGATCGGGGCGTTCGTGTTCGGCGATCTGGCCGGCACACACGCCGCCACGACGCTGGCCGACGTCGTTGCGCCACAACAGCTTCCGGAAGACCAGGTGCGCGAGGCGCACGAGCTGATCTACCGGCCGCTGCGGCATCCGGACGGCCCACCCCAACCGCAGGTCGAGTACAAGCTGCGCCGCTTCGTCAACGACTACGTCGCGCCGCCCAAGACCGGGGCCAAGCTGTCGCTGGCCATCCGCACCTTCGAGCGGATGAGCGCCGAGATCGCCGAGATGGGCGCCCGCAATCCGCACGAGCTAATGCGCGCGGTGGAGGTGTCGTTCATCCGGGACTGCGCCGAGATGGCCGCCCGTTCGTCACACACCCGCACCGAATCGCGATGGGGCCTCTATCACGATCGCGCCGATCTGCCCGGCCGCGACGACCACCAATGGGGCTATCACCTCAACCTGCGCAAAGCGACCCAAGGCGACGCCGAAAAAGGAATGGTGTTCCTGAAGCGGCCGGTGGCACCGTACTTCGTGCCCGTCCCGGAGCTCGACGGCCTGCCGCCCACTGACCAGACCGTGTACCCGGTGGAGCAGCCGCCGCTGGTCGGCGGTCAGGCGCCGGCCACCGCGGTGTCCCGAATCACCTCGGCAGCAACCGCATTCGAGCCGCCCTCGCCGCGCATCGCCAAGGTCCTGGCGCTCGAGGAGCCCGCGATGGCCGACCTGAGGCCCTACCTCGCCGACGCGGATCCCGGCGTGCGGCGCACCGCGGTGTCGACGCTGACCGAGCACATCCCCGACGGGTACGCGCCGGCCCTGGTCGCCGCGCTCAGCGACGGCGACGCCTCGGTCCGCCGCACCGGCGCCGAGGGCATCCGCGAGCTGGTCGAGGTGCTGCCGCAGCCGGAAAGCGTTGCAGAGCATCTGGATTCAGTCGATCGGGCGGTGCGCGCGGCCTCCCTGTACGTGCTGGCCGCACGCCGGGCCGGCGACGCCGCGCAGTACCGCCGGGCCCTGGGCGACGTCGATCATCGGGTTCGCATCGAGGCGGTGCGGGCGCTGGTGTCCGTCGACGACGTGGCCGGTGTCGTCGCCGCCGCCGGTGACGAGAACCGCGAGGTCCGCATCGCGGCGGCCGCCGGGCTGGCGACGCTAAGGGCCGCAGCAGCCCCAGCTACCGACGCTGTGCGCCGGCTCGTCGCCGATTCCGACCCGCTGGTTCGCGCGGCCGCGCTGGCGGCGCTGGGCCAATTGGGTTGCGGCCCCGATGATTACGACTCCATCAAGCAGGCGCTGCGGGCGCCGGCCTGGCAGGTGCGGGAAGGCGCGGCCCGCGCGCTGGCCGGCGCGCCGGACGAGTTCGCGGTTCCACAGCTGTCCGTGGCGCTGGGCGACGCCCATCTGGACGTGCGCAAGGCGGCCGTGCTCAGCCTGACCCGGTGGGCCGGGGAGCCCGCCGCCCGGGACGCGCTGGGGCTTGCGCTCAAGGACGGCGACGCCGACGTGCGGGCCTACGCGCGCCGCGCGCTCGAGCAGGACAGCCTGGCGGAAAAAGGTTAGTCAGCGCAGGATCTTGGCGTACAACAGGCTGTCCTGTGGCTCGGGCCCCATCGTGGGGTAGACCGCGTGCCGGGCCAGCCGCCCCTCCAGGAAGAAGCCGGCGTGCTCGAGCAGCCGCGCCGAGCGCTCGTTGTCCACGCTGCAGGTGGCCCAGACGCGGTACACCTCGCGATCGGCGTCGAGCGCCGTGAGCAGCATGCCGAGCACCTCGGACATCAACCCCTTGCCCCACCAGCGCCGGCCCAGGCAGTAGCCGACCTCGACCGAGTGCGGCGCGGTGCGCCGGCAGCTGGCCAGCCCGATCACCTCGCCGCGGTGCCGCGACTCGATGACCCACGTCTTCTCGTCCGCGCTGGCGTTGAGTTTTTCGGTGATTACGCGCCGCGTCGCGGCCACGTCGGGGTGCGGCGCCCACAGCAGATACTTGGTGACCTGCGGGTCGCGGGCGACCCGCTGGAACAGCGCCCCGGCGTCGTCGAGCGTGGGTAGGCGCAGCAGCAGCCGCGGACCGCTGATGCGGTCGGGTGGATATCCGGGCATCGGGATGTGACTTTAGAGGTCGAGGGCGCGATAGGTGTTGCGGACGAATCGCGGTTGCGCCGTGCGGAGTTTGGCCAGCGACGTGTTGCCGGCGACGGCCGTGGCGGCGTCGACGGTCAGGTCCGGCAGGTTCTGAATCAGGTAGAGCAGGATCAGGTCCGCGCCGGGGTCGGCCTGCCACCACGTCCCGTAGGCGCCGGGCCAGCTGAACGTGCCGAGGCCGCCGGGCCCGAAAAGCGGTGTGCTCTTGGCCGGATCGGTCACCAGCGACAGATTCAGCCCGAATCCGCGGCCGACCCAGTACGGCGCGCCCAAGAAGTTGTGCCGCTTGTGCTCCTCGGTGAGCCGGTCGGTCCGCATCGACCGGACGGACTCTTCCGAAAGCACCCGCACGCCATCGACCGTTCCGCCGCCGAGCAGCATCCGCACGAACCGCAGGTAATCGTCGGCGCTCGACCACAATCCGCCGCCGGCATTGCAGAACGACGGTGGCGTGATGTGCGGTGGACCCATCACGCCGTGATGCAGCCGGCTCTGTTCGTCGAGTGAATACATGGTCGCGGCGCGGCGACGCGCCTCGGGCGAAACGAAGAACCCGGTGTCGGTCATGCCCGCCGGGCCCAGGATCCGTTCGTCGAGCACCTCGTAAAACGGCTTGCCCTCGATGCGGGAGGCGATGACGCCCAGCAGGTCGATCGAGTGGCTGTAGGTGACGCGGTCACCGGGCTGATGCACCAGCGGCAGCTTGGCCAGCTCGGCCAACCAGGCGTCCGGGCCCTGATTGAAGGGCAGCCGCATGTAGGCCTTGGAGATCGGCCCGGATACCGAGAAGCCGTACGCCAGCCCGCTGGTGTGGGTGAGCAGATCCTCGATCAGGATGGTGCGGTTCACCGGGTGCGTGCGGTCCAGCGGCCCGTGCGGATCGTCGAGCACCCGCACGCCGGACAGCTCCGGCGCCCAGCGGGTGACCGGATCTTTGAGCGTCAGCTTGCCCTCGTCGACCAGGCTCATCACCGCCGCTACCGTCACTGGCTTGGTCATCGACGCGATGCGAAACAGCGTGTCGCGCTGCATCGGCAGGCCCGCATCCACGTCGCGATAGCCGATTTCGTTGACCTGTAGCAGCTCTCCGCGCTGCCAGACCACCGTCACCGCACCGGCGAGCAGGCCGGCGTCGCACACTTCCCGGATGGAGGCGGCATTGCCATTGAGCGTCGAGCGATTCACCTGGTCAGGTTAGCGGGCCCGGGGCGGCGCCGATCAGGCGTGTCGAAGCCAAAATTTCGTAACGGTTTCGGTTGCGCAAAGGTACAGCAGCTCACCCGCGCTGCGCGGGCCGCTATCGCCTGTTCGGCTTTAATGTTGGCTGCTATGTCCGGACTGAATAATTGCGTGAAGCGCTGGCGCACAGCGCTTCACGTAACCGTGTCGGCATTGGCAGTCGCCACCCTCGGGCTCGCCGCCACCCCCGTGGCTCATGCGGCCGCGGCGACGGCGACGTTGTCGGTGGAACACACGTGGCAGACCGGTTTTATTGCCCGCTTTGCGGTCAATAACCCGAGCGCGGTGCCGCTAACCGATTGGCGGCTTGAATTCGACTTGCCGGCCGGAGAATCCGTCGTGCACACATGGAATAGCACGATTACCCAATCCGGGACGCATTACGTTCTCACCCCCGCGAATTGGAATCGCACCATCGCGCCCGGTGGTTCAGCCACAGGGGGAATGAGAGGCCTGCTGACCGGTTCCTACTCGCCACCGGCGAATTGCGTCCTCAACGGGCAATACATGTGCGCCGCCTCCTGACGGCCAGATTGGGCCGCCGCGCCTATATACATTCAGCGCGAAGAATTTGAAATTTCGTGTCATGGCCAATCAAAAGGCCAGGACGATAGCCGCGGCGTGCGGTGGCGCTGCCGTGTTTGCCCTGGCGCTCATCGGAATCGGCGACGCTGATGTGTCGCCCAGCAACCTGGCGGACCCGGCTCCGACGGTGGAGCCGTCGCCAACGGTGGACCCGTCGGCGACCGTGGAGCCGTCGCCCACATCGCCGGATGACGTTTGCTGCGACGAGCCCCAACCGCAGGCGAGCGCCTGGCATTGCAAAATCGGCCTCAATTGCGGCCCAATCAGGCCACGCCGCACCTCGTCTGCGCCCGCGCCGCCTCCGCCAAATGCGCCGCAATAGCTGCCCTCGCGTTCATTGACGTCCTACCCGCCCGTCGCTGGAGTGGACACAATTCGTGCCCGCCTTTCAGCGACAAAACGCGCGAACGGTCTACCGGAACGGCAACCGGACGCGACGTGTCGCTGTGAGGCGGGCAAACACCAGATACCCTTCTCCAGAGACTGATGGGGCATATGTGACTGGCGCGCGTGAGCGGCGACGGGCGCCACACCTGCCTCGCGGCGCCGCGCGCGAAATTAGTGCTACGCTGCCACGCAGTCGACATCCTTTAACGATCCGTCCGGCGAGGCGGAGAAGGAGGTCAAGTTTCGTATGGGTGCTGCGGGCGACACCGGCTTGGGCAGCGATTCCCGGGAGTTGATGTCGGCGGCCGACGTGAGCCGCACCATTTCCCGCATTGCACATCAGATCATCGAAAAGACCGCGCTGGACGCTCCCGACGCGCCACGGGTGGTGCTGCTGGGCATCCCGACCCGCGGTGTCATCCTCGCCAACCGTCTGGCGACCAACATCGCCGAATACAGCGGTGTCGAGGTCGGCCACGGCGCCCTGGACATCACGCTCTACCGCGACGATCTGATGCAGAAGCCGCCGCGGCCGTTGGAAGCCACCTCGATTCCGGCCGGCGGCATCGACGACGCCTTGGTGATCCTGGTGGACGACGTGTTGTATTCCGGGCGCTCGGTGCGCTCCGCGCTGGACGCGCTGCGTGACGTGGGCCGGCCGCGAGTGGTGCAGCTGGCGGTGCTGGTCGACCGTGGCCATCGCGAACTGCCGCTGCGCGCCGACTATGTCGGCAAGAACGTCCCCACCTCACGCAGCGAGAGCGTGCACGTGTTGCTGAGCGAGAGCGACGGTGACGACGGGGTGGTGATCTCACGATGACGCGCCATCTGCTGGCCGCCGGCGACCTGAGTCGCGACGACGCCACCGCCATTCTCGACGACGCCGACCGCTTCGCGCAGGCTTTGGTGGGCCGCGAGATCAAGAAGCTGCCAACGCTGCGCGGCCGCACCATCGTCACGATGTTCTACGAGAACTCGACCCGCACCCGGGTGTCCTTCGAGGTCGCCGGCAAATGGATGAGCGCCGACGTGATCAACGTCAGCGCGTCCGGATCGTCGGTGGGCAAGGGGGAGTCACTGCGCGACACCGCGTTCACACTGCGCGCCGCCGGCGCCGACGCACTGATCATCCGGCACCCGGCTTCCGGCGCCGCGCATCTGCTCGCGGACTGGACCGGCGCGAAGGACGACGGCGGGCCCTCGGTGATCAATGCCGGCGACGGCACCCACGAGCACCCGACTCAGGCGCTGCTGGACGCGCTGACCATTCGCCAGCGCCTCGGCGGCATCGAAGGCCGCCGCATCGTGATCGTCGGCGACATCCTGCACAGCCGGGTCGCCCGCTCCAACGTGATGCTGCTGGACACCCTGGGCGCCGAGGTGGTCCTGGTCGCGCCGCCGACGCTGCTGCCGGTCGGGGTCGAGGGCTGGCCGGTCACCGTATCAAACGACTTCGATGCCGAGCTGCCCGCCGCCGACGCTGTGCTGATGCTGCGGGTCCAGGCCGAGCGGATGAACGGCGGCTTCTTCCCGTCGGTGCGCGAATATTCCTCGCTGTACGGGCTTTCCGATCGTCGCCAGGCGATGCTGCCCGGCCATGCCGTGGTGTTGCACCCCGGGCCGATGCTGCGCGGCATGGAGATCGCCTCATCAGTGGCCGACTCGTCGCAATCTGCTGTGCTGCAACAGGTTTCCAATGGTGTCCACGTGCGAATGGCGGTGCTGTTCCATGTGCTGGTCGGCACCGAATCGGCCGGAGAAGAGGGTGCGGCGTGAGCGTGCTGCTGCGCGGGGTTCGGTTGTACGGCGAAGGCGATCGCGTCGACGTGCTGGTCGATGACGGCCAGATCGCCGACATTGGCCCCGGTCTCGGCAAGGCCGGAGGCCTGCAGGAAGACCTGGACGTGATCGACGCGACCGACCACGTGCTGTTGCCCGGCCTGGTGGACCTGCACACCCATCTGCGCGAACCGGGGCGTGAATACGCCGAGGACATCGAAACCGGCTCGGCCGCAGCGGCCTTGGGCGGGTACACCGCGGTATTCGCGATGGCCAACACCAATCCGGTCGCCGACAGCCCGGTGGTCACCGACCACGTGTGGCATCGGGGCCAGCAGGTCGGCCTGGTCGACGTGCACCCGGTGGGCGCCGTCACCGTCGGGCTCGCCGGCAAGGAGCTCACCGAGATGGGCATGATGGCGGCCGGGGCGGCGCAGGTGCGGATGTTCTCCGACGACGGCATCTGCGTGCACGACCCGCTGGTGATGCGCCGCGCCCTGGAATACGCCACCGGCCTGGGCGTGCTGATCGCCCAGCACGCCGAGGAGCCGCGGCTGACCGTCGGCGCCGTTGCCCACGAAGGGCCGATCGCCGCCCGGCTGGGCCTGGCGGGATGGCCCCGGGCGGCCGAGGAATCGATCGTCGCCCGCGACGCGCTGCTGGCGCGCGACGCCGGCGCCCGGGTGCACATCTGCCACGCCTCCACGGCGGGCACCGTCGAGATCGTGAAATGGTCCAAGGAGCAGGGGATCTCGATCACCGCCGAGGTCACCCCGCACCATCTGATGCTCGACGACAGCAGGCTCACCACTTATGACGGGCGAAACCGCGTCAACCCGCCGTTGCGCGAAGCCGCGGACGCCGTGGCGTTGCGGCAAGCGCTGGCCGACGGCGTCATCGACTGCGTGGCCACCGACCACGCCCCGCACGCCGAGCACGAGAAGTGTGTGGAGTTCTCCGCGGCGCGTCCCGGCATGCTGGGGCTGCAGACCGCGCTGTCGATCGTCGTGCAGACGATGGTCACCCCCGGGCTGCTGACCTGGCGGGACCTTGCCCGGGTGATGAGTGAAAACCCCGCACGCATCGTGGGCCTGCCCGATCACGGCCGGCCGCTCGAGGTGGGGGAGCCGGCCAACCTCACGGTGGTGGATCCCACTGCCTCATGGACCGTCGCCGGCTCCGACCTGGCCAGCCGCTCGGCCAACACGCCGTACGAGGCGATGACCCTGCCCGCCACTGTGACCGCCACCCTGCTGCGCGGCAAGGTCACCGCGCGAGATGGGAAGTCCCCGGCATGAACTCGGGCACGCTGGTGGGATCGCTGATCTTCGCGGCCGTGGTGGTGGTCGTGCTCACGGTGGTGATCCAGTTGATGATGCGGAGCTGGCACCGTCGGTCAAAGCAGCAGGCGGAGCTGATCGGGGCGTTGCCCGAGATTCCGGACCGGGTCGGGGCTGCGACCATCACCACCCGCGGGCACTACTGCGGTTCCATGATGGCGCCGGGCTGGAGCGAGCGGATCGCGGCGGGTGATCTGGGCTTTCGTAGCAAAGCGGTGCTGACCCGCTATGCCGGGGGCGTTATGGTGGAACGCGTACGCGCCCAACCCATTTGGATACCTCAGGACTCGATCACGCACATCCGGATGGAGCGCAGGATGACGGGCCGGGTCGGTATCCTGGCGATCCGCTGGCGGCTTCCGTCGGGCGTCGAGATCGACACCGGCTTCCGGGCGAATCACCGTCACGAATACGACGGCTGGCTTGAATCGCACCATGAGGAGGGGCGGCGCTCGTGAGTAAAGCGCAATTGGTACTCGAGGACGGCCGCGTCTTCACCGGCACGCCGTTCGGTAAGGTCGGCCAAACTCTGGGCGAGGCCGTCTTTTCCACCGGCATGTCCGGCTACCAGGAGACGCTGACCGATCCCAGTTATCACCGGCAGATCGTGGTGGCCACCGCGCCGCAGATCGGCAACACCGGCTGGAACGGCGAGGACGCCGAGAGCCGCGGAGACAAGATCTGGGTCGCCGGCTACGCGGTCCGCGATCCGTCGCCGCGGCCGTCCAGCTGGCGGGCCACCGGAACACTGGAGGACGAACTGGTCCGCCAGCACATCGTGGGGATCGCAGGCATCGACACGCGAGCGGTGGTGCGGCATCTGCGCACCCGCGGCTCGATGAAGGCGGGGGTCTTCTCCGGTGACGCGCTCGCCGATCCGGAGGAACTGCTGCAGCGGGTGCGCGGTCAGCAGTCGATGTTGGGGGCCGACCTGGCCGGCGAGGTCAGCACGCCCGACACCTACATCGTGGAACCCGATGGCTCACCGCGGTTTACGGTGGCCGCGCTGGATCTGGGGATCAAAACCAATACGCCGCGCAACTTTGCCCGCCGCGGCGTCCGGACCCACGTGCTGGCATCGTCGGCGTCCTATGAGCAGATCGCCGACATCAAGCCCGACGGCGTCTTCTTGTCCAATGGACCCGGCGACCCCGCCACCGCCGATCACATCGTTGCGGTCACCCGCGAGGTGCTGGGCGCCGGAATCCCGTTGTTCGGCATCTGTTTCGGCAATCAGATCCTGGGTCGGGCGCTGGGGCTGTCCACTTACAAGCTGGTGTTCGGTCACCGCGGCATCAACATCCCGGTGATCGACCACGCCACCGGCCGGGTGGCGGTCACGGCACAGAATCACGGCTTCGCGCTCGAAGGGGAGGCGGGCCAGTCCTTCGACACACCGTTCGGCCAAGCGGTCGTCAGCCACACCTGCGCCAACGACGGAGTGGTCGAGGGCGTCAAACTCGCGGACGGGCAAGCCTTTTCGGTGCAGTACCATCCGGAGGCCGCGGCCGGCCCGCACGATGCCGAGTACCTGTTCGACCAATTCATCGAGCTGATGGCAGGGGAGGGCCACTAGTGCCACGTCGCACCGACCTCAACCACGTGCTGGTGATCGGCTCCGGGCCGATCGTCATCGGTCAGGCCTGCGAGTTCGACTATTCGGGGACCCAGGCCTGTCGGGTGCTGCGTGCGGAGGGGCTGCAGGTCAGCCTGGTCAACTCCAACCCGGCCACCATCATGACCGACCCGGAGTATGCCGACCACACCTACGTCGAGCCGATAACCGCCGCATTCGTCGAGAAGGTGATCGCCCAGCAGGCCGAGCGCGGCAACAAGATCGACGCGCTGCTGGCCACGCTGGGCGGGCAGACCGCGCTCAACACCGCGGTCGCGCTGTACGAGAACGGGGCGCTGGAGCGCCATAACGTGGAGCTCATCGGCGCCGACTTCGACGCCATCCAGCGCGGCGAGGACCGGCAGATGTTCAAGGACATCGTCGCCAAGGTGGGTGGTGAATCCGCCCGCAGCCGGGTGTGTTTCACCATGGAAGAGGTCCGCGAGACGGTCGAGGAGCTCGGCCTGCCGGTCGTGGTGCGGCCCAGCTTCACCATGGGCGGCCTGGGCTCGGGGATGGCGCGATCCGTCGAGGAGGTCGACCGGATGGCCGGCGCCGGCCTGGCCGAAAGCCCGAGCGCCAACGTGCTGATCGAGGAATCGATCTACGGCTGGAAGGAATTCGAGCTCGAGCTGATGCGCGACGGCAACGACAACGTGGTCGTGGTGTGTTCGATCGAGAACTTCGACCCGATGGGCGTGCACACCGGTGACTCGGTCACCGTCGCGCCGGCGATGACGCTGACCGACCGGGAATACCAGCGGATGCGGGATTTGGGGATTGCGATCCTGCGCGAGGTCGGGGTGGACACCGGCGGCTGCAACATCCAGTTCGCGATCAACCCGTCCGACGGCCGGCTGATCGTCATCGAGATGAACCCCCGGGTGTCCCGGTCGAGTGCCCTGGCCTCCAAGGCCACCGGCTTCCCGATCGCCAAGATCGCCGCCAAGCTGGCCATCGGTTACACCCTCGACGAGATCGTCAACGACATCACCAAGGAAACGCCGGCCTGCTTCGAGCCCACCCTGGACTACGTGGTGGTCAAGGCGCCGCGCTTCGCGTTCGAGAAGTTCCCGGGCGCCGACCCCACCCTGACCACCACCATGAAATCGGTCGGTGAGGCAATGTCGTTGGGCCGCAACTTTGTTGAGGCGCTCGGCAAGGTGATGCGGTCGCTGGAAACCACCCGCGCCGGTTTCTGGACCAAACCCGACGATCCGGCGGCGGCCGAAAAGGGACCGGCCGAGGTGCTGACCCGGCTGCGCACGCCGACCGAGGGCCGGCTCTACGACATCGAGCTGGCGCTGCGCCTGGGCGCCTCTGTGGAACAGGTCGCCGAGGCCAGCGGGGTGGACCCGTGGTTCGTCGCGCAGATCGGCCAGCTGATCGACCTGCGCGCCGAGTTGACCGCCGCCCCGGTGCTCGATGCGGACCTGTTGCGGCGCGGCAAGCACAGCGGGCTGTCGGACCGCCAGATCGCCGCGCTGCGGCCGGAACTGGCCGGCGAGAACGGCGTGCGCTCGCTGCGGGAGCGCCTGGGTGTGCACCCGGTCTACAAGACGGTCGACACCTGCGCGGCCGAGTTCGAGGCCAAGACGCCGTATCACTACAGCAGCTACGAGCTGGACCCCGCGGCCGAGACCGAGGTGGTGCCGCAGACCGAGAAGCCCAAGGTGTTGATCCTCGGGTCGGGCCCCAACCGCATCGGCCAGGGCATCGAATTCGACTACAGCTGTGTGCACGCCGCAACGACGTTGTCGCAGGCCGGCTTCGAGACCGTGATGGTCAACTGCAACCCGGAGACGGTGTCCACCGACTACGACACCGCCGACCGGCTGTACTTCGAGCCGCTGACGTTCGAGGACGTCCTCGAGGTGTACCGCGCCGAGCAGCAGTCCGCCGGGGACGGCCCGGGAGTTGCCGGGGTGATCGTGCAACTGGGCGGCCAGACTCCGCTCGGGCTGGCCCAGCGCCTCGCCGACGCGGGGGTGCCGATCGTCGGCACCCCGCCGGAGGCCATCGACCTGGCCGAGGACCGCGGCGCTTTTGGCGACGTGCTCACCGCGGCCGGCCTGCCGGCGCCGAAGTACGGCACCGCAACCACTTTCGACCAGGCCCGCCGGATCGCCGAGGACATCGGCTACCCGGTGCTGGTGCGGCCGTCCTATGTGCTGGGCGGTCGGGGCATGGAGATCGTGTACGACGAGGAGACGCTGCGGGGCTACATCACTCGCGCCACCGAGCTCTCACCCGAGCACCCGGTGCTCGTCGACCGCTTCCTCGAGGACGCGGTGGAGATCGACGTGGACGCGCTGTGCGACGGCACCGAGGTGTACATCGGCGGCATCATGGAGCACATCGAGGAGGCCGGGATCCACTCCGGTGACTCGGCGTGTGCTCTGCCACCGGTGACGCTGGGCCGCAGCGACATCGAGAAGGTGCGGCTCGCGACCGAGGCCATCGCGCACGGCATCGGGGTGGTGGGCCTGCTCAACGTGCAGTACGCGCTCAAGGACGACGTGCTCTACGTCCTGGAGGCCAACCCGCGCGCCAGCCGCACGGTGCCGTTCGTGTCCAAGGCCACCGCGATCCCGCTCGCCAAGGCGTGTGCCCGGGTCATGTTGGGCGCCAGCATCTCCCAGCTCCGTGAGGAGGGGCTGCTGGCGGCGTCCGGCGACGGCGCCCACGCGGCCCAGAACGCCCCGATCGCCGTCAAGGAGGCCGTGCTGCCATTCCATCGCTTCCGCCGCGCCGACGGGGCCGCCATCGACTCGCTGCTGGGCCCGGAGATGAAGTCCACCGGCGAGGTGATGGGAATCGACCGCGACTTCGGCAGCGCGTTTGCGAAGAGTCAGACCGCCGCCTACGGGTCGCTGCCCGCGCAGGGCACCGTCTTCGTGTCGGTGGCCAATCGGGACAAGCGCTCGCTGGTGTTCCCGGTCAAACGCCTGGCCGACTTGGGATTCCGCGTCCTGGCCACCGACGGGACCGCGGAGATGTTGCGCCGCAACGGGATTCCCTGCGACGAGGTGCGCAAGCACTTCGAGGACCCGCAGCCGGGGCGTCCCGAGATGTCGGCGGTCGACGCAATCAAGGCCGGTGAGGTCGACATGGTGATCAACACGCCCTACGGCAACTCCGGGCCGCGCATCGACGGTTACGAAATCCGTTCGGCCGCCGTGTCGGTCAACATCCCCTGTGTCACCACGGTGCAGGGCGCCTCGGCCGCCGTCCAGGGCATCGAGGCGGGTATTCGCGGCGACATCGGCGTGCGCAGCCTGCAGGAGCTGCACAGCCAGATCGGTCAGGGCGGCCGGCCCGGTAATGGGGACCGGTGACCGGGTTCGGCGTCCGCCTCGCGGAGGCGAAAGCCAAACGCGGGCCGCTGTGTGTGGGGATCGACCCCCATCCCGAGCTGCTGCGCGCCTGGGACCTGTCCACGACAGCCGACGGGCTGGCCGCGTTCTGCGACATCTGCATCGAGGCGTTTTCCGGATTCGCCGTCGTCAAGCCTCAAGTCGCGTTCTTCGAGGCGTACGGCGCCGCGGGATTCGCGGTGCTGGAACGCACCATCGCGGCCCTGCGATCGGCCGGGGTGCTGGTGCTGGCCGACGCCAAACGCGGTGACATCGGCACGACGATGGCGTCCTATGCGACCGCCTGGGCGGGTGATTCACCGCTGGCCGCCGACGCCGTGACGGCCACCCCGTACCTGGGATTCGGCTCGCTGCGGCCGCTGCTGGAGACCGCCGCGGCGCACGACCGCGGGGTGTTCGTGCTGGCGGCCACGTCCAACCCCGAAGGCGCCACGGTGCAGCGTGCCGCCTTCGACGGCCGCACGGTGGCCCAACTGGTCGTCGACCAGGCGGCGGTGGTGAACCGGTCCGCGACCCCGTCGGGGCCGGGCTATGTCGGCGTCGTCGTCGGCGCGACGGTGTTGCAGGCCCCCGATCTCCGCGCGCTGGGTGGTCCGGTCCTGGTGCCCGGGCTCGGTGTGCAGGGCGGGCGGCCCGAGGCGCTCGCCGGGCTGGGCGGCGCGGAACCCGGGCAGCTGCTGCCCGCGGTGGCCCGCGAGGTGCTGAGGGCCGGACCGAACGTGGCGGAGTTGCGCGAGGCGGCGGATCGCATGCTGGACTCGGTCGCCTACTTGGCGGTGTGAGCGGAATTGACGTCTAGTCCGACGCCAATGGGGTGCTGGGCCGCGCGGTTTCGACGATGACGGTGGTGGCCTTGACGACGGCCACCGCGACGCTGCCGGGGCGCAGCTGCAGTTCATCGGCGGCTTCGGTGCTCATCAGTGAGACGACGGTGAACGGACCGCACTGCATCTCAACCTGCGTCATCACCTTGTCGCTGACGACAGACGTGACCAGCCCGACGAAGCGGTTGCGGGCTGAGCTGCCGATGCTGAGCGGGTCCGCCGGCGGGGCGGGCGCATTGGTGCGGGAGAAGTGAGCCAGGTCCTCGCTGGCGATCACCTTGCGGCCGGCGGCATCGTGACTGACTGTCAATGTGCCCTGGTTGATCCAGCGCCGCACGGTGTCGTCGCTGACTCCCAGCAGCTCAGCCGCCTGGCGAATTCGCAGGTTGGACACTCATCGATCGTATCGGATTTCGCACTGCCCATTAGCTGCAATATGGGCGGGAGGCGCTCTCCATCCGTAATCACGGACCTAAGCGGGTCATATGGCCGCGGGTATGGGAGATAAGGAGGTAATGCGCACGGATCCGCCGGAACCGAGCAACGGTCATCACCGCGCGCGTCCGGCGGCGGCGGCGCAGCCTTACCGTCAATAACGCTGTAGCCCTTGATGATTGGTCAGAGATGGCGATGTACTGCGGCGAGGACGGTGCTGACGTCGAACGCGATGGGCCGCCCACCGACGCGGACGCCGCGGGTGACGAATGTGCATTCGTCGGACGCGCCGGCTTACCCGGCCTGCGCCCTCGACGGCGAAGTCCGGCGTCGCCGCGTTGGTTGCTGGACGATCCGCGCCTCAGTTCGCCCACAGCGGTCACTGGTCCGGCCCACGGGGAGGGCCCTGCCCGGAAGGGGCCTGCCGCGCGGATTCGGGCCTTTGAGCGTCTACCGAGGGCCCCTCAGGGCCGGCCTGACATCGTGGCACCGCGTCAGACGCCGCGTTGGCCTGCGTTTGACCGGCGACGCGACACGCGCGACACGCCGCAACAAATCCGTGATCCCTGGCACCGGGCCGGACGGCCGCCCGGCGGCACCATTTCCGGACGACCCGAACCGCCCGCCCCGACTCGCCTCGGTGGATAAAACCGCAGCTAGATGGCGCAACGGCGGGCTGAAATGTGGCGGATGCCGATACCGGGACGGTGCCGCCGGCGGCCGTGGTCGGCGCCCGTGGCGGCGCCGCTCCGGCCTGCCACGCGCGGGTCCATGCTGGGACTTTGCCCCCTTAAGCAGGGGGTCGGGTTAGATTTCGTCAGGTGGCCTGAGTACGGTCGTCTGCGCTGGCAGAAGTGCCGGCGAGACAAAATGAGATCGATTGAAATTGATTGATCAGATACGGAGGAATCGTGGCCCTTCCCCAGTTGACCGACGAGCAGCGCGCGGCCGCGTTGGAGAAGGCGGCAGCCGCACGTCGAGCGCGAGCAGAGCTGAAGGACCGCCTGAAGCGTGGCGGCACCAACCTCACCCAGGTGCTCAAGGACGCCGAGACCGACGAAGTCCTGGGCAAGATGAAGGTTTCCGCGCTTCTCGAGGCGTTGCCCAAGGTGGGCAAGGTCAAGGCGCAGGAGATCATGACTGAGTTGGAGATCGCCCCGACCCGCCGCCTGCGCGGTCTCGGCGATCGTCAGCGCAAGGCCCTGCTGGAAAAGTTCGGCTCCTAACCCGAGCCGTGGGCGCACCGGCCCAGGAGCGCCCGTGAGCGCCGGCGGGGGACCGGACGTCCAGCACGGGACACGTCCTGAACCATCAGGTAACGGACGTGTGCTCGTGCTGTCCGGTCCCTCAGCGGTCGGCAAGTCAACTGTGGTCCGATGCCTGCGTGAGCGGGTGCCGGACCTGCATTTCAGCGTCTCGGCCACGACGCGGGCGCCGCGGCCCGGCGAGGTTGACGGCGTCGATTACCACTTCGTCACCCCCGCCCGCTTCCAGCAGCTCATCGATGAGGGTGCGCTGCTGGAGTGGGCCGAGATCCACGCGGGACTGCATCGATCGGGCACCTTGGCCGAGCCGGTCCGCGCCGCGACCGCCCGCGGCTTCCCGGTGCTGATCGAAGTCGATCTGGCCGGTGCCAGGGCGGTGAAGAAGGCCATGCCGGAGGCCCTGGCGGTCTTCCTGGCGCCGCCCAGCTGGGAGGATCTCAAGGCCAGGCTCGTCGGCCGCGGCACCGAGACACCCGAGGTCATGGAGCGGCGGCTGGAGACCGCCCGCATCGAAATGGCGGCCCGAAATGACTTCGATCGGGTGGTCGTGAACAGCGAATTGGAGTCAGCCTGCTCCGAATTGGTATCCTTGCTGGTGGGAACTGCGCCGGTTCGCCATGATCCGTCTGGTCAGACCACAAGCGAGACCACATCCCAGCACGATTGACCACGAATTTTGAGTATCTTTCAGCGGCTTGTCAGTTCGAGAGCCGCTCCAATTCGCCAGGAGATTGACCTAAGTGAGCATTCCGCAGTCCGACGCGGCATTGGCCGCCGTCCCCGACCGGTTCGATCCGTCCGCCGGGGGACCGGGCGCGTACGACACCCCGCTGGGGATCACCAACCCGCCAATCGACGAACTGCTGGACCGCGTTTCGAGCAAATACGCCCTGGTGATCTACGCCGCCAAGCGAGCCCGTCAGATCAACGACTACTACAACCAGCTCGGTGAGGGCATCCTCGAGTACGTCGGACCGCTGGTCGAGCCGGGGCTGCAGGAGAAGCCGCTGTCGATCGCGATGCGCGAGATCCACAGCGACCTGCTCGAGCACACCGAGGGCGAGTAACCGGGCCGGGCCGGGCGCGCGCTGTGGACAACCGCGATCGGGTCGCGAAAAGAGTGATCGTCGGCGTCTCGGGCGGTATCGCCGCCTACAAGGCGTGCACCGTCGTCCGTCAGCTCGCCGAGGCCGGTCATTCGGTACGCGTCATCCCGACCGAGTCCGCGCTGCGTTTCGTCGGGGCCGCCACATTCGAGGCGCTGTCTGGACAGCCGGTGCACACCGGCGTCTTCAACGATGTGCCCGAGGTTCCGCACGTCCAGCTCGGCAAGCAGGCCGACCTGGTCGTGGTGGCGCCGGCAACGGCGGACCTGTTGGCCCGGGCGGTGCACGGCCGCGCTGACGATCTGCTCACCGCCACCCTGCTCACGGCGCGATGTCCGGTGCTGTTCGCGCCGGCGATGCATACCGAGATGTGGTTGCACCCGGCCACCGTCGACAACGTGGCGACATTGCGCCGCAGGGGTGCGGTAGTGCTCGAACCCGCCGCCGGGCGGCTCACCGGGACGGACAGCGGGTCGGGCCGGCTACCCGAGGCCGAGGAGATCACCACCTTGTCGCACCTGTTGCTGGAGCGCCAGGACGCGCTGCCCTACGACCTCGCCGGCTGCAAGATGCTGGTGACGGCCGGCGGCACCCGCGAACCGGTCGATCCGGTGCGCTTCATCGGCAACCGCAGCTCCGGCAAGCAGGGCTATGCGGTGGCGCGGGTGGCCGCCCAGCGCGGCGCGGAGGTCACCCTGATCGCGGGGCATACCGCCGGGCTGATCGATCCCGCGGGCGTCGACGTGGTCCACGTCAGCTCGGCCGAACAACTGGGCGACGCCGTGGCCAAGCACGCGTCCGAGGTGGACGTGCTGGTGATGGCCGCCGCGGTCGCCGACTTCCGGCCGGCCCGGGTTGCGGCCGCCAAGATCAAAAAGGGCCCCAAGGAGCAAGACCAGCCGCCGACGATCGAGTTGGTCCGCAACGACGACGTGCTGGCCGGCGCCGTGCGGGCACGCGCCAACGGTGAGCTGCCCAACATGCGGGCCATCGTGGGATTCGCCGCCGAGACCGGCGACGCCAACGGGGACGTGCTGTTCCACGCCCGGACGAAGCTGCGCAACAAGGGTTGTGATCTGTTGGTCGTCAACGCGGTGGGCGACGGCAGGGCGTTCGAGGTGGACAGCAACGACGGCTGGCTGCTGGCGGCCGACGGTACCGAGGCGGCGCTGCAACACGGCTCCAAGACATTGATGGCCAGTCGTATCGTGGATGCGATCGGCGCATTCCTGCACGGGGACAGCGGGTAAAGCGGCCGAGTTCTTCTCGGCACCGGACCAGGTGCCGGCGAGCCGACGCCAGTCGATATAATTCGGCTAACTAACTAATTGGAAGGATCGGCATTGTGAGCGAAAAGGGTCGCCTGTTTACCAGTGAGTCGGTGACTGAAGGACATCCCGACAAGATCTGTGACGCGATCAGCGACTCGGTCCTCGACGCGCTGCTGGCGGCGGACCCGAGCTCACGTGTCGCGGTCGAGACGCTGGTCACCACCGGACAGGTGCACGTGGTCGGCGAGGTGACGACGACGGCCAAAGAGGCGTTCGCAGACATCACCAACACCGTGCGCGCGCGCATCCTCGACATCGGCTACGACTCGTCGGACAAGGGCTTCGACGGGGCCACCTGTGGGGTGAACATCGGCATCGGCGCGCAGTCACCCGACATCGCCCAGGGCGTCGACACCGCCCACGAGGCGCGCGTGGAGGGCGCGGCGGACCCGCTGGACGCCCAGGGCGCCGGCGACCAGGGCCTGATGTTCGGCTACGCGATCAACGACACTCCCGAGCGGATGCCGCTGCCGATCGCGCTGGCCCACCGGCTGTCGCGCAAGCTCACCGAGGTCCGCAAGAACGGCACGCTGCCCTACCTGCGGCCCGACGGCAAGACGCAGGTCACCATCGAGTACGAGGACGACGTCCCGGTCCGCCTCGACACCGTGGTCGTGTCCACGCAGCACGCCGACGGCATCGACCTGGAGAAGACGCTGGACCCCGACATCCGGCAGCACGTGCTCAACACCGTGCTGGCCGAGCTGGCCCACGACACCCTGGACTCGTCGGCGACGCGGGTGCTGGTCAACCCGACCGGCAAGTTCGTCCTGGGCGGCCCGATGGGCGACGCGGGCCTGACCGGACGCAAGATCATCGTCGACACCTATGGCGGCTGGGCCCGCCACGGTGGCGGCGCGTTCTCCGGAAAGGATCCGTCCAAGGTGGACCGATCGGCGGCCTACGCGATGCGCTGGGTGGCCAAGAACATCGTCGCCGCCGGGCTGGCGGAGCGAGTCGAGGTGCAGGTGGCCTACGCCATCGGCAAGGCGGCTCCGGTCGGGTTGTTCATCGAGACGTTCGGCACCGCGACGGTCGACCCCGTCAAGATCGAGAAGATCGTTCCCGAGGTGTTCGACCTGCGGCCCGGCGCGATCATCCGCGACCTGGACCTGCTGCGCCCGATCTACGCGCAGACCGCCGCGTACGGGCACTTCGGCCGCACCGACATCGAACTACCCTGGGAGCAGCTGAACAAGGTCGACGACCTCAAGCGCGCGATCTAGGGCCGGCCGCCGGCCGGCCGCTGAACCGGTAGTCGTTCAGGTTGAACCGCCGGCTGCGCCAGTACACCTCGGGGGTGGTGCCCGGACGCAGTGGCACGTCGCCGTTCTTGTCGAAGTAGTAGCTGTTGGCGAGCTTGCAGCTGTCTTGCCAGAAGATCTGCCGGGGCCGTCGGCGCATCATCTCGGCGAAGTAGCGATCGTTGGCCTCCTCCCTGACCTCGACGCGTGTGGCGCCGAGGCGCTCGGCCCGCTTGAGGCAGCGCACGATGTGATGCGTCTGCGCCTCGATGAGCGCGAAATACGAAGAGCCGACGTAACCGTACGGTCCGAAGACCGTGAACAGGTTGGGGAAACCGGGCACCGTGACGCCCTCGTAGGCCTGCAACCGGTGTTCGTCCCAGAACCGGCTCAACGACCTTCCGCCGCTTCCGGTCACCGCGAACGTGGGCACGTTGTCGGGGTCCATCACCTTGAAGCCGGTCGCCAGGATCAGCACGTCGATCTCGTGGTTCTCGCCGTCGGTGGTGGCCACCGCGCCGGGCGTCACCTTGTCGATCGGTTCGGTGACCAGCCGCACGTTGTCGCGGTTGAAGGTGGCCAGGTAACCGTTGTGGAAGCCGGGGCGTTTGCAGCCGACGGCGTATTTCGGGGTCAGCTGTTCGCGCACGGCCGGATCCCGAACCTGTTGCCGCAGATAGGATTTCCCTAGCGCAGCCATCCTCTTGGCCAGCGGGATGACCGTGAAGTAGTGGGCCGAGATGGGGAAGGTGAGCTCCACGTAGGCCTGGCTCACTAAGCGTTGCAGGAACTTGCCGCCGGGGATGCGCATGGCCCAGCGCGCGGGCGCGGGCAGCGGGACGTCGAACTTGGGGAAGCACCAGATCGGCGTGCGCTGAAATACGGTGAGCGACGACACGATCGGCGCGATCTCGGGAATCACCTGCACCGCCGAGGCGCCGGTCCCGATCACCGCGACGCGCTTGCCGCGCAAATCCTGGCCGTGATCCCACCGGGCGGTGTGCATGGTGATGCCCCCGAAGGAGTCCACGCCGTCGATGTCGGGCAGGTTGGGCACCGTGAGCACGCCGCAGGCGCTGATCAAGAATCTTGCCGTGATTTCGCCGGCCGGGTCGGTCTGCACCCGCCACAGGCCGCGCTCGTCGTCGAACTCGGCGGTTTGCACCTTGGTGTTGAACCGGATTCGCGATCGGATGCCGTATTTGTCGGCGCAGTGTTCGGCGTAGGCCTTGAGCTCTCGGCCCGGCGCGTAGGTGCGCGACCAGTGCCTGCTCTGCTCGAAGGAGAACTGGTAGGAGAACGACGGAATGTCCACGGCGATACCGGGATAGGTGTTCCAGTGCCACGTGCCGCCGACGCCGTCGCCGGCTTCGATCACCAGGTAATCGGACAGCCCGGCCCTGTCGAGGTTGATCGCCGCACCGATGCCGGAGAATCCGGCGCCGATGATCAGGGTGTGATAGTCGGGGGCTTCCGCTTCGTTGGGGACCATCGTTGCCTGCCTAGGAGTGCAGCGCCTTGTGGAGCGCCGCCAGGCCGCGCTCGGCGGCCTCGGCGGCGGCTGGTATCGCCAGCGCGAAACTGACGAACCCGTGCACCAGGGTGGGCTCGTTGCTCAGCTCGACCGGCACGCCCGCGGCGTCCAGCAGCTCGGCGTAACGGGCCCCGTCATCGCGCAGCGGATCGTGTTGGGCGGTGGCGATGTAGGCGGGCGCCAGCCCGGACAGGTCCGCGGCGTTCGCCGGAGCCATGGTGGTGGGCAACGCCTTCGGCTTGGTGATGTCGAGGCCGGGCACGTACCAGGACAGAAACGCGTCGATGACTTCACGGTTCAGAATCGGCGCATCGGCGTTGTCGGTGTACGACGGTAGGGACAGATCCGCGGTGACCGTCGGGTACCACAGCAACTGGAAGCGCAGTTCCGGCCCACCGTTATCGGCATTGTCGCGGGCCAACAGTGCCGTCACAGCGGCGAGGTTGCCGCCCGCCGAGTCGCCGGCCACGGCGATGTTGCTCGCGTCGCCGCCGAGCTCGGCCGCGTTCTCGGCGACCCACCGCAGGGCGGCCCAGCAGTCGTCCACCCCGGCGGGGAACGGGTGCTCGGGGGCCAGCCGGTAGCCGACGGACACCACGATGGCCTCGGCGCCGACGGCATGGGCGCGGGCGACCGGGTCGTGGGTGTCCAGGTCGCCGAGGCAGAACCCGCCGCCGTGGTAGAAGACAACCACGGGCAACGGCGTGAGGTCGCTGTCGGGCCAGTAGATGCGCACCGGGATGTCGGTGAGCTCGCCGTGGGAGATTGTGCGGTTCTCAATCCGCAGCTCCGGCAGCATTTCGGTCGGCACCTTGAGCAGCCGGAGCCGCTTGCGGGCGACCTCGACGCCGTCGGCCTCGCGAAAGGTCATCGGATAGGCGTCGAGCAACGCCTTGAAGGTCGGGTCGATCCCGGGGCGGGCGGTGGTCGGCTCGCTCATGCGTTCACCGTACGCCGCGGGGTCACGGGTGCAGCGCCGTTCGCAGCGCGGTCAGCCCACCCTCGAGCGCCGCGGTGGCGGCGGGCACCACGCCGGCATAGCCGAGGTAGCCGTGCACCAGCGTCTCGGCGTTGTGCACCTCGGCGGCGACACCGGCGGCGGTCAGCAATTCGGCGTAGCGGATGCCGTCGTCGCGCAGGGGGTCGTACCCGGCGACGGCGATGTAGGCCGGCGCCAGATCGCTCAGGTCCTTCGCACGCCCCGGCGCCATGTCCGACGGCGGATCGGACACGTCGACTTCGCCCGCGTACCAACGGGAGAACGCCGCGACGGCCCCGACGTCCAGGATCGCCGCCGCGGCGTTTTCGGCGAACGACGGCAGCGACGCATCCCACATGGTCGACGGATACCACAACAGCTGGAACGCGATTTGCGGCGCGCCGTTGTCGCGCGCCCGGTGCGCCACCGCGGCGGAGATGGTGCCGCCGGCCGAATCCCCGGCCACCGCGATCCGGCCCGGATCGCCGTGCAGTTCGGCCGCGTTCTCGGCGACCCAAAGCGTTGCGGCCCAAGCGTCTTCGACTGCGGCGGGGTAGGGGTGCTCCGGGGCGAGCCGATAGTCGACGGCTACCACGATCGCGTCGGCGCCCACCGCGTGCTGGCGCGCCGTGCCGTCGTGGGTTTCGAGGTCGCCGATGACGAAGCCGCCGCCATGAAAATACAGCACGACGGGCGCGCCGGCGCCCTGCCGGTCACTGTCGAAATAGCCTGGCGGCCAATAGATCCGGAGCGCGATCGAGCCCGTGGGGCCGGTTATCGTGCGGTTCTCAACCCGCAGCTCGGGATGCATTGGCCGGCGCGGCAGGTCGCGGAACCGCTGGCGTGCTGCGCGGATTCCGTCCTCAGTGGATAGCCGGAAGGGAACCGCATCCAGTACCTTCTGCAGGATGGGGTCGATAGCGGGTTTCTCGTCGGCTGTGTTATCCAAGCTGCGCATGGACGTACCGTACGCACCACGTCTGGTGGCTGGCGCCTGGGTTGTGGCCGGCTGGGTGGCCCTCGGCTACGGCATCTACCTGACCGTGCTGGCGCTGCGCTCGCCGCCGGGAATCGAGCTCACCGGTCACTGGGTGTTGCAGCCGGCGTTCAAGGCCTCGATGGCGTTCCTGCTCGCGCTGGCCGCGGCGGGCCACGCCATCGTCCGCGAGCGGCGGTGGCTGATGCTGGCGCTGCTGCTCTCGGCCATCGGCGACTGGGTGCTGGCGATCCCGTGGTGGTCGCTCTCCTTCGAGGTGGGGCTTGGGGCATTCCTGTTGGCGCACTTGTGCTTTATCGCCGCCCTGCTGCCGCTGGTTCCGGCGTTTTCCGGCGCTTCGGAGAATGATCGCCCGTCGACGGTGCGTGTGGTTGCGGTGGTCCTGATGTGTGGGGTGTCGATCGCATTGCTGGCCTGGTTCTGGCCGCATCTGGGAGCGGAAAAACTGACGCTTCCGGTGACGGTCTACATCGTGGTGCTGACCGCCATGGTGTGCACGGCCCTGCTGACGAAACTCCCGACGATCTGGACGGCGGTGGGGGCGCTGTGTTTTGCGGCGTCGGACTCGATGATCGCCATCGGGCGCTTCATTCTCGGCAACGAGGCCCTCGCGGTGCCGGTCTGGTGGTCCTACGCGGCGGCCCAGATTCTGATCACGGCCGGCTTCTTCTTCGGCCGCGAGCTTCCCGCCGAGCCTGCCGGGGACGCCCCGGCGCCCGCCGAGAGCTGATTTGTCGCCGGTGTCCGGTACGCTGCGGACCGGACGGTAAAGCATTGAATGACAACATGATTCGCGGTCTGGGGACGCCGTGAGTCCCAGCGCGCGCACGCCCGTCGAGGTGGAGCCCATCGCCCGGGTGCTGCCGATGCTGTCGGTGCCGCATCTGGACCGGGAATTCGACTATCTGGTGTCGGCCGAACAGTCCGACGACGCCCAGCCGGGGGTGCGGGTGCGGGTGCGCTTCCACGGCCGGCTGGTCGACGGGTTCGTGCTGGAGCGCCGCACTGACACCGATCACCCCGGCAAGCTGGGCTGGCTGGATCGCGTCGTGTCGGCCGAACCGGTGCTCACCCCGGAAATCCGCCGGCTGGTCGACGCGGTCGCCGCGCACTACGCCGGCACCCGCCCCGACGTGTTGCGGCTGGCAGTGCCGGCCCGACACGCGCGGGTCGAGCGCGAACCCCTGGTCAGCCGCGATGCCGCGGTCCCGGAGCCCGTCGATCCGTCGGGCTGGGGCAATTACGGCCGCGGCGCTCAGTTCCTGGCCGCCCTGGCCGAATCGCGGGCCGCCCGGGGCGTCTGGCAGGCGCTTCCCGGCGAGTCGTGGACCGACCGGTTCACCGAGGCCGCCGCCCAGACGGTGCGGACCGGCCGCTCGGTGTTGGCGATCGTTCCCGACCAGCGCGACCTGGACGCGCTGTGGCAGGCCGCGACATTGCGGATCGACGCGGACAGCGTGGTGGCCCTGTCGGCCGGCCTGGGGCCTGCGGCCCGGTACCGGCGGTGGCTGGCGGCGCTGCGCGGCTCCGCGCGGTTGGTGATCGGCACCCGCAGCGCCGTGTTCGCCCCGCTCAGTGATCTGGGGCTGGTCATGGTGTGGGCGGACGCCGACGACAGCCTGGCCGAACCGCGCGCGCCGTACCCGCACGCGCGCGAGGTGGCGATGCTGCGCGCGCATCAAGCCCGGTGCGCGGCGCTGATCGGCGGCTACGCGCGCACGGCCGAAGCCCACGCGTTGGTGCGCAGCGGCTGGGCGCACGACATCGTCGCGGCGCGGCCGGTCGTGCGCTCCCGCACGCCGCGGGTGATCGCGCTGGACGACACCGGCTACGCCGACGAGCGCGACCCGGCGGCGCGCACGGCGCGCGTGCCGTCCATCGCGCTGCGCGCCGCCCGCTCGGCGCTGCAGGCCGGGGCGCCGGTGCTGGTTCAGGTGCCCCGGCGCGGGTACATCCCGGCGCTGGCCTGCGCGCGGTGCCGCACGATCGCCCGTTGCCGGCGCTGCACGGGCCCGCTGTCGCTGCTTGAGGGCGGCGCCGCGCTGGTGTGTCGCTGGTGCGGACGTGTCGACCCGGCGCGACGATGCGCGCGCTGCGGGTCGGATGCGGTGCGCGCCGTCGTGGTCGGTGCGCGCCGCACCGCCGAAGAACTCGGCCGCGCGTTTCCGGGCACGGCGGTGATCACGTCGTCGGGCGACGGCGTGGTCCCCGAGGTCGCGGCCGACCCGGCCCTGGTGGTGGCCACCCCGGGCGCCGAACCGCGGGCGCCGGGCGGTTATGGGGCGGCGCTGCTGTTGGACACCTGGGCGCTGCTGGGCCGCCAAGACCTGCGCGCTGCCGAGGATGCGTTGTGGCGCTGGATGACCGCCGCAGCGTTGGTGCGTGCCCGCGGCGATGGCGGTGTGGTGATGATCGTCGCCGAATCATCGCTTCCCACAGTGCAATCGCTGATCCGTTGGGATCCCGTGGGTCACGCCGAGGCCGAAGTGACCGCGCGGACCGAGGTCGGCCTGCCGCCCAGCGTGCACATCGCGGCCGTCGACGGGACGGCCGGTGCCGTCACGGCGCTGCTCGACGAGGCCCGGCTGTCGGATCAGGAGTCCCTCCACGCGGATCTGCTCGGGCCGGTGGACCTTCCAGCCGGCGTGCGCCGCCCGGCCGGAACCCCCGCCGGCGCCGCGGTGACGCGCATGCTGGTGCGCGTTCCCCGTCACCAGGGCCTGGCCCTGGCGGCGGCGCTGCGACGCGGCACCGGCGTGCTCAGCGCCCGGCAAACCCATGAGCCGGCCCGGGTGCAGATCGACCCCCTGCACATCGGTTAACCTTCACCGATCATTACCCTAGGCGACAATATGCACGTGCAATAATCTCTTTTTACGACATTAGAGTGTTGCTACACTTTCTAATCCTTAGCCGCCGAAAGGCCGGAAACCATCCGGAGAGGGGCGTTATGGCAGCGGATAACACCGCGGTTGACGAGTCGTTGGACGTCATCACGGATGCCCTACTTACGGCCTCCCGTTTGCTGATGGCCATCTCGGCCCGCTCCGTCGGGCAGGTCGACGAGACCATCACCATCGCGCAGTTCCGGACGTTGGTGATCCTGTCCAATCGCGGCCCGGTCAACCTGGCCACCCTGGCGGGTCTGCTGGGGGTGCAGCCGTCGGCCACCGGCCGGATGGTGGACCGGTTGGTCGCCGCCGGGCTGATCGACCGCCTGCCGCACCCGACGTCGCGGCGCGAGCTGCTCGCCGCGCTGACCACCCGCGGCCGCGACGTCGTCCACCAGGTCACCGCGCACCGGCGCGCCGAGATCGCGGCCATCGTGGCGAAGATGCCCCCGCCGGAGCGGCACGGGCTGGTGCGGGCCCTGACGGCCTTCACCGCCGCCGGCGGCGAGCCCGACGTCCACCTGGACGCCGACATCGACCTTTAGCAGCCCGTCCGCTTCCGGGCGGTCAGCAGCAGGTACTCCCAGCCCATCGTGCCGTTGGCCAGGTGCTGCTGCGCGAGTTCGACGAGCTGGGCGTCCAGCTCGGCCGTCAGCACGGGGTTGTGGCCGATGTTCGCGTATGCCTCGATCGTCGGGCCGTAGTGCCGCTTGAAGTACGCGTGCACGGCCTCGGCGCTGTCGAACCGGTTGACCGCCAACATGCCTCGCGCCGTGGTGATCTCGCCGATCTCGCTGCCGAGCAGCGCGGCGACGTAGCCCGGGCGCCCCCAGAGCGCAGCCGGCGGCACTGGGTGCGACAGGCTCGGCCGATAGGGGCGAATGGTGGCGAGCATGCGGCCGAAGAACCCCTCGGGGGTCCAGCTGATCACGCCGATGGTGCCGCCCGGCCGGCAGACCCGCACCAGCTCGGAGGCGGCGCGCTGTTGATCGGTGGCGAACTGCACGCCGATCGCGGACAGGACGACGTCGAACTCGCCGTTGCCGAACGGCAGCGCATGCGCGTTGGCTTCGCGGTAGTCGATCTTCAGGCCCCGCGCCTCGGCCCTGATCCGCGACCGCTGCAGCAAATCCGGGGTGAGGTCGGTGGAGACGACGGTGGCACCGGCGGCGGCGGCCGGCAGCGAGATGTTGCCCGAGCCGGCGGCGACGTCGAGGACCCGCAGGCCGGGCCGGATGCCGGTGGCTTCGACCAGCGCGGGGCCAAGGGGCGCCATCACTTCCTCGGCCATCAGGGCGTAGTCGCCCAGCGCCCATACCATGCGGGACGTTGCGGCGGCCGAAGCGTCGTTGATCGGGGTGTCGAGGGTCATGGAGACCTCCTGCAGAAGGGAAAAGGGTGGCCTTTCGACCTCGTTGCCGACATGATTTCGCGGTGCTTTCGCAACCGCTAGTTAATGGCTGTAAGAAATAATAGCCATAGGCAATAGTGTACGCACGCACATTCCCCACGCTCGGCCGGGTCGGATGCGGGTCCGCCGCTTCCTAGACTGGGCCGGTGCGTCTTGTATTCGCCGGAACCCCCGAACCCGCGCTACCCGCACTGCGCCGTCTTAGCGATTCACCGCGGCACGAGGTGATCGCGGTGCTGACGCGGCCCGACGCGGCGGCCGGTCGGCGCGGCAAGCCGGAGCCGTCACCGGTCGCCCGCGAAGCGCTCGATCGCGGCATTCCGGTGCTGCGGCCATCGCGGCCGAACTCGGACGAATTCGTCGCGGAGCTCTCGCAGTTGGCGCCCGACTGCTGCGCCGTCGTGGCCTACGGCGCGCTGCTGCGCGACGGCCTGCTGGCGGTGCCACCGCGGGGCTGGATCAACCTGCACTTCTCGCTGTTGCCCGCGTGGCGCGGCGCCGCCCCGGTACAGGCGGCCATCGCGGCGGGCGACAGCATCACGGGCGCCTCGACGTTTCAGATCGAGCCGAGCCTGGACTCCGGCCCCATCTACGGGGTCGTGACCGAGACGATCCGGCCGACCGACACCGCCGGGGAACTGCTTGAGCGGCTGGCTGTTTCGGGTGCGGCGCTGTTGTCGACCACGCTGGACGGCATTGCCGACGCGACGTTGACGCCGGTGCCGCAACCCGCCGACGGCGTCAGCATCGCGCCCAAGGTCACCGTCGAACAGGCCCGGGTGCGCTGGGACCTGCCTGCCCTGGTGGTCGATCGCCGCATCCGCGCCGTCACGCCGAATCCGGGCGCCTGGACGCTGATCGGTGACCTGCGCATCAAGCTGGGGCCGGTGCGGGTTTCCCAGGACGGCGCTCTGCCAGGGCCATCAGAACCCTTGTCGCCCGGCGCTATTCATGTCGATCGCAAGAGTGTCTGGATCGGCACGGGTTCGGATCCGGTCCGGCTGGACCAAGTTCAGCCGCCCGGAAAGAAATTCATGAATGCGGTCGACTGGGCGCGCGGCGCGCGGCTTGACGCCGCGGTGCGGGCCACATGAGCGGCGGGCGCGACCGAGCGCAGCGTGGCCGGCCGGAACGCAACCCGCAGCGCCGCGACCGCGGCCCCCGGCAACGGGACCGCCGACCACCGCGCCGGCCGCTGGACCCCGCCCGCGCCGCCGCCTTCGAGGTGCTTCGGGCGGTCAGCGAGCGCGATGCCTACGCGAATCTGGCGCTGCCCGCGCTGCTGCGTGAACGCGAAATCACCGGGCGCGACGCGGCATTCGCGACCGAGCTCACCTACGGCACCTGCCGCGCCCGCGGCCTGCTCGACGCCGTCATCGGCGCGGCGGCGGGACGCTCGCCGCAGGCAATCGATCCGGTGCTGCTCGACCTGCTGCGCCTCGGCGCGTATCAATTGCTGCGCACCCGGGTCGACGCCCACGCCGCGGTGTCCACCACCGTCGAGCAGGCTGGAATCGAATTCGATTCCGCGCGAGCGGGTTTCGTCAATGGAGTGCTTCGTGCCATCGCCGGGCGCGACGAGCAGTCCTGGGTCGCCGCGTTGGCCCCGGACCCGGCGCAGGATCCGATCGGGCACGCCGCGTTCGTACGTGCCCATCCCCGGTGGATCGCCCAGGCTTTCGCCGATGCGCTGGGTGCCGCCGCGACCGAACTCGACGCGGTACTGGCCAGCGACGACGAGCGGCCGCAGGTGCATCTGGCCGCCCGCGCGGGCGCCCTGACCACCGCCGAGTTGGCCGACGCGGTTGGCGGGACGGTCGGCCGATATTCGCCGTACGCGGTGTACCTGGCGGGCGGTGATCCCGGGCGGTTGGCGCCGGTGCGCGACGGCGTCGCGCTGGTGCAGGATGAGGGCAGCCAGCTGGTGGCCCGGGCGCTGACCCTGGCGCCCGTCGACGGCGACGGTGGCCGGTGGCTGGACCTGTGCGCCGGGCCGGGCGGGAAGACGGCGCTGCTGGCCTCGCTCGGTGCGCAGCAGCACCCGGGGTCCGGGTTCCGGCTCACCGCGGTGGAGCCCGCGCCGCGGCGCGCCGATCTGGTGGCCGAGAACACCCGTGGGTTGCCGGTCGACGTGCTGCGCATCGACGGGCGACACACGGATCTGGAACCCACCTTTGACCGGGTGCTCGTCGACGCGCCCTGCACCGGGCTGGGGGCGCTGCGCCGCCGGCCGGAGGCCCGCTGGCGGCGTCAACCCGCCGACGTGCCCCCGCTGACCAAGCTGCAGCGCGAGTTGCTCGGCGCCGCGATTGCGCTGACCCGTCCCGGCGGGGTGGTGCTGTACGCCACCTGCTCGCCGCACCTGGCCGAAACCGTCGGCGTGGTCGCCGACGCGCTGCGCCGCCACCCGGTGAGCGCCCTGGACACCCGGCCGATGTTCGCGCCCGTCGCCGACCTGGGCGACGGGCCGCACGTGCAGCTCTGGCCGCATCGGCACGGCACCGACGCGATGTTCGCGGCCGCGCTGCGCCGCGAGGCGGGGTAGCGCGCGGCCGCGCCGGATGTGAACCGGGCCGCGCGGCTCAGTAGTCTGGCGCTCATGCCTCGCAATACGGAACCGTTGAAGGGGCCTTTGATCGCGCCGTCGATCCTTTCCGCCGACTTTTCCCGGCTCGCCGACGAAGCCGCCGCCGTGACCGGCGCCGACTGGTTGCATGTCGACGTGATGGACAACCACTTCGTGCCGAACCTGACCCTCGGGCTGCCGGTGGTGGAGAGCCTGCTGGCCGCCACCACCATCCCGATGGACTGCCATCTGATGATCGAGGACCCCGACCGCTGGGCGCCCCCGTACGCCGAGGCGGGCGCCTACAACGTCACCTTCCACGCCGAGGCCACGCAGAATCCGATCGCGGTGGCCCGCGATATCCGCGCCGCCGGCGCCAAAGCGGGCATCAGCGTCAAGCCGGGAACCCCGCTGGAGCCCTACCTGGAGATTCTGCCGCAGTTCGACACCCTGCTCATCATGTCTGTGGAGCCGGGGTTCGGTGGCCAGAGCTTCATCCCCGAGGTGCTGAGCAAGGTGCGTACCGCGCGCAAGCTCATCGAGGCGGGGGAGTTGACGATCCTGGTCGAAATCGATGGCGGCATCAACGAGGACACCATCGAGCAGGCCGCCGAGGCCGGCGTCGACTGCTTCGTCGCGGGGTCGGCCGTCTACGGCGCCGAAGACCCGGAGGCCGCGATCGACGCGTTGCGCCGCCAGGCGGCCGACGCGTCCCCGCACCTGCGTCGATGACGGTCCCGCCGGGCGACAGCCTTGACGCCGCGATGCGCCTGGCGATCGACCAGTCCAATCACGTCAAGGGGACCACGTATCCGAACCCGCCGGTGGGCGCGGTCGTCTTGAACGCCGCTGGCGAGGTGGTGGGTGTCGGCGCCACCGAACCGGCAGGGGGCGATCACGCCGAGGTCCTGGCGCTGCGTCGGGCCGGTGATCTGGCGGCCGGCGGCACCGCCGTGGTCACCCTCGAGCCGTGCAACCACTACGGCAGAACCCCGCCGTGCGTGAACGCGCTGCTGGACGCGAGGGTGGGCACCGTTGTGTACGCCGTCGGCGACCCGAACCCGGAGGCCGCCGGTGGAGCGGCCCGCCTCGAGAAGGAGGGCGTGGCGGTGCACTCCGGCGTGCTGGCCGACGAGGTGAGCGGTGGCCCGCTGCGGGAGTGGCTACACAAGCAACGAACCGGGCTTCCGCATCTGACCTGGAAATACGCCAGCAGTGTCGACGGCCGCAGCGCGGCCGCGGACGGCTCCAGCCAGTGGATTTCCAGTGAGGCCTCGCGGCTGGATCTGCATCGCCGCCGCGCGGCCGCCGACGCGATCGTGGTGGGGACCGGCACCGTGCTGGCCGACGACCCGGCGTTGACCGCCCGGCTGCCCGACGGCTCACTGGCCAACCGGCAACCGCTGCGCGTCGTCGTCGGGAAGCGTGAAATACCCTCGGAAGCAAAGGTTCTCAACGACGATTCGCGAACCATGCTGATTCGCACGCACGACCCACTAGAGGTGCTCAAGGCGGTGTCGGACCGTACCGATGTGCTGCTGGAGGGCGGCCCGACTCTGGCGGGCGCGTTCCTGCGGGCCGGGCTGGTCAACCGGATTCTGGCTTACGTCGCGCCGACCCTGCTGGGCGGCCCCGTCACCGCGGTCGACGACGTGGGGGTGACCACGATCGCGCGAGCGCTGCGCTGGCAGTTCGACGGCATCGACCGGGTCGGGCCCGACCTGTTGCTCAGCCTGGTGCCGCGAAGCGCCTAGCGCTCACCCAGCGAGACCGCTTGCGGCTCGGGAATTTCCGGCTCTTCGGCGTGCTCTTTACGCCCACCGAGCAGCAGGCCCAGCAGGGCACCCGCGATACAGATCACGACCGTGGCCAGGAAGATGTCGCCGTACATCTGGGCGAAGGCCTTGAGGTACAGCGTGCCCTGCGCGGCGATGCGCTCCAACAGGGTGGCGTTGGGCGGGATCTCGGCAGTCAGGTTCGCGACGATCTGGTTGAACCGGTAGAGGCCCCACGCGCTGAGCGCGGCCACACCGATCAGCATGCCGGTCATCCGGGCCACCACCACCGCAGCCGAGGCGATGCCGTGCTGCGCGGAGGGCACCACGCGCAGCGCGGCAGAGGTGAGCGGCCCGATCACCAGGCCGAGGCCGATGCCTGCCACCAGCAGGTCGGCGTGCAGCACGGGCACGCTGAACAGCCCGAAGATGTTGTGCTTCTGGTCCATCACGTCCTGGCGCCAAAAGTGAATCAGCCAGTACCCGTAGGCGGCGATCAGCAGCCCGGCGAAGGTCATGATCCGGTCACCGACCCGGGTGGCGATCCAGCCGCCCAGCACCGCCCCGATCGGCAAAGCGATCAGGAACCACAGCAACAGCCCGGCGGCCTGGGCCTGGTCCTCGCCCAGCACGCCCTGGCCGAACAGCTCCACGTCCACCAGCGTCACCATCAGCGCGGCACCGGCGAACAGTGAGGCGCCCAGCGCGGCCAGGAAGGGGCGGAAGTGGACGCCCGCCGGTTCGATCAGCCGAGTGCGCGCGAAGCGCTCCCAGAGCAAAAACAGCACCGCCACCACGACCGCCCCGATGACCAGCGGCAACCCGTAGCTCGGGAGGATCTGCTTGCCGTCGGGTTGGGGGTTGTAGAGGCCGATCACGGCCAGACCGAGGGCGACCGCCAGCAACACGCCACCGACCAGGTCGACCTTCTCGGGCTCCTCGACCCGTTGGTGTGACGGGAGGCTGAACTGGATCATCACCATCGCGATGAGGGTCAGCGGGACGTTGATCCAGAACACGTATCGCCAGTCGTGGAACAAGAAGACGATGAAAATCCCGTACAGCGGGCCCAGCACGCTACCGAGTTCCTGGGCGGCGCCGATGCCGCCGAGCACACCGGCCCGGTTGCGCTGAGCCCACAAATCGGCCCCCAGCGCGAGGGTGACCGGCAACAGTGCGCCACTGGCCACACCCTGGATGGTGCGGCCGCCGACCAGCAGGTGGAAATCGCCCCAGTGACCGGCCAGCGCGGTGACCACGGAGCCGACCATGAACAGCGCCAGGCTGACCTGCAGCACCAGCTTGCGGCCGAATCGGTCGGAAGCGCGGCCCAACAGTGGCATGGCGGCGATGTAGCCCAGCAGGTACATCGTGATGATCCAGGTGATGCGCTGCAGCTGGTTAATCGGGATGTGAACGTCGGTCATGATGTCGCGCATGATCGTCACGACGACGTAGGCGTCCAGGGCGCCCAGCAGGACCGCAAGGCTGCCCGCGCTGATCGCTACGCGGCGTCCGGTCTGGTGCCCGGCCAGGGCCTCGGTCCCGGCGGTCACTGGCTCACCGGGGGCTTGGTGACCTGAACCTGCTCGCCCCAGTTGGACAGGGTGATCTGGGCGGTGTTGCCCGAGCTC
This sequence comes from Mycobacterium sp. NGS58, assembly GCF_059812385.1. Taxonomy (NCBI): domain Bacteria; kingdom Bacillati; phylum Actinomycetota; class Actinomycetes; order Mycobacteriales; family Mycobacteriaceae; genus Mycobacterium; species Mycobacterium sp. NGS58. The sequence continues at coordinate 99,628 of NZ_JCALCO010000004.1, read as the reverse complement.
TTCTGCAGATTGGCCTGGACCAGCTGGTGGTCACCGCTCTCTTGGATCCACACCGTGCTCGGCACCGGCTGCGTCGCGTTGAACTGCGGCACGATCTTGTTCACCGCGTCCGCGGAGACGTTCCCGCTGATCCTGACCGTGTTCTGGCCGTTGATGTTGTCGCGGCCCTCGGACTTGGCGTTGGTGAAGTTCGCGAGCACGTTACCGAGCCCGGTGTCGGGGTTCAGCAGCACCGACACGTCGTAGATGTCGGACGCCTTGCCGAAGTCACTCCACTTGTTCGGGGTGAGGGCGGCGTACAGGGTCCCGTCGACCACCACGAAGTTCGCGTCGATGTCGGACCCGCCCAGGGTGATCGTCGCGTTGCCCGATGCGGCGGTGGAAGGCGCCGTGGTGAGGTCACCGGTCAGTGTCTTGAGCGGTAGCCCCTGGATCTTGCCCTGAACGCTCAGCACGAGGTGCGCGCTCTTGACATTCTTGGTCGCGGCGGACGACTGCTTGACCAAGGTCGAGGCATCGGGAAGCGGTGCGCCGCTCTGCTTGGAGCCCGACGAACAGCCTGCGATCAAGGCGGTGGCGAGGGTCAGGGATGCGATGACGGCCGATAGACGGCGGCGGGTCTGCATACTGTGCATCGTAAAGGGTGCCGGTGACTGCTCTGGTGAACGCGGGGTGCCGGTGTCGCCGGGGCGCTGGTCTTTGCCTGCTCATCAGCGTGCATGCGGGCCAATTAGCCTAAGCAGATGTTTACCGGGATTGTCGAGGAACTCGGCGAGGTGACTGCTCGTGACGTCCTTCCCGACGCGGCGCGGCTGACCATCCGCGGCGCCGTCGTGACGGCGGACGCGGGCCACGGCGATTCGATCGCGGTCAACGGTGTGTGCCTCACGGTCGCGGAGCTGTTGCCCGACGGTCAGTTCACTGCGGACGTGATGGCCGAATCGCTCAAGCGGTCCAACTTGGGCGAATTGCAGGTCGGCAGCCGCGTGAACCTGGAGCGCGCCGCGGCCGTCAACAGCCGGCTGGGCGGACACATCGTGCAGGGGCACGTCGACGGGACGGGGCGCATCGTGTCCCGGGCGCCGTCCGACAACTGGGAAGTGGTGCGAATCGAGATGCCGGCCGAGGTGGCCCGCTACGTCGTGGAGAAGGGATCGATCACCGTCGACGGGATTTCATTGACGGTGTCCGGGCTGGGCGGCGACCCGGGGAACTGGTTCGAAGTCTCGTTGATACCCACCACCCGCGAATTGACCACCTTGGGCCGCGCTGCGGTCGGGACGCCGGTGAACCTCGAGGTCGACATCATCGCCAAGTACGTTGAGCGGCTGCTCTCGCGGCCAGAAGGGCAGGCCGGGCATGGCTCAGGCCGCCCTGGCGAGCGGGTTATTCCACTCTGATTGCGTCAAGGTCGATTGTGATGACGCCCGACGACACCAGCATCACGCCTCCGGTCAGCGCCGCGGCCAGCGCGACGGCTTTCAGCATCTTTTTGCTGCTCTTGGTCTTCAGCGGTCACACCTTCTGCTCGTGAGCTGAGGCGGCACGTTGACTGCCGCCGGGCGGCCCGACGGTATCGGCCTATTGACGGATGTGCAAATAATTGGCGCAGTCGGCGCGAATGACTTTCTTCGTGACTGAGCACGCCCCGCAGCCCTCGGAGGCGCGTCATTCGTCGGGATTGCGGGCGCCCGCTACGAGCCGAACGCCGCTGAATCGCCAACTACGTTGAGCGATTCATGAAAACAGGCCGCTGGCCGCGGCGTCTCGCACCGCGGCTGCGGCCTGTCTGGGATCAGCGGATTGCTCGGCTGATTACACGGGGCGCCAGTTGGGGCCTTCCCAGTAGCCCCAATGGTTCATGCCGGGGTCCCAGACGATCTGAGCCCACGGTGCCCACGGCGGCGGAGGCGGCGGTGGCCCCGCCCACGGCGGAGCCCCGTAGCCGGCCGGGCCGCCGTAATTGTTGTCGTCCCAGTCACGGCAGTTGTTCCAGTTCTGATAGGGGCCCCAGCCCGGGTCCCACTGCTCCCCCGGGCACCAGTGATGGTGATACATAGGTGCAGGCGGAGGCGCCGCGGCAGCGGTGCCGGTGGACAGTCCGAGCGCGGACATGGCCAAACCGCCGGCCGCGAGCGCGCCGGTACACAGGCGGACCCACGGTCGTTTTTGTGTGTTGGTATTCATGCGGGCTGTATTGCCCTTGGCAATGCGCGCGAAACCCTATTTATCCTTTGCTTGTGTCAAATTTTGGGCACAGCCAACACATATCTGGTGCAAAGGCTTTCGGTGTATAAAGCCCTGTCCTGGCGATATTTTGGCACCTAGTGACGGTATCGCCGGACGGCAAACCATTCTCGGCATCGGCATCTTGTTTGCGGGCGACCTCGGGGACAATTAGAGGCTCTGCCATTTACGGCTGCGAAAAGTATTCCGGCGCCACGGTCTGCCCCGCCCGGCCGTTGAAGCCGCGTTGGCCGTCCCGTCGGGCGAATCTGTGATTCCGGCAACGATTAGGCGACGCCTCTCACGGCGACCAACCTTGGTCCGGCACCGGGACGCCAATGGATTCCGCGGCGACGGGATCGCTGCGGGGGCATCGGAAGTGGTCAGGCCATCGGCACCGCCCACCGGCTCGGCGGCGCAATGCCTTCCGGAGCCGTCCCGCTGATCGAGCCGCGGCAATAACGGGGGCGCCCCCGTGGTTCATACTGAATGCAACACGTGGGCTTCTCGTGTGAGCGGTATCGACAGTGTTCTCCGTCGGACGGCGGGAACGGCGAGGTAGCAAAGATGACGAGGTTGGACTCCGTCGAGCGGGCGGTTGCCGACATTGCGGCCGGCAAGGCCGTCATCGTCATCGACGACGAGGATCGCGAGAACGAGGGCGATCTGATCTTCGCCGCCGAGAAGGCGACGCCGGAGATGGTGGCGTTCATGGTGCGCTACACCTCGGGCTACCTGTGCGTGCCGCTGGACGGTGCCATCTGCGACCGGCTGGGGCTGCTGCCGATGTACGCGGTGAACCAGGACAAGCACGGCACGGCCTACACCGTCACGGTCGACGCGCGGCGGGGCGTGGGCACCGGAATTTCCGCCTCGGACCGGGCCACCACAATGCGCCTGCTGGCCGATCCCACCACCGTCGCCGACGACTTCACCCGGCCGGGTCATGTGGTTCCGTTGCGCGCCAAGGACGGTGGCGTGTTGCGCCGTCCCGGTCACACCGAGGCCGCCGTCGACCTCGCTCGGCTGGCCGGGTTGCAGCCCGCGGGCGCGATCTGCGAGATCGTCAGCCAAAAAGACGAGGGCTCGATGGCGCAGACCGACGAGCTGCGGGTGTTCGCCGACGAACACGACCTTGCGATGATCACTATCGCCGATTTGATCGAGTGGCGACGCAAGCACGAGAAGCACATCGCCCGGATCGCCGAGGCCCGGATTCCGACTCGGCACGGGGAGTTCCGTGCGATCGGCTACGCCAGCATCTACGAAGAGGTCGAGCACGTCGCGCTGGTGCGCGGCGACATCGCCGGGCCCAACTCCGAGGGTGACGACGTGCTGGTGCGCGTGCACTCCGAATGCCTGACCGGCGATGTGTTCGGTTCGCGCCGCTGCGATTGCGGCCCGCAGCTAGACGCGGCGATGGCGATGGTCGCCCGCGAGGGACGCGGCATCGTGCTGTACATGCGCGGCCACGAGGGCCGCGGCATCGGACTGATGCACAAGCTGCAGGCCTACCAATTGCAGGATGCCGGTGAAGACACCGTCGACGCCAATCTCAAGCTCGGATTGCCGGCTGATGCAAGGGATTACGGCATCGGCGCGCAGATACTGGTGGATCTCGGGGTGCGCTCGATGCGGCTGCTGACCAACAACCCGGCCAAGCGGGTCGGGCTGGACGGGTACGGCCTGCACATCATCGAGCGCGTGCCGTTGCCGGTGCGCGCCAACGCGGAGAACATCCGTTACCTGATGACCAAGCGGGACAAGATGGGCCACGACTTGGCCGGGTTGGACGATTTTCACGAATCCGTCCATTTGCCAGGCGAATTCGGCGGTGCTCTGTGAGTGGTGGCGCCGGCGTGCCGGAGATGCCGGCGGTTGACGCTGCGGGTGTGCGGCTCGGCATCGTGGCAAGCACCTGGCACAGGGAGATCTGCGACGCGCTGCTCGACGGCGCACGCAAGGTCGCCGCCGAATCGGGCGTCGACGACCCTACGGTGGTCCGTGTGCTGGGCGCGATCGAAATCCCGGTGGTGGCACAGGAATTGGCCCGCAATCACGATGCCGTCGTCGCGCTGGGGGTCGTGATCCGCGGGCAGACACCGCATTTCGAATATGTCTGCGACGCGGTGACTCAGGGACTGACCCGGGTCTCGCTGGACGCCTCGACGCCGGTCGCCAATGGCGTGCTGACCACCGACAACGAGCAGCAGGCCCTGGATCGCGCCGGGCTTCCCGCGTCGGCCGAGGACAAAGGGGCCCAGGCGGCCGGCGCGGCCCTGTCCGCCGCGCTCACCCTGCGTGAGTTGCGCGCTCGGTCGTGACGTCGCCTTCGGACCGCGAGACCTGGGATGCGGTGTTGCGTCCCCATCGCACACCGCTGTTCGCCTATGGGGCGGCGTTCCTCATCGCCGCGGCGCACATCGTGGTCGGCCTGCTGCTCAAGGTGAGCTCTACCGGGGTGGTCTTTCAGACCTCCGATCAGGTGGCGATCGCGGCGCTGGGTCTAATCATCGCCGGAGTCGTGCTGTTGTTCGCGCGGCCGCGGCTGCGAGTGGGACCGGCCGGTGTTTCGGTCAGAAACCTGTTGGGCGACAAGCTGATCGAATGGCCGGATGTTGCCGGAGTGTCGTTCCCGGTGGGCCACCGATGGGCACGAATCGACTTACCCGATGACGAGTACATACCGGTGATGGCCATCCAGGCCGTTGACAAGGGCCGCGCCGTGGACGCCATGGACACGGTGCGCTCGCTGCTGGTGCGCTATCGACCGGACCTGCAGACGCGCTGAGCGCTGTACCATCGGCCGATGGCACTTCGGGCACGCGCGGCCGCGGTTGCCGTCGCCGTCGCCGCCATGCTGGCGCTCAGTGGTTGCAACGTTGTGGTGGGGGGACGGGCGGTCGGGGCGTCCGGTCAGTCGGGGCGAGCGCCGTCCGCCCCGGTGAAACACCCGACGCCCCGCGCGCAAGACCTGCTGCTGCAGACCGGGGACGACACGCCTTTCGGAGCGGCGACCGCGATGCCGGTGGGCGACGACTACTTCACCACGGCCCAGCCCCCGAATTGCGAAGCGGCCGTGGTGTTCGAGAACTCGCCCCTGCGGCCGCCGGGCGCAGCTGAGCACGCCGAATCCGCTTACCGCTTCGCCGGTTCGGCAACCTACGGTGAGTCGGTCGACATCTACGGCGACCCGTTGGACGTCCAGCACGTGGTGGTTGACGGTTTCATCGCGATCGGCCAGTGCCGCGGCGACGCCGTCGGGGTGACCCGAGACGGAAGGTCAGCGTCGATGCACCTCAGCGACGTCGATACCTCGTCGCACGTCGCCGTGGTGTGGACGATGACCCAGCCGGGATGGACCTGTGACTACGGGCTGGCGGCCCTGCCGCGAGCGGTCCTGCTGCTGTCGGCTTGTGATGCCAAGCCCGGGTTCCCCATGGCGGACTGGACTGCGAAACGCCTCGCGCAGATCAGCGGGCGTACCGCGTAGAAACCGGGGCCGGCCACGACCGCGGCTCCCCTCACGGACCGTCTGATTCCCCTTCTTCGGTCTCGGGACTCCAGCTGCTCGGCAGCAGAGGCCGATTCGGGCTGTCCGCCAATGAAGTGCCGGCAAGTGTGGTCAAGCCCGCCGGAGCGGCGTCGGCCTCGCGGGCGGTGCCGGCGAACCCCATACGCCCCGCACCCAGATCGGAAGCCCCTGAATACTCGGCGGATTCCGCGCCGGAACTTTGGTCGAGGTATTCGTAGCGGCGACCCGGGTCGATCACGCCCGGCCGGGCGCGCCGGCGCCGCCGAGCCTGTTCCCGTGCGGCCGGGACGGCGGGCGCCGCGACCGCGTCGGGGTCCGGCGACTTCTGCCCGGCGGGGGAGCCGATGGTCATGTTCGTGCCGGCCCCCAGACCGGGAGGCCCGACCACGTACGGGTAGCTGAATGCCGGGGCGCCGGGGGCGGGCGGCGCCGGTGCCGCGACCGATGGCGGCCCCGCGGCGGGGGCGGGCGCGTGCATCGGGGCGGTGGCAGGGGTCGAAGCGGGCGCGCCGAGCCCGGGAGCCATCGCGACCGGCACTCCGGTGTGTGACGGAGCCGGCGCGGGTGCCACGGCCGGCAGCGTGGGGGCGGGTTGGGTGACGCCCGCCAGCCCGGCCAGCCCGGCCAAGCCCGGGGCACCCGCGACGGGGATGAAGGGCGCGATCAGGCCGAACGAGAGTTGCGTCAACTCCGGCACTTGCGGGGCGAAGTAGAGGAGCGACTCGCCCGCCCAGTGGGGAACCTCGGTCACCAGTAGCGGGTCGGTCATCAAGTCGGAGAGGGTCGCGGACGGGTTCGAGGGCGACTGGCTCAGGTCACCGCTGATGGCCCTGGCCACTTCCTGCACGCGAGTTACCCACCAGCTCAACTGAGTTGGGTTTCCGCCGGCATCCTGGTTGGGAAGATCGGTTTTCTGAATCGCCGGCGGTGGGGCGGTGGGCGGTTTCCACGTCATCGCGGTCTCGGCCACGGCTTCGTAGATCGCCATCGTGGTAGCCGCCTGCAGCCACATCTGCAGATACTCGATCTCGTTTTGTGCGATCGGAATCGTGTTGACACCGAAGAAATTCGTCGCCACCAGTTGCGCGAAGACGGCGTGGTTGGTGGCCAGCTCCTCGAGCGTCGGCATGGCCGACAGCGCGGCGGTATAGGCTGCGGCCACAGTCTCGGACTCGCGGGCCGCCGCGGTGCTGTTGGCGCTGTTCTGCAAAAGCCATGCCAGATATGGCACATGGGCGGCCACGAAGGCCTCGGCGCTGGGGCCCTGCCACGTGCCGGCCTGCACCGCCGCCAGCAACTCGCCGAGTTCCTGTGCGGCGGAGTCATATTCGGCACTGAGTGCCTGCCACGCCTGCTCCGCGGACAGTAAGGAGCCGGGCCCGGGTCCGCTGGACAGCGCCGCCGAATGCACCTCCGGGGGAAACGCGGCCCAGATCGGCATGGTCATCGTCGGCCGCCCGCGTGCGCGCGTGCTGCCATGTTGCGCTCCTCCCGAAACGAAGGCGGTCCCGCGACAGTTGCGGGCCCGTCGAGCACATAGCGGCCGCTATCGCGTCGTGAGCGAACCGCCGCGTCGACGTGCCGCGACGGGCCGGCTAAGCGATATCGCCAACGTAGCAGCCCGCATATGCCAAATTTTACGCTGTAAACAACCGGAAATGCGGATATAAACCGGGAGATTCACCGGAGATGCGAAGCTGATTGTCAGCCATCGGACAGGCGGACGAGGAACCCGTTCAGAATCAGAGTCTGCGCCAGCCCCGTTTGCTGCGGCGCGCTCAGCCCGGGCAGATCCCCGACCCGAAAAGGCCCTGTACTGCCGGCCAGGAACAGCATCGCCGCTTCATGGTCGGCGCCGGCGCCCACCGCCAGCTGAGCGAACTGCAACACGACGCGGTCCTCGACCTGTGCCACTCGCGCATAGAGCGGCTCGTACTTCGCGACGAGCGTTTCCCCGTCGATGCCGACAGTGTCGCCGACCCGCCCGACCGGAGGGCATCGGCCGCGCCGGACCAAGACGTCGGCCAGCGCGTCGAGGCCTTCGGTGAGGACCTCGGGATCCTCGACTGCCCGCAGGCTGTCCCGCACGATGTCGCCCAGGCCCTCGCGGGCGGTTACGTCATCCAGGTGCCGCGGCGACAATCGGGCGTGCACGCGCGGGTCGCGCAGGCTCAGCGCGTACAACGCGTGCGTGACGAGCGTGAGCACGGTGGGAGCGTGGAGCCCGATCGTCAGATGGACCGACGGCTCGGAGCGCGTCTCGGCCGAATGCACTTGGCCGCGCGGCAAATACAGCACGTCGCCGGGCCGCATGCACATGTCGGTCGACGACGTGAGCCCGCCCGTCCCTACCCCCTTTCGTCGCTGGATCTCGTGTGGCGGCACGGCGGCGGTACTGGACACATGCCACGTCTTGGATCCCTGGATCTGCAAAACCAGTACGTCGTGTGGGTCGTAATGCGGGACGAAGCCGGTCGATTCCGGCGGCGTGACGTAGGCGTTGACCCGGGTCGGGAAGTTCAGCTCGACTTCGATGGAGTGAGACAACCACGCGATCGTGCGCGAGTACCGCTCGAGTCCGTTCACGACGATGGTGTAGCCGTCGGCCAGGCCGTCGCGCACCCGGACCGGATCCAGGCCGCCGTCGGCGCGGCGATAGGTCTCCGGATCCTTGTCCTCGCCGCCCTTGACGAGTCGCACGGCCGACGGTTCGGGCTGCACCTGCTCAAGGAGCCCGCCGACGACCGAAGGCCCGGGCAGCAGCCGGTCGAAGTAGCCCGGCTGGCATCGCTCGATGTGGTGGTGCCTGCTCGCCCAGATCTCGTCGAGGAAGGTGTCGACGCCGACAGGCTGCAGCAACCAGGCTAGCGAGGAATCGACGGTAATCCCCCCCAAACATCGTGGCGACCGGTATGCACCACAGTAGACCGGCACCCGCACGGGCCCCGCCTTTCTCGGCACGTCGCCGGCGGCTACTAGCCTGGATCTGTGCCCGATCCCGCCACCTACCGCCCCGCGCCCGGGTCCATCCCGGTCGAGCCTGGCGTCTACCGTTTCCGGGATCCGCACGGGCGAGTCATCTACGTCGGCAAGGCCAAGAGCCTGCGCAGCCGGCTGACGTCATACTTCGCCGATATCTCCAGCCTGCACCCGCGAACCCGGCAGATGGTGACCACCGCGGCGAAGGTCGAGTGGACGGTGGTCAACACCGAAGTCGAGGCGCTGCAGCTCGAATACAACTGGATCAAAGAGTTCGACCCGCGGTTCAACGTCCGGTACCGCGACGACAAGACCTATCCGGTGCTGGCGGTGACCCTCAACGAGGAGTTCCCGCGACTGATGGTCTATCGCGGCCCCCGCCGCAAAGGGGTGCGATATTTCGGCCCGTACTCGCACGCGTGGGCCATCCGGGAAACGCTGGACCTGCTCACCCGGGTGTTTCCGGCTCGTACCTGCTCGGCGGGAGTGTTCAAGCGGCACAAGCAGATCGACCGTCCCTGCCTGCTCGGCTACATCGACAAGTGCTCGGCGCCGTGCATCGGCAGGGTCAGTGCGGAGCAGCACCGCCAGATCGTGGACGATTTCTGCGACTTCCTGTCCGGCAAGACCGACCGGTTCGCGCGGGAGCTGGAACAGCAGATGAACGCCGCGGCCGAGCAACTCGATTTCGAGCGGGCCGCGCGGCTGCGTGACGACCTGGGCGCGGTGAAGAGGGCGATGGAAAAGCAGGCCGTCGTCTTCGGCGACGGCACCGATGCGGATGTGGTGGCCTTCGCCGACGACGAGCTCGAGGCCGCGGTCCAGGTGTTCCACGTCCGCGGCGGCCGGGTCCGCGGCCAGCGCGGCTGGATCGTCGAAAAGTCCGCAGACCCGGGCGATTCCGGTGAGGAACAATTGGTCGAGCAGTTCCTGACCCAGTTCTACGGTGAGCAGGCCGAATTGGGCGGCGCCGCAGACGAATCGGTGAACCCGGTGCCGCGCGAGGTGCTGGTGCCCTGCCTGCCGTCCAACAGCGGGGAGCTGACCAGCTGGCTGTCCGGCTTGCGCGGCTCCCGGGTGGCGCTGCGGGTGCCACAGCGTGGCGACAAGCGTGCGCTCGCCGAAACCGTGCAGCGCAATGCGAAAGACGCGCTGCAGCAACACAAACTGAGGCGGGCCGGCGATTTCAACGCCAGATCCGCTGCGCTGCAGAACATCCAGGAGGCCCTCGGCCTGTCCGACGCGCCGCTGCGCATCGAATGCGTCGACATCAGCCATGTGCAGGGCACCGACGTGGTGGGCTCGCTGGTGGTGTTCGAGGATGGCCTGCCGCGCAAGTCGGACTATCGGCATTTCGGCATCCGGGAAGCAGCCGGACAGGGGCGCTCCGACGACGTCGCGTCCATCGCCGAGGTGACCCGTCGCCGCTTCGCGCGGCACCTGAGTGAGCAAAACGACCCCAATATGCTTTCCCCGGAAGGAAAGTCGCGCCGTTTCGCGTACCCGCCGAACCTCTACGTCGTCGACGGCGGTGCGCCACAAGTCAACGCGGCCAGTGCGGCGCTCGAGGAACTCGGCGTCACCGACGTCGCGGTGATCGGCCTGGCCAAGCGGCTGGAAGAGGTGTGGGTGCCCTCCGAGCCCGACCCCGTGATCATGCCGCGCAACAGCGAGGGGCTTTATTTGCTGCAACGGGTCCGTGACGAAGCGCACCGGTTCGCGATCACCTACCATCGCAGCAAGCGGTCCAAGCGAATGACGGCGTCGGTGCTGGATTCGGTGCCAGGATTGGGAGAACATCGCCGCAAGGCATTGGTAAGCCATTTCGGATCGATAGCCCGCCTCAAGGAGGCCACCGTCGACCAGATCACCGCGGTTCCCGGCATCGGGGTGGCAACCGCCACCGCCGTCCTGGAGGCGCTGCGACCCGAGCAATCCGAGGCTGCCCCATGACGGGCCAAGGTGAGTTCGCGGGCGGTCACTCGGTGGACGCCCCGGCCGGTATCGACGTCGTTCTGGTGACCGGGTTATCCGGCGCCGGGCGGGGTACCGCAGCCAAGGTGCTCGAAGACCTCGGCTGGTACGTGGCCGACAACTTGCCCCCGCAGCTGATTACCCGGATGGTCGATTTCGGTCTGGCCGCCGGCTCGCGGATCACCCAGCTGGCGGTGGTGATGGACGTGCGGTCGCGTGGCTTCACCGGCGATCTGGACTCGGTGCGCACCGAACTGGCTACCCGAAACATCGCCCCGCGCGTGGTGTTCATGGAAGCATCTGACGACATGCTGGTGCGCCGCTACGAACAGAATCGTCGCAGCCATCCGCTGCAGGGCGATCAGACCCTGGCCGAGGGCATCGCCGCGGAGCGCCGGATGCTGGCATCGGTTCGCGCCACCGCCGACCTGATCATCGACACCTCGACGCTGTCGGTGCGCGGCCTCCGCGAGACCATCGAGCGGGCGTTCGGCGGCGCCGCCAGCGCGACCACTAGCGTCACGGTCGAGTCGTTCGGCTTCAAGTACGGCCTGCCGATGGACGCCGACATGGTGATGGACGTGCGGTTCCTGCCGAACCCGCACTGGGTCGACGAGTTGCGTCCGCTGACCGGGCGGGACCCGGCGGTGCGGGACTACGTGTTGAGCCAGCCCGGCGCGGCCGAGTTCCTCGACGCATACCATCGATTGCTGTCTCTGGTCGTCGACGGCTACCGCCGGGAGGGCAAGCGCTATATGACGGTCGGCATCGGCTGCACCGGCGGCAAGCATCGCAGCGTTGCGATCGCCGAGGCATTGATGCAGTTGCTGAACGCCCAGAAGGGGGACGCGCAACTGTCGGTGCGGGTGCTGCACCGGGATCTGGGCCGCGAATGACCGAGCCGATGAACCGGGGCATCGTCGCGCTGGGCGGCGGACACGGCCTGTACGCGACGCTGTCGGCGGCCCGCCGGCTGACTCCTCATGTGACCGCGGTGGTAACCGTCGCCGACGACGGTGGCTCCTCCGGCCGGCTGCGCAGCGAACTGGACGTCGTGCCTCCCGGCGATCTGCGAATGGCATTGGCGGCCTTAGCATCTGACAGCCCTCACGGGCGGCTGTGGGCGACCATCCTGCAGCACCGGTTCGGCGGCAGCGGCGCCCTGGCCGGGCATCCGATCGGCAACCTGCTGCTGGCCGGCCTGTCCGAAGTCCTCGCCGATCCGGTGGCCGCACTTGACGAGCTGGGGCGCATCCTGGGTGTCAAGGGGCGGGTGCTGCCGATGTGCCCGGTCGCGCTGCAGATCGAGGCCGATGTCTCCGGTCTGGAAAGTGACCCGCGGATGTTCCGGCTGATCCGCGGCCAGGTGGCGATCGCGACCACGCCGGGCAAGGTGCGCCGCGTGCGTCTGCTACCCGACAACCCCCCGGCGACACGGCAGGCCGTCGACGCCATCATGGCCGCGGATTTAGTCGTGCTGGGCCCCGGCTCGTGGTTCACCAGCGTGATCCCGCATGTTCTGGTGCCGGGACTGGCCGCCGCGCTACGGGCAACCACCGCGCGGCGCGCCCTGGTGCTCAATCTGGTGGCCGAGCCGGGGGAGACGGCCGGCTTCTCCGTCGAGCGTCATCTGCACGTGCTGGCGCAGCACGCGCCGGAATTCGGCGTGCACGACATCATCATCGACGCCGAACGGGTGCCCAGTGAGCGCGAACGCGATCAACTGCGCCGCACCGCCACACTGCTCTCGGCCGAGGTCCACTTCGTCGATGTGGCCAGACCTGGTACACCTTTACATGATCCAGGCAAGCTCGCGGCGGCCCTGGACGGGGTCCGGGCGGCCCGTAAAGCTCCGGGAGCGTCTCCGGTCACGGCCTCCGCGGATATTCGGGTGGGCGGTGCAAACCCACAAGCCGGGGGTGGACCGGCCGGCAGCGGACCAAGGGGTGACGACGCGTGGCGATGACGACCGAAGTCAAGGACGAACTGAGCCGCCTCATGGTGAAATCGGTCAGCGCGCGCCGGGCGGAAGTGACTTCCCTGCTGAGGTTCGCCGGCGGGCTGCACATCGTCGGCGGCCGCGTCGTGGTCGAGGCCGAGGTGGACCTCGGCAACGTCGCCCGGCGGCTGCGCAAGGACATCTTCGAGCTCTACGGATACAACGCCGTCGTGCATGTGTTGTCGGCCAGCGGGATTCGCAAGAGCACCCGATACGTGCTGCGGGTGGCCAATGACGGTGAGGCGCTGGCCCGCCAGACCGGCCTGCTCGACAATCGCGGCCGCCCGGTTCGCGGTCTGCCGGCGCAGGTGGTGGGGGGCAGCGTCGGTGATGCCGAGGCCGCATGGCGGGGAGCCTTCCTGGCGCACGGGTCGCTGACCGAGCCGGGACGTTCGTCGGCGCTGGAAGTCAGCTGTCCCGGCCCGGAGGCGGCGCTGGCGTTGGTGGGGGCCGCGCGCCGGCTCGGTGTCAGCGCCAAGGCCCGCGAGGTGCGTGGCGCCGACCGGGTGGTGGTGCGCGACGGCGAGGCGATCGGCGCATTGCTCACCCGGATGGGCGCCCAGGACACCCGGCTGGTGTGGGAGGAGCGCCGGATGCGGCGCGAGGTCCGGGCCACGGCCAACCGGCTGGCCAACTTCGACGATGCCAATCTGCGCCGATCGGCCCGGGCGGCGGTCGCGGCGGCCGCCCGGGTGGAACGGGCGCTGGAGATCCTGGGCGACACCGTTCCGGACCATCTCGCGTCGGCCGGGAAGTTGCGCGTCGAGCACCGGCAGGCATCACTTGAGGAACTCGGCCGGCTCGCCGATCCTCCGATGACGAAAGATGCTGTGGCGGGCCGTATTCGGCGGCTGCTGTCGATGGCCGATCGCAAGGCGAAGGTCGAGGGCATCCCCGACACCGAGTCAGCGGTCACGCCGGATTTGCTGGAGGACGCCTGATCGCGTCCCGCTGATTGTTGGGCATTCGCTGGTGGGGACGGGCTTGGGGGGACTACGTTCAGGGAATGAAACGGCTTTCGAGTGTCGACGCGGCATTTTGGTCGGCAGAAACCGCGGGCTGGCACATGCACGTGGGGGCGTTGGCGATTTGCGACCCGAAGGAGTCCTCCGAGTACAGCTTTCAACGCCTCCGTCAATTGCTGATCGAGCGCCTGCCGGAGGTGCCGCAATTGCGGTGGCGGGTCACCGGCGCGCCACTGGGCCTGGACAGGCCCTGGTTCGTCGAGGACGAAGAACTCGACGTCGACTTCCACGTTCGCCGAATCGGTGTTCCCGCGCCGGGCGGTCGCCGCGAGCTCGAGGAGCTGGTGGGCCGGCTGATGTCCTACAAGCTGGACCGCTCCCGGCCGCTGTGGGAGATGTGGGTGATCGAGGGCGTCGAGGGCGGCCGGATCGCCACGCTGACCAAGATGCACCACGCCATCGTCGACGGAGTCTCGGGTGCCGGCCTGGGTGAAATTCTGTTGGACGTCACTCCGGAACCGCGTGCGCCGCAACAGGAAACGGTCGGATCACTGGTGGGTTTCAAACTGCCGGGACTGGAGCGGCGCGCCGTCGGGGCCCTCATCAACGTCGGGGTCAAGACGCCGTTCCGCATCGCGCGGCTGATGGAGCAGACCGTGCGTCAGCAGGTCGCCACCCTGGGTGTGCGCAGCAGGCCGCCGCGCTATTTCGAGGCGCCCAAAACCCGCTTCAATGCGCCGGTCTCGCCGCACCGGCGCATCACCGGCTGCCGCGTCGAACTGGCCCGCGCCAAAGTCGTCAAGGACGCCTACGGCGTCAAGCTCAACGACGTCGTGCTGGCGCTGGTGGCCGGCGCCGCGCGCGACTACCTACAGAAGCGCGGTGAGCTGCCCGCCAAACCGCTGATCGCGCAGATCCCCGTGTCCACCCGCACCGACGAGAACAAGGACGACATCGGCAACAAGGTGAGCTCGATGACCGTCTCGTTGGCCACCGACGTCGACGACCCGGGGGAGCGGCTGCGGACCATCCACGAAAGCACCCAGAGCGCCAAGCTGATGGCCAAGGCGTTGTCGGCGCATCAGATCATGGGGCTGACCGAGACCACCCCCCCGGGGTTGCTGGGGCTGGCCGCGCGGGCCTACACGGCCAGCGGTCTGTCACGAAACCTGGCTCCCATCAACCTGGTCGTCTCGAACGTCCCCGGCCCGCCGTTCCCGCTGTACATGGCGGGCGCCAAGCTGGATTCGCTGGTGCCGTTGGGACCGCCGGTGATGGACGTCGCGCTGAACATCACCTGCTTCTCCTATACCGACTACCTGGACTTCGGTTTCGTGACGACGCCCGAGGTGGCCAACGACATCGACGACATGGCCGATCGGATCGAGCCGGCGCTGACCGACCTGGAGAAGGCCGCCGCGCGGGAGAGCAGCTAGTCGCGCTCGGGCGGATTCGTCGCGTACACCCACGACAGGAATCGACCCACCGCCTCGGCGGACCGATGAGCCCGCGGGGAACTGAATATGTCGAAAGCGTGTTGGGCGTGCGGTAATTCGGCGTAGGCGACCGGGTTCTTGGATACCCCACGCAGTTCCTGGACGAACTCTTCGGCCTCGCCGACCGGGATGAGCGAATCGTCGTGGCCGTGCAGAACGAAGAAGGGCGGCGCGTCGGCGCGCAGCCGCCGGATCGGTGAGGCGTCGACGTAGGTGTCGCGGTGTGTGGCGAATTTCTTTTTGACAACGAACTTTTGGAGCAGATCCACGAATTCGCGCCGGCCTTCGCCCTCGGTGGAGAACCAGTCGTAGCGCCCGTACACCGGCACGGCGGCGACCACCGAGGTGTCGGCGTCCTCGAAGCCGGGCTGGAACTTCGGGTCGTTGGGCGTCAACGCCGCGAGCGAGCAGAGGTGGCCGCCGGCGGATCCGCCGGTGATCGCCACGAAGTTGGGATCCCCGCCGTAGCGGGAGATGTTCTCCTTGACCCAGGCCAGCGCGCGTTTGACGTCGACGATGTGGTCGGGCCAGGTGTGTCGCGGCGACACCCGGTAGCCGATCGACACGCAGACCCAGCCGCGCGCGGCCAGGTGGCTCATCAGCGGGTAGGCCTGGGGGCGGCGCATGCCGATCACCCAGGCGCCGCCGGGCACCTGCAGCAGCACCGGCGCCTTGCCGTCGCGCGGCAGATCGTGGCGGCGCCAGATGTCGGCGAGGTTGGCCCGGCCATGCGGACCGTAGGACACCACGTTGGTCTTCTCGACGTAGCGGCGGCGCGCGATGGTGTTGCCCAGCGGCAGAGTGCGCCGTCCGCTGCGCGTCGGTGTTGTCTGGGGCAGCTTGCTCAGCGCCTCTTCGTAGTCATCGCCCAGTTGGTCGCGCAGCCCCGCCTCCAGCACCGGCCCGGGAGTGGTGACGCCGCGATACTTGATCACGCCCAGGACGGCCCAGGAAGCCACGGTCAGCGCCAGGGCGGCCCTTCCGCGCCGTCCCGTGAAGTCGCCGCGGCGACCGCGCCGCAGCGCGTCGAGCAGCGAGGCGGAGAAGTAGACGCCGGGCACCTCCGAGGCCGGCCAGCCGAACCAGAAGACCAGCACGGTGCTGTATCCCTTGCGGGCCAGCGGACGTAATCCGTTGGCCGCGTTGGCCAACTCGAGAGCGGCCCGCGCCAGCGGCCGGGGCTTTCTGATCGTCCGCGCCAGCCGCGTCACCCCTGCACCCGCGCTTGCAAATCGGCGCGCAGGATCTTGCCGGTGCTGCTGCGTGGAAGTTCGTCCAGCACAGTGATTTCGCGGGGGGTTTTGTAGTTGGCCAGGTTCTCCCGCACGTGCTGCTTGAGCGCCTCGGGAGCGGCGGCCGCGTCGAGCGTGGCGCCGGGCTCCAGCACCACGAAGGCCGCCAGCCGCTGCCCGTATTGTTCGTCGTCCACGCCGATCACCGACGCCTCCGCCACGTCGGGGTGCGCAGCCAAGGTCTTCTCCACCTCGATCGGGTACACGTTCTCGCCGCCGGACACGATCATCTCGTCATCGCGTCCGACGACGAACAGGCGACCCGCCTCGTCCAGGTAACCCACGTCGCCCGACGACATGAATCCAGCGTGGAAGTCCTTCCCTTTGCCGGTGGAGCCCTCGGTGTAACCGTCGAACTGGGTGTTGTTGCGCACGTAGATGCTGCCGACCTCGCCGGTCGGCAGCTCGTTGAATTCCGGGTCCAGGATTCGTATTTCGGTTCCCCCCGCGGGCCGGCCCGCGGTGTCGGGCGCGGCCCGCAGGTCCTGCGGGGTTGCGGTGGCGATCATGCCGGCCTCGGTGGCGTTGTAGTTGTTGTAGATCACGTCGCCGAACTCGTCCATGAACGCGATGACCACGTCGGGCCGCATCCGCGATCCCGATGCCGCGGCGAATCGCAGGGACCGGCCGTTGTAGCGGCGTCGCACCTCGGCCGGCAACTCCATGATGCGGTCGAACATCACCGGCACCACGGCAAGCCCGGTGGCCTGGTGGCGGTCGATGAGATCCAGGGTCGCCTCGGGGTCGAATTTGCGCCGGGTGATCACCGTGCAGGCCATGGACGCGGCGAAGATCAACTGGGAGAAGCCCCAGGCGTGGAACATGGGCGCGACGATCACGACGTTTTCCTCGGCCCGCCACGGCGTGCGGTCCAGGATCGCCTTGAGGGTGCCTATTCCGGCGTTGCCCCCGGTTTGGTTGGCGCCCTTGGGCGTTCCGGTGGTGCCGGAGGTGAGCAGGATCATCCTGCCCTTGCGGCCCGAGCGCTGCGGCTGTTGCCCGGAGTGCCTCGCGATCATCTCCTCGACGGTGAGATCGTGCTGCCCATCGGTCCACGCCACGATGCGGCCGGCGTCCGGCCTGTCGGCCAGCGCGCGGTCCACCGTCGGGGTGAACTCCTCGTCGTACACCACGGCGTCCACGCCCTCGCGGTTGACCACCTCGGCCAGCGCCGGCCCCGCGAACGACGTGTTGAGCAGCACGACGTCGGAGCCGATCCGGCTGGCAGCCACCACCGCCTCGACGAAGCCGCGGTGGTTGCGGCACATGACGCCCACGACCTTCGGCTGGCCCGCGGGCAGGCGTTGCAGCGCGGCGCCGAACGCGTTGATCCGTTCGTCGAGTTCCCGCCAGGTCAGCGTGCCGCGTTCGTCGATCAGCCCCGGACGGTCGGGGCAACGCTGCGCCGCACTGGCGAAGCCCACGGTCATGCCCATGCCCTCGCGGCGCATGGCCGCGGCCATCTTGAGGTAGCGGTCGGGCCGCATCGGCGCGATCATGCGGGCGCGGCTCAGCGTGGTGACCAGTCCGAGGGTCTCGCTCAACGGATTCGGCATCGCTCAGCCCAGGATCGGGAAGCGGCGCTTGGCGGCCAGCTCGGTCAGGGCCTCCTGCATCACCGACCGCACGTATGCGTCGACCTCATCGACGTCGGGGTCGTCGCCGAACTGCTGGGCGATGTCGATGGGTGGGAGCACCTGGGTCACGATCTTGGTGGGCAGCGGCAGGTTCGGCGGGATCACCGCGCTCAGGCCGAAGGGGAAGCCGAACGACAACGGCAGTATCGCGCTGCGCAGCAAGCGTTTAATGCCCAGCCGCTCGGCCAGCCAGGTGCCCCGGGTCAGATACAGCTGGGTCTCCTGCCCGCCGATGGACACCGCCGGCACGATCGGGACGCCCGCCTCGATCGCCGTGCGGATGTATCCCTTGCGGCCGTTGAAGTCGATGACGTTCTCCGACAGGGTGGGCCGGTAGGCGTCGTAGTCTCCGCCGGGAAACACGATCACCACCCCGCCGGACCGCAGCGCCTGGGCGGCGTTCTCCCGGTTGGCGCGGATGTATCCGGTGCGCCGGAAGAAGTCTCCGGTGGGCCCGGTCATGAGAATGTCGTGGCTCAGCGTGTAGACGGGGCGGTCATAACCGAGCTTGTCGTAGAAGTGGACGCTGAAGATCGGGACGTCCATGGGGAACATGCCGCCGGAGTGGTTGCCGACCACCAGCGCCCCGCCGGGCGGGAACGCGTCCAGGCCGTGCACCTCGGACCGGAAATAGGTTTTCAGGACCGGGCGCATGACCGCCATCAGTCGCTGGGTCAGGCCGGGGTCGAATTTGCCGATGTCCCCGCCGCCGGGTTTGCCGTTGTCGGTCACGTTCCTCCCTTGACGCTCGCGGGGCCGCTTCGCCGAGTCGAATCGATGGTAGCGACCGGGGCCCGGCCGCTGTCATGGTGTTTCGTCTTTGAAGGTCCGAAGGTGTGGTGTGGGTCGGGCGGGGGCGCTATCGTTACGGCGCCCTAAGCAATCCTCGAGCAAAGGGGATCCCGATGGACGTAGCCGGTCTGTCACCCGAATCTGGCGCGCGCTCGAGCGTTACACGCAGACCTGGCGCCGTCCGCGACCGCCGCAGACGGCGCTCGCATGCCACGGTCCGGGCGGAGGCGGCTCGCCGGAGCCAAGTACCGTCCCGGCGCGCACCGGCCGTCGAACGGGCCGCGGGTGCGCTCGCGGAGGCCGCCCCGGAGACGGCGGACCGGTTGCAGGCCGAATACTTCGTGCGACTGCTGACTAGGCGGCGCGGCCTCATCGATCAGCGCATCGACGAGTATCAGCGCAAGATCGCCGCCGCGGAAGCCAAGGGCGACGCCGACGCCGTGGCTGATTTCCGCCGCCTGGTGCGCGTCGCCGACCAGGATCGGGAGACCCTGGACGTCCTGATCGACAAGCTGCGTCTGCGCTTTGTCCGCCCGGCACCGGCGTAGGCACCCCCTGCGGTCCGCCGGGCCCCGCTGGCGTGTGCTGAATCATCGGTTGCAGCAGCTAGTTTCGTGATCGCTCCGCTGACGGCTAGCCCGGCGCAGATCGCCGGCACGGGCAAATCGGCCCGCCCGCATGGTGATGCCGATACATTTTATGGGCCAGCTGGTTTCTAGACAGGAACGAGGCCGCCCATGGGATTCATGGCTCCGCAACTTCCGGACGTCGATCACGAAACCTGGCCGACCCTGCCCCGGGCCATCCGACTGCAAGTGGTGACGCGGCACTGGGCGGAGCACGGCTTCGGGACGCCGTACGCGGTGTATCTGCTGTACCTGCTCAAGATTCTGCTTTACATCGCGGCGCCCGCCGCCATCATCTCGCTGACCCCCGGCTTCGGCGGGCTGAGCCGCATCGGCGACTGGTGGACGCAACCCATCGTGTACCAGAAGGTCGTCGTCTTTACGCTGCTGTTCGAGGTCATCGGCCTGGGCTGCGGATCCGGGCCGCTGACCGGGCGGTTCATGCCTCCGATCGGAGGCATCCTTTACTGGTTGCGGCCCAACACGATTCGTTTGCCGGCCTGGCCAGGCAAGGTTCCCTTCACCAGCGGCGACAGCCGTACCGTCGTCGACGTCGCACTGTATGCCGTCGTGCTGGCCGGTGGGGTATGGGCACTGCTGTCACCCGGTCACGGCGGGCCGGTCACCGCCACCGGCGACGTCGGCCTGATCGACCCCGTCCGAATCATCCCGACGATCGTCGCCCTGGCGCTGCTGGGTCTGCGCGACAAGACGATCTTCTTGGCCGCCCGCGGCGAGCACTATTGGCTGAAGCTGTTCGTGTTCTTCTTCCCGTTCACCGACCAGATCGCGGCCTTCAAGATCATCATGCTGTGCCTGTGGTGGGGGGCGGCGACCTCCAAGCTCAACCACCACTTCCCCTACGTGGTCGCGGTGATGACGAGCAACAACGCGCTGCTGCGGCCCAAGCTGTTCGCCCCGATCAAGCACCTGCTCTACCGCGACCACGTCAACGACCTAAGGCCCACGTGGTTGCCGAAGTTGATGGCTCATGTCGGTGGCACGACAGCGGAATTCATCGTTCCCACGGTTCTGGTGTTCTTCGCAGGCGATCAACCGTGGCGGTGGTTCCTGATCGGGTTCATGGTGGTCTTCCACCTCAACATCATTTCCAACCTCCCGATGGGAGTGCCGTTGGAGTGGAACGTGTTCTTCATCTTCTCGCTGTTCTACCTGTTCGGGCATTACGGCGGGATTCGTGCTACCGACCTTTCCTCGCCGCTGCTGCTGACGCTCGTGGTGGTCGTGGTGGCGATCGTGATCGCGGGAAACATGTTCCCCGAGAAGATTTCGTTCCTGCCTGCCATGCGCTACTACGCCGGCAACTGGGCCACCAGCCTGTGGTGCTTCCGGGCGGGCTCCGAGGAAAAGGCGGACGCCGAGATCGTCAAAAGCTCCGCGCTCGTGGTCAATCAGCTGGCCCGGCTCTACGACCCGGAAACCGCCGAGATCATGGCGGACAAGGTAGCGGCGTTCCGCGCGATGCATATTCACGGCCGGGCGCTCAATGGCCTGTTGCCGCGGGCGATCGGCAACGAGGCCGACTACAAGGTGCGCGAGGGCGAGATCGTGGCCGGGCCCCTGGTCGGGTGGAACTTCGGTGAAGGCCATTTGCACAACGAGCAGCTGCTCGAGGCGGTACAGCGGCGCTGCAACTTCGAGGACGGCGACCTTCGCGTGATCGTCCTCGAGGGTCAACCGATCCATATCCAAAAGCAGTGGTACCGCATCCTGGACGCCAAGACCGGATTGATCGAGGCGGGCTACGTCACCATCGAGGACATGGCGTCGCGTCAGCCGTGGCCCGAGCCGGGTGACGAATTTCCGGTTCACCTCACCACGCAACCCGTCGTTCACGGAGAGTCGTGACGACGGCGGTGGTGGTCGGTGCCGGGCCCAACGGCCTGGCCGCCGCGCTCCGGCTGGCCCGGGAAGGCATCGACGTCCAGGTGCTGGAGGCGCGCGAGACCGTCGGTGGCGGGGCACGCTCCGGTGAGCTGACGGTGCCCGGCGTCATCCACGACCACTGCTCGGCGTTTCACCCGCTGGGTATCGGTTCGCCGTTCTGGAAGCAGGTGGACCTGCAGCGCTACGGGCTGGCGTGGAAGTGGCCGGAGGTCGATTGCGCGCACCCACTCGACGACGGGACCGCCGGCGTGCTGTACCAGTCCCTCGATGAGACGACGGCCGGCATGGGACCCGACGCCTCCCGGTGGCGCCGCGCGGTCGGGGACCTTGCGGCCGGATTCGATGCCCTGGCCGAAGACCTGCTGCGTCCCGTGATCAACATTCCGCGTCACCCGGTTCGCCTCGCCGCCTTCGGGCCGCGCGCAGTGCTGCCGGCCACCGTGATGGCCCGGTGGTTCCGTACCGAGCAGGTGCGCGCGCTGTTCGGCGGATCGGCCGCGCACGTCTACACCCGCCTGGACCGCCCGCTCACCGCGTCGCTCGGGCTGATGATCCTGGCCAGCGGCCACCGATATGGGTGGCCGGTCGCCGAGGGAGGATCGGGTTCGATCACCAAGGCGCTCACCGCCGCCCTCGACAAGCACGGCGGGGCCGTGACCACCGGAGTGACGGTCACCCGCCGCGATGACATTCCCGACGCCGACATCGTCATGCTCGACCTGACTCCGGCCGCGACGCTGAAGATCTACGGCGACGCCATGCCCGGGCGCATCAAACGCTCGTATGCGCGCTACCGCCAGGGCTCCTCGGCGTTCAAAGTCGACTTCGCCATCGAGGGCGACATCCCGTGGACCAACGCCGACTGCGGCCGAGCCGGCACCGTCCATCTGGGCGGCACGTTCGCCGAGGTCGCCGACACCGAACGTCAACGCGCGCAAGGCAAGATGGTGCGGCGGCCCTTTGTGCTCGTCGGGCAGCAATACCTGGCCGATCCCTCCCGGTCGGCGGGCGGCATCAATCCGATCTGGGCTTACGCGCACGTGCCGTTCGGCTACACCGGCGACGCCACCGGGGCGGTGGTCGACCAGATCGAGCGATTCGCGCCGGGATTCCGCGACCGAGTGGTGGCGACCGTCAGCAAGGGCACCGCGGACCTGGAGGCCTATAACCCCAACTTCATCGGCGGCGACATCATCGGCGGCGCCAACGACAGGCTCCAGGTGATGTTGCGGCCGCGCATCTCCGTCAACCCGTACGCCACCGGGGTGCCGGGCGTCTACCTGTGTTCGCAGTCCACGCCGCCGGGAGCGGGCATCCATGGCCTGTGCGGGTACTACGCCGCCGAGGCGGCGCTGGGCTGGCTGCGCGAGCGCCGTCGATAGCCCCGGCCGCGTGTGGTCGACGTCACGGGTGATGTACCGGCGCGGCAACGGAAGGCGTCACTGATCTAGGCTGGCGACGAGCGCAGATCAGCGGACGCAGGAAAGACAGGGAGAGACAAGTGACGGTCCGAGTAGGTATCAACGGCTTCGGTCGAATCGGGCGGAACTTCTACCGGGCCCTACTGGCTCAACAGGAGCAGGGCACCGCTGACATCGAGGTGGTCGCGGTCAACGACCTCACCGACAACGCCAGCCTGGCGCACTTGCTGAAATTCGACTCCATCCTGGGCCGTCTGCCCCAAGACGTCAGCCTCGAGGGTGACGACACGATCGTCGTCGGCAGCAAGAAGATCAAGGCGCTCGAGGTCAAGGAAGGCCCGGCGGCGCTGCCCTGGGGCGACCTGGGCGTCGACGTCGTCGTCGAGTCCACCGGCATCTTCACCAACGCCGCCAAGGCCAAGGGTCACCTGGACGCCGGCGCCAAGAAGGTGATCATCTCCGCGCCCGCCACCGACGAGGACATCACCATCGTGCTGGGCGTCAACGACGACAAGTACGACGGCAGCCAGAACATCATCTCCAACGCCTCGTGCACCACGAACTGCCTGGGCCCGATCGCCAAGGTCCTCAACGACGAATTCGGCATCGTCAAGGGCCTGATGACCACCATCCACGCCTACACCCAGGACCAGAACCTCCAGGACGGGCCGCACAAGGATCTGCGCCGGGCGCGTGCCGCCGCGCTGAACATCGTGCCGACCTCCACCGGCGCCGCCAAGGCCATCGGTCTGGTGCTGCCGGAGCTGAAGGGCAAGCTGGACGGGTACGCGCTGCGGGTGCCGATCCCCACCGGCTCGGTCACCGACCTCACCGCCGAGCTGCGTAAGCCCGCCACCGCCGACGAGATCAACGCCGCGATGAAGGCCGCCGCCGAGGGGCCCATGAAGGGCATCCTGAAGTACTACGACGCGCCGATCGTGTCCAGCGACATCGTCACCGACCCGCACAGCTCGATCTTCGACTCCGGCCTGACGAAGGTGATCGACGACCAGGCCAAGGTGGTGTCCTGGTACGACAACGAATGGGGTTACTCCAACCGCCTCGTCGACTTGGTCGCCCTGGTCGGCAAGTCGCTGTAAACCGTGGCTGTCCACAACCTGAAAGACCTGCTCGCCGAAGGGGTTTCCGGGCGCGGCGTGCTGGTGCGCTCCGACCTGAACGTGCCGCTTGATGACGGCAAGATCACCGACGCCGGCCGCATCACCGCCTCGGTGCCGACGCTGAAGGCGTTGGTGGACGCGGGCGCCAAGGTGGTGATCACCGCACATCTGGGGCGGCCCAAGGGCGGTGCCGACCCGAAGTTGTCGCTGGCGCCCGTCGCCGCGGCGCTCGGTGAGCAGCTCGGCCGGCACGTCCAGCTGGCCGGCGATGTCGTCGGCACCGACGCGCTGGCGCGCTCCGAGGGCCTCACCGACGGCGACGTCCTACTGCTGGAGAACATCCGCTTCGACGCCCGGGAAACGAGCAAGGACGATGGCGAGCGGCTGGCACTGGCCAAGCAGCTAGCCGAGTTGGTCGGGCCGACAGGCGCTTTCGTCTCTGACGGCTTCGGCGTGGTGCACCGCAAGCAGGCCTCCGTGTACGACATCGCCACCCTGCTGCCGCACTACGCCGGCACCCTGGTGGCCGAGGAGATCGGCGTGCTGGAGCAATTGACCAGCTCCACCAAACGCCCCTATGCGGTGGTGCTCGGCGGGTCGAAGGTATCCGACAAGCTCGGCGTCATCGAGTCGCTGGCCACCAAGGCCGACAGCATCGTCATCGGCGGCGGCATGTGCTTCACTTTCCTTGCCGCTCAAGGCCTCTCGGTAGGCACCTCACTGCTGGAAACCGAGATGATCGACACCTGCCGGCGGTTGCTCGACACCTACGGCGACGTGCTGCGCCTGCCGGTGGACATAGTGGTGGCCGACGAGTTCGCCGCCGATTCGCCGTCGAAGAGTGTTCCCGCATACCGCATCCCGAACGACAAGATGGGGCTGGATATCGGTGTGGGTTCGGTGACGCGGTTCACCGCGTTGCTGTCCAACGCCGAGACCATCTTCTGGAACGGCCCGATGGGCGTGTTCGAGTTCCCGGCGTTCGCCGCGGGCACCAAGGGCGTCGCCGAGGCAATCGCCGCGGCGACCCGCAAGGGCGCCTTCAGCGTGGTCGGCGGCGGGGACTCCGCGGCCGCGGTGCGCGCGCTGGGCATCCCGGAGGGCGACTTCTCGCACATCTCCACCGGCGGGGGAGCGTCGCTGGAATACCTTGAGGGCAAGACGCTTCCGGGTATCGAGGTGTTGGCCCGACCCCAGCCCGACCACAACTAGGGAGGCCCAGAGCCGTGAGCCGCAAGCCGCTGATCGCCGGCAACTGGAAGATGAACCTCAACCACTTCGAGGCCATCGCGCTGGTGCAAAAGATCGCATTCGCCTTGCCCGACAAGTACTACGACAAGGTTGACGTGACGGTTCTGCCGCCGTTCACCGATCTGCGCAGCGTGCAGACCCTGGTCGACGGCGACAAGCTGCGGTTGACCTACGGCGGGCAGGACTTGTCCCAGCACGACTCGGGCGCCTACACCGGCGACGTCAGCGGCGCCTTCCTGGCCAAGCTGGGCTGCACATTCGTCGTCGTCGGGCACTCCGAGCGGCGGAGCTACCACCACGAGGACGACGCGCTGGTGGCCGCCAAGACGGCGGCGGCGCTCAAGCACGAATTGACCCCGATCGTCTGCATCGGTGAGCACCTCGACGTCCGCGAGGCGGGGAATCACGTCGGCCACTGCGAGGAGCAGTTGCGCGGCTCGCTGGCCGGGCTGTCCGCCGAACAGATCGGCAAGGTCGTCATCGCCTACGAACCGGTGTGGGCCATCGGCACCGGGCGGGTGGCCAGCGCGCGCGACGCCCAGGAGGTGTGCGCGGCGATCCGCAAGGAACTGGGCGTGTTGGCCTCACCGCAGGTCGCGGAGGGCGTGCGCGTGCTCTACGGCGGATCGGTGAACGCCAAGAACGTCGGCGAACTGGTCGGCTGCGACGACATCGACGGCGGTTTGGTCGGGGGCGCGTCGCTGGATGGGGAGCAGTTCGCCACGCTGGCGGCGATCGCCGCCGGTGGGCCTCTTCCGTAGGGCGCTGCCCTGATAACGACTCCGCCCCGGTAGGCTGGCCGTCATGCAGTTGGCTTTGCAGATCACCCTGGTCGTCACCAGCATCCTGGTGGTGCTGCTGGTGCTGCTGCACCGCGCCAAGGGTGGCGGCCTGTCCACGCTGTTCGGTGGCGGCGTGCAGTCCAGCCTGTCGGGCTCCACCGTGGTGGAGAAGAACCTGGACCGGCTGACGTATTTCATCACCGCCATCTGGCTGGTGTGCATCGTCGCCATGGCGCTGTTGATCAAATACCGCTGACGGCCGATCACCTCGACGGGCGGACGGTGACATCCGCATCGATACTGGGTCACATGGTTGAGGCTTCCGAGAGCACGCTGGAACCGATTGGCGCCGTGCAGCGCACCCCGGTGGGTCGTGAGGCGACGGAGCCCATGCGGGCCGACATCAGGCTGCTGGGCGCCATTTTGGGCGACACCGTGCGCGAGCAGAGCGGGCAGGAGGTGTTCGAACTCGTCGAGCGGGCCCGTGTGGAATCGTTTCGGGTGCGGCGCTCCGAGATCGACCGGGCCGAGTTGGCGCGGATGTTTGACGGCATCGACATTCATCGGGCCATCCCGGTCATCCGGGCGTTCAGCCACTTCGCGTTGCTCGCCAACGTCGCCGAGGACATCCATCGCGAGCGGCGCAGGGCGATTCACATCGCCGCCGGCGAAGCGCCGCAGGACAGCAGCCTGGCCGCGACCTATGCCAAACTCGACCGGGCGCAGCTGGATTCGGACTCCGTCGCCGACGCACTGAAGGGCGCGGTGGTGGCTCCCGTGATCACCGCGCACCCCACCGAGACTCGCCGGCGCACTGTCTTCGTCACCCAGCACCGGATCACCGAACTGATGCGGCTGCGGGCCGAGGGACACAAGGAGACCGACGAGGGCCGCAACATCGAACTCGAGCTGCGCCGCCAGGTCCTGACGCTGTGGCAGACGGCGCTGATCCGGTTGTCCCGCCTGCAGATCACCGACGAGATCGAGGTGGGGCTGCGCTATTACGCCGCCGCGTTCTTCCACGTGGTCCCGCAGGTCAATGCCCAGGTGCGCGACGCGCTGCGGACCCGCTGGCCCGACGCCGGCCTGCTGAACCAGCCGATCGTGCAGCCCGGGTCCTGGATTGGCGGTGACCGCGACGGCAATCCGAACGTGACGGCCGACGTGGTGCGTCAGGCCACCGGCAACGCCGCGTTCACCGCGCTGGCGCACTACCTGGCCGAGCTGACCGCCCTGGAACAGGAGCTGTCGATGTCGGCGCGCCTGGTGGCGATCACTCCCGAATTGAGCGAGCTGGCAGACGGTTGTGCCGAGAAAGCCCGCGCCGACGAGCCGTATCGGCGCGCGGTGCGGGTGATCCGCGCCCGCCTGACCGCGACGGGCGCCGAGATCCTGGACCGGCGACCGCAGCACGAGCTGGACCTCGGTTTGACGCCATACGTCTCGCCGGCCGAACTGCAGGCCGACCTGGACACCATCGATGCGTCGCTGCGCGCGCACGGTAGCGCACTGCTGGCCGACGATCGCCTGGCGCTGCTGCGAGAAGGTGTGCGGGTCTTCGGGTTTCATCTGTCCGGCCTGGACATGCGGCAGAACTCCGACGTGCACGAGGAAGTGGTCGCCGAGCTGCTGGCCTGGGCGGGGGTGCATCCCGATTACGGTTCGCTGTCCGAAGACGAGCGCGTCGAGCTGTTGGCCGCCGAGCTCGGCACCCGCCGTCCGCTGGTCGGCGACCGGGCGGAACTGTCCGAGCTGGCCCACAAAGAGCTGGGCGTGGTCCGCGCGGCCGCACACGCGATCGAGCGCTACGGGCCCTCCGCCGTGCCGAACTACGTGATCTCCATGTGTCGATCGGTTTCCGACGTCCTGGAGGCCGCGATCCTGCTCAAGGAGGCGGGCCTGATCGACACGTCCCGGGACGCGCCGTACTGCCCGGTGGGCATCTCACCGCTGTTCGAGACCATCGACGACCTGCGCAACGGCGCGACGATCCTGCACGCGATGCTCGAACTCCCGATCTATCGCGCGCTGGTGGCCGCGCGCGACGACAGCCAGGAAGTGATGCTGGGCTATTCCGACTCCAATAAGGACGGCGGGTACCTGGCCTCCAGTTGGGCGGTGTACCGAGCCGAGCTGGCCCTGGTGGAGGTGGCGCGCAAGACCGGGATCCGGTTGCGCCTCTTCCACGGCCGCGGCGGCACCGTCGGCCGCGGTGGCGGGCCGAGCTACGAAGCCATCCTGGCGCAGCCGCCCGGGGCGGTGAACGGTTCGCTGCGGCTCACCGAACAGGGCGAGGTGATCGCCGCGAAATACGCCGAACCGCAAGCGGCGCAACGCAATCTGGAGACATTGCTGGCCGCCACGCTGGAGTCCACGCTGCTGGATGTGGAGGGACTCGGCGATGCCGCGGAACCGGCGTATGCGGTGCTCGACGAGGTGGCCGAGCTGGCGCAGCATGCCTATGCCGAATTGGTGCACGAGACACCGGGTTTCGTCGACTACTTCATGGCCTCCACGCCGGTCAGCGAGATCGGGTCGCTGAACATCGGCAGCCGGCCCACCTCGCGCAAACCCACCGAATCCATCTCGGACCTGCGCGCCATCCCGTGGGTGCTGGCGTGGAGCCAGTCGCGCGTCATGCTGCCCGGCTGGTACGGCACGGGGTCGGCGTTCGAGCAATGGATCGCGGCGGGCCCGGAAAGCGAAAGCGAGCGGGTGGAAGTCCTGCACGACTTGTACCAGCGCTGGCCGTTTTTCCGCAGCGTGCTGTCGAATCTGGCCCAGGTGCTGGCCAAGAGCGACCTCGGCCTGGCGGCGCGCTACGCCGAACTGGTGGACGACGAGGAATTGCGGAACCGCGTCTTCGATAAGATCGCCGACGAGCACCGGCGAACCATTGCGATGCACAAGCTCATCACCGGCCAGGACAACCTGCTCGCCGACAACCCGGCGCTGGCGCGTTCGGTGTTCAACCGCTTCCCGTACCTCGAGCCGCTCAATCACCTGCAGGTGGAGTTGCTTCGCCGCTACCGTTCCGGCGATGACGATGAGCTGGTGCAGCGCGGCATTTTGCTGACGATGAACGGGCTGGCGAGCGCGCTGCGAAACAGCGGCTGATTACCCGCGATTCGGTCACCGGGCCGGGCCGCTCGCGAATACCCTGGATCGACGCCACGCCGACCGAGGAGACCAGTGAACGGATCCGGACTACCCCTGTGGCTATTTCTGGTTTCGGTTGTGGCGGTCGCGATCGCGATCGCGGTGGGCTCCATCTGGCTGGGCAACCGCGTCCTGCGACGGTACGACAGTGAGCAGAATCCGCCGATCGCGTCGTTCCTCACCGTCGTCGGATTCATCTACGGTGCTCTGCTGGGCTTTACCGTGGTGGCCACCTGGGAGCACTTCTCGTCGACTCAGGTCGTCGTGTCCGGCGAGGCGTCGGCCCTGACGACGATGTATCGGCAGACCGTCGCGATGCCCGAGCCCGAGCGCACCGAGGTTCAGGAGTTGTTGCGCAAGTACGCCGGCGCGGTGGCCGGCCCGGAGTGGAACAAACAGCACAACGACGGCGCGCGCGCCGCGATCACCAGGATGTATCGCACCGTGGGCCGCCAGCAGCCCAACGTCGCGGCCAAGCCGATCAATCAGCAATTCCTCAACCAGCTGAGCGAGCTGGCGTCCGACCGGAACGAGCGGATCGTGGGCACCAAGCCCCGGATACCCGCCCTGATGTGGGCGGGCCTCATCTTCGGTGCGGTTGTGCTGGTTGCGTTTACGGGTTTCCTGCGCATGGGCAGCACCGTCGGTCACGTCATCGTGTCGAGTACGGTCGCGGTTCTGTTGGGCCTGCTGCTGTGCGTCGTGTTCCAGCTCGACCACTCGTATGCGACCGATCAACGGATTACGTCGGGGCCGTTTCAGCACGCTTTGGACATCTTCGATTCCGTCGACAACGACAGCCGATATTTTCCGCGCTGAGCGTTGACGTTGCGGGCCGAAACGAGTTGGCTCAGCCCTTCAGCAACTCGCCGACGTGCGCGGTGACCGAATCGGTGAGGCCTTGCAGGTCGTAGCCGCCTTCGAGCACCGCCACCAGCCGGCCGTCGCACAGCTTTTCGGCCGACGTCATCAACTCCCTTGTGACCCAGGCGAAGTCGGCGGCCGTCATGGTCAGTGAGCCGAGCGGGTCACGTTCGTGGGCGTCGAAACCGGCCGACACGATGATCAGCTCGGGCGAAAATGCCTGCAGCGCAGGCATGATCCGGTCCTGGAATGCCGCGCGCAGTTCGGCGCCGCCATCACCGGGAGCCAGCGGCGAATTGAAGATGTTGCCGACGCCGGTTTCCCGCACCGCACCGGTCCCGGGAAACAGCGGCATCTGATGCGTGGACGCGTAGAGCACACTCGGGTCGGAGTAGAAGATCTGCTGGGTGCCGTTGCCGTGGTGGACGTCGAAATCGACGATCGCGACGCGTGCCAGCCCATGTTTGCGCTGCGCATGACGCGCGCCGATGCTGATGTTGTTGAACAGGCAGAAGCCCATGGCGCGTTCGGTCTCGGCGTGATGGCCCGGCGGGCGGCTCGCGACGAACGCGTTCTGCGCGTCACCGGCCAGTACCCGGTCCACGGCCTGCAGCGTCGCACCCACCCCGCGCAGCGCCGTCTCCCAGGACGAGGGCTCCATCATGGTGTCGCCGCCGTCGAGGTAGACGTACCCGTCCTCGGGACGCGCGGCTTCCAGTGCGTCCACGTAGCGGTTGGAGTGCACGTAGCGCGTCGTCGCGAGGTCGGCCGGCTCGGCCTCCTCGCGCACCAGGGCATCGAACCGCGGCCGGCTCAGCGCCGCTTCCACCGCGCGGTAGCGGTCCGGCCGTTCCGGGTGGCCTGGAGCGGTCCGATGGGCGGCGAAGGCGGGGTGGTGCAGCAGCAACGTGGCCATCGGAATCCTTGACCGCCTAGTGCACGGTTCGGTTGCGCAGCCTGTCCACCAAGCCGCGCACGGCGTGCTCGGTGACCGCCAGCGGAGAGATCATGGTCTCGCCCACCCGCACCATGTCGTCGACCCGCGCGACGATGGCCTCCACCGGTTCGACCAGCGCGATCAGCCGCTTGGCCAGGTCGTCCAGGCTGGCCATGGTGCCATCCAGGTGGTCCAGCCCGGTTTCCAGGCGTTCGACCGTGGCGTTCAGGCTGGACAGTGAACTGCTGAGCTCCTTCATGGTGGTGCTCAAACCGTCGAGGACGTCTTCGACCTGCTCCACCGTTTTGTCGGCGTTCAGCGCGGCCTGGGTGAGCGTTTTGATCCGGCTTCGCTCTTGCCCTCCGCGCACGGTTCTGTCTGCCATGTCCGTCATTATGACCCGGCCCGGGCCCGCGGGAACCCGAAGGGATCGACGAGCTCGAAAGCGCTGGCGAATCGCGCGAGCGGGTCGCCGGGCCGGACGCCGGTCAGTCGCGCTCTGAAGAGCGCGACGGCAGCTTGGCCGCGGCGTCCTCGTCGAGCAGCCACAGCGTGGTGTCCCGCCCGACCGCCCCGGCCGCCGGCACCGAGACGGGTGCGGCGCCACCGATCGCGGCCGCCACCGCATCCGCCTTGCCGCCGCCGGAGACCATCAGCCAAACCTCGCGGGACCGGGTAACGGCGGGCAGCGTCAAGGTGATTCGCTGCGGCGGCGGTTTGGGGGAGTCGTCGACCGACACCACCATGCGGGTGGTTTCGAGCACGGCCGGGGTGTCGGGGAACAGCGAGTTGATGTGGCCCTCGGGGCCCATCCCCAGCAGGTGCACGTCGAAATTCGGAACCGGTTCGCCGGGCGGGGCATTGGCCGCGAGCAGCTGCTCGTAGGCCAGCGCCGCCGCGGCGAGATCACTGCCGAATTCCCCGTCGCTGGCCGGCATCGGATGCACCTGGCTGGACGGGATGTCGACGTGGGAGAGCAACGCGGCCCGTGCCTGCTTGTCGTTGCGCTCGTCGTCGTCCTCGGGGACGTAGCGTTCGTCGCCCCAGAACAGATGCACGGATGCCCAGTCGATCTCCCGTCCCACCAACGACTGCAGCAGCCCGATGCCGTTGCCGCCGCCGGTCAGCACGACGAGCGCTCGGCCGCGCGCCGCCACGGCGTTGGCGATGGTGTCGGTCAGTCGCGCTGCGGCGGCGTCGACCATGGTCTGGCTGTCCGGGAAAATTTCGATGCTGGTGCTCACACGTACTGCACTTTCTCAATGCCTTCGAGCGCTGATTGGTATATCTCGTCGGGATCCAGTCGGCGCAGGTCTTCGGCGAGGCACTCACCGGTTTCCCTGCGCGCCAACGGGAGCAGGGCGTCCGGCCGGGCCGTCCGGCTCAACGTGGCCGTCCTTCCTTCCTGCGGCCGGCTCAAGACGATGGTCTCGCTCTTGCGTACCAGTTCGATCTTGAGCTCGCCGACGGCCCGGCGCACCGGGCCGTCGATGCGGCTGGCCAGCCACCCCGCCAGGACGTCCAGGGCGGGCTCGGTCCCCAGGCCCGACACCAGCGCCGACTCGATGGGTTCGTGCGGCGTCAGATCCACGGCCGAGGTGAGCAGCGCCCGCCAATAGGTGATGCGCGCCCAGGCGAGGTCGGTGTCACCCGCGGTGTATCCCGGCAGCCGGCTCTTGATGGCGGCCAACGGCTCAACCCCGTTGGTCGCGTCGGTGATGCGTCGAATAGCCAACCGGCCCAACGGATCCTGCGCCGGGACCGCCGGCGCGACGTCGGGCCACCAGACCACCACCGGGATGTCGGGTAACAGGAAGGGGGTCACCACGCTGGCGGCGTGCCCGGACAGCGGCCCGGACAGCGAAAGCACCACGACTTCGCTCGCGCCGGTGTCACCGCCGGCGCGCAGCTGCGCATCCAGCCGCGGTTTATCCGCGTACGGATCGCCCCTCATCGTCACGATGATCCGGCTGGGGTGCTCACGGCTGGCGTCGTTGGCGGCTGCCAGCGACTCCTCCAAGATCTCTTCGCTGTCCGGCGCGATGATCAGGGTCAGCACCCGGCCCATCGCGACGGCGCCGACCTTTTCCCGCAGTTCGTCGAGCTTCTTGTTGACCGCCGTGGTCGTGGTGTCGGCCATGTCGATGATCATCAGGGCCGCCGCCATTCCCGGCCGGTGCGGCGCAGCATCTCGAAGGCGGAGTCCGGACCCCAGGTGCCCGACTCGTACGGTTCGGGTTTACCGCCGGCCGCCCAGTTGTTGAGGACGGGATCGAGTATGTCCCAAGCCAATTCGACCTCTTCGTTGACCGGGAACAGGGACGGCTCGCCCAGCAGCACGTCAAGGATCAGCTGCTCGTAGGCCTCCGGCGATTCCTCGGCGAACGCCGAGCCGTAGGAGAAGTCCATGTTGACGTCGCGGACCTCCATCGCGGTGCCCGGCACCTTGGAGCCGAACCGCAGCGTGACGCCCTCGTCGGGCTGCACCCGGATCACCATGGCATTGGTACCCAGCTCGTCGGTCATGGTCGCGTCGAACGGCAGGTGCGGCGCCCGCTTGAAGATCAATGCGATCTCGGTCACCCTGCGGCCCAGGCGTTTTCCGGTGCGCAGGTAGAAGGGAACACCGGCCCAGCGGCGGGTGTCCACCTCCAGCGTGATGGCGGCGAACGTCTCGGTGGTCGAGTCCTTGGCGAACCCCTCCTCGTCGAGCAGCCCGACGACCTTCTCGCCGCCCTGCCAGCCCGCGGCGTACTGTCCGCGGCTGGTGGTCTCGTCGAGGGGTTCGGCGAGGTGGGTGGCCGAGAGCACCTTGATCTTCTCGGTCTGCAACGCCGTCGGGTTGAAGCTGACCGGTTCCTCCATCGCGGTGAGCGCAAGCAGCTGCATCAGATGGTTCTGGATCACGTCGCGCGCGGCGCCGATGCCGTCGTAATAGCCGGCGCGACCGCCCAACCCGATGTCCTCGGCCATGGTGATCTGCACGTGGTCGACGTAGTGCGCGTTCCAGATCGGGTCGAACAACTGGTTGGCGAACCGCAGGGCCAGGATGTTGCGGACGGTCTCCTTGCCCAGATAGTGGTCGATGCGAAACACCGCCTCCTCCGGGAAGACGGCGTTGACCGCGTGGTTGAGCGCCTGCGCGCTCTCCAGGTCGTGTCCGAACGGCTTCTCGATGACCACCCGGCTCCACCGCTCGCCCTGCGGACGCGCCAGGCCCGACTTGTGCAACTGCTCGCACACCACCGGGAAGGACTTGGGCGGGATGGCCAGATAGAAGGCGTGGTTGCCGCCGGTGCCGCGCTCGGCGTCGAGTTTGTCCAGGGTCTCGGCGAGCCGGCCGAACGCGTCGTCGTCGTCGAAAGCTCCCGGCACGAAACGGAATCCCTCGGCCAGCCGATCCCAGTTCTCCTGCCGAAAGGGCGTGCGGCAGTGTTCCTTGACGGCCTCGTGTACCACCTTGCCGAAATCCTGGGTGCTCCAGTCCCGGCGGGCGAAGCCCACCAGGGAGAAGCTGGGCGGCAGCAGGCCGCGGTTGGCCAGGTCGTAGATCGCCGGCATGACCTTCTTGCGGGCCAGGTCGCCGGTGACGCCGAAGATCACCATCCCGCACGGTCCCGCGATCCGCGGGAGCCGCTTATCGCGCTTGTCCCGTAACGGGTTATGCCATTGTTGCGCGGTGCGGGCTGGGCTCATGTGGAGGTGGAATCCAGCTGCTTCTGGGTTTCCTCCATCAGCTCGGTCCAGGAATCCACGAACTTCTCCACGCCCTCGTTCTCCAGCACCTTGAAGACGTCGGTGAGGTCGATGCCGACTCCCGAAAGCTTGTCGAACACCTCCTGCGCGGCGTCGGCGGTGCCGGTCACGGTGTCACCCTTGATCTCGCCGTGGTCGGCGACCGCGTCAATCGTCTTCTCCGGCATGGTGTTCACCGTGTTCGGCGCGACCAGTTCGGTGACGTAGAGGGTGTCGGAGTAGTCCGGGTTCTTGACGCCCGTCGACGCCCACAGCGGACGCTGGACGCGGGCCCCGTCGGCCTTGAGCGCCTCGAAGCGATCGCCGCCCTCGAACACCTCCTGGTAGGCCGCGTAAGCCAGGCGGGCGTTGGCCACACCGGCCTGGCCCGCCAGCGCCTTCGCCTCGTCCGAGCCGATCTTCTCGAGCCGCTTGTCCACCTCGGTGTCCACCCTCGACACGAAGAACGAAGCGACGGAATGGATCTTGGACACGTCATGGCCCGCCTCGCGGGCCTTCTCCAGGCCGGCCAGGTAGGCGTCCATCACCTGGCGGTGCCGCTCGACCGAGAAGATGAGCGTGACGTTGACCGAGATCCCTTCGGCCAGAACGGCGGTGATGGCCGGGATGCCGGCCTTGGTGGCCGGGATCTTGATGAACAGGTTCGGGCGGTCGACGATCTTCCACAGCTCGACGGCCTGCGCGACGGTCTTGTCGGTCTCGGCCGCCAGGCGCGGGTCGACCTCGATGGACACCCGGCCGTCCACACCGTCGGACGCCTCCCACTCGCGCTTCAAGACATCGCAGGCGTTGCGGACGTCGTCGGTGGTGACCGTGCGGATCGTGGCGTCGACGTCGGCGCCGCGCTCGGCGAGCTCGGCGATCTGACCGTCGTAGGAATCGCCCTCCGCCAACGCTTTCTGGAAGATCGACGGGTTGGTGGTCACGCCGACGACGCTCCTGGTGTCGATCAGCTCTTGCAGGTTGCCCGACTCCAGTCGCTGGCGCGACAGGTCGTCAAGCCAGACGGATACGCCGGCGGCGGACAGCGCCGCCAGATTCGGGTTCTGAGCGGTCATGTGAATTACCCTTTCCTCAGTTATCCACTACTTCTTCCGCGGCGGCCGCGACGGCTTCGGCGGTGAAGCCGAATTCACGGAATAAGGTCTTGTAGTCGGCCGATTCGCCGTAGTGCTCGATCGAGACGATCTTGCCGGTGTCACCGACCAGCTTGTGCCAGCTCTGCGCGACGCCGGCCTCGACGGCCACCCTGGCCGACACGGTCGGCGGCAGCACGCTGTCGCGGTAGTCATCAGGCTGGGACTCGAACCATTCGACGCACGGCATGGAGACCACCCGCGCCACGATATCCTTATCCGCCAACAACTTCTGTGCCTCAACCGCGAGCTGGACCTCCGAGCCGGTCGCGATCAGCACCACATCGGGGTCTTGGCCCGCTTCCTCGCCGTCCGAGCCCAGGATGTAACCGCCGCGGGCGACACCGTCGGCGTTGGTGCCCTCGAGGGTCGGCACATTCTGGCGGGTCAGGATCAGTCCGACGGGGCCGCTGCCGTTGCCGCGGGCCAGGACGGTCCGCCAGGCATAGGCCGTCTCGTTCGCGTCGGCCGGGCGCACCACCGACAGGTTCGGGATGGCCCGCAGCGCCGCGAGGTGCTCGATCGGCTGGTGCGTCGGGCCGTCCTCGCCCAGACCGATGGAGTCGTGCGTCCACACGTAGATGGTGTCGATGTCCATCAGCGAGGCCAACCGCACCGCCGGCCGCATGTAGTCGGAGAACTGCAGGAAGGTGCCACCGTACGCCCGCGTCGGGCCGTGCAGCACGATGCCGGACAGGATGGCGCCCATCGCGTGTTCGCGAACACCGAAGTGCAGCGTGCGACCGTACCAGTGCGCCGTGTAGTCCTTGGTCGAAATGGACGGCGGGCCAAAGGAATCGGCGCCCTTGATCGTGGTGTTGTTGCTGCCCGCCAGGTCCGCCGAACCGCCCCACAGCTCCGGCAATTTCGGGCCTAGCGCGTTGAGCACCTCGTTGGAGGCCTTGCGAGTGGCGATCGGGTCGGAGCCCGGTTCCCAATGCGGCAGGTCGGCGTCCCAACCGTCCGGCAGCTCCTCGGCGGTCAACCGGTCCAGCAGCGCCTTGCGCTCCGGTTGGCCCTGCGCCCAGGCGTCGAAATCCGCCTGCCATTTCTCGTGGGCTTCCTTGCCGCGGTCCACCAGCTTGCGGGTGTGGGCGATCACCTCGTCGCGCACCTCGAACTTTTTGTCCGGGTCGAAACCGAGGATTTCCTTGACGGCGGCCACTTCCTCGTCGCCCAGTGCCGCGCCGTGCGCCTTACCGGTGTTCATCAGCTTGGGCGCGGGATAGCCGATGATGGTGCGCAACTCGATGAACGACGGGCGGTCGGTGGCCGCCTTGGCGTTGGCGATGGCCTCCTCGATGCCGACTACGTTTTCGCCGCCTTCGACCCTCTGCACGTGCCAGCCGTAGGCCTCGTAGCGCGCGGCGGTGTCCTCGCACAAAGCGATGTTGGTGTCGTCCTCGATCGAGATCTCGTTGTGGTCGTAGAACACGATGAGATTGCCCAGCTGCTGGACCGCCGCCAGCGACGAGGCCTCGGAGGTGACACCCTCTTCGATGTCGCCGTCGGAGGCGATCACGTAGATGAAATGGTCGAACGGGCTGTCGCCCGGGGCGGCGTCGGGATCGAACAGGCCGCGCTCGTAGCGGGCGGCCATCGCCATGCCCACCGCCGAGGCCAGGCCCTGGCCGAGCGGGCCGGTGGTGATCTCAACGCCCTTGGTGTGCCGGAACTCCGGGTGCCCTGGTGTCTTGGATCCCCACGTGCGCAGCGACTCGATGTCGGAGAGCTCCAGGCCGAAACCACCCAGGTACAGCTGCAGGTACAGCGTCAGGCTGCTGTGCCCACAGGACAGGACGAACCGGTCGCGGCCCAACCAGTAGGTGTCGCTGGGGTCGTGGCGCATCGCCCGCTGGAACAAGGTGTAAGCCAGGGGCGCCAGGCTCATCGCCGTCCCGGGATGGCCATTGCCGACCTTCTGCACCGCATCGGCGGCCAGCACCCGAATGGTGTCGACGGCGGCCGAGTCGAGCTCGGACCAGTCGTCGGGAAGGTGCGGTTGGGTCAGCGTGGAGATCTCTTCGAGTGTCGTCACAGACTCTGTCCTTGGGTCATCGAGCTGATCAATCCCACCCTAGTGCGGGAGGGCCGGCTCTTGCAGCGCAGGATTTCGGGTACCCACGGCCGGCAGATGTGAAAATTACGCGCCCGTGGAAAGCGTTTAACATTCAGTTCGGAAATCTGGGAAAAGGCTGCGGAATGGACCCGCGGGCGGGCCATCGCCACAACCCGGTCTACCATCGTGTGTAGTAGATGCTGCGCGCCGCTGCGACCCCGAGGAGTTATTGCGTGAGCGTTCGCGGGCGCGTCGCGCCGAGCCGATTGCCAAGCCGAATACAAGGCACCGCCCGACGACGATCCATTCCGGGTACCGGGATGGTGAGGAGCCGGGCAATTCAGCCGGTGCTGGCTTATCTGGCGCTGACCAAGCCGCGGGTCATCGAGTTGCTGCTCGTCACGGCGATCCCGGCGATGTTGCTGGCCCAGCGCGGCACGGTGAACCCGCTGCTGATCGTCAATACGTTGATCGGCGGGATGCTCGCCGCCGGGGGCGCGAACACCCTCAACTGTGTGGCCGACGCGGACATCGACAAGGTGATGAAGCGGACGGCCCGCCGGCCGCTGGCCCGCGCCGCGGTGCCCACCCGCAACGCCCTGGTGCTCGGCCTGGTGCTGACGGTGGCCTCGTTCTTCTGGCTGTGGTGGACGACGAACCTGCTGTCCGGGCTGCTGGCCCTGGCCACGATCGCGTTCTACGTGTTCGTCTACACGCTGCTGCTCAAGCGCCGCACCTCGCAGAACGTGGTGTGGGGCGGCGCGGCCGGCTGCATGCCGGTGATGATCGGCTGGTCGGCGGTCACCGGCACCATCGGTTGGCCCGCGCTGGTGATGTTCGCCATCATCTTCTTCTGGACGCCGCCGCACACGTGGGCACTGGCGATGCGCTACAAGGACGACTACAAAGCGGCGGGCGTGCCCATGCTGCCGGCCGTGGCGACCGAGCGTCAGGTGACCAAGCAGATTCTGATCTACACCTGGCTGACGGTGCTGGCCACGCTGGCGCTGGCGCTGGCGACGGGCTGGCTGTACGCGGCGGTCGCCGTGGTGGCCGGGGTGTGGTTCCTGGCGATGGCGCACCAGCTGTACGCCGGGGTCCGCGCCGGCGAGCCGGTCAAGCCGTTGCGGTTGTTCCTGCAGTCGAACAACTACCTGGCGGTGGTGTTCTGCGCGTTGGCCGTGGACTCGGCCATCGGCCTGCCGCACCTGTTCTGAGCCGGTCGCCGACTTACCCTCGGCGCCGCCAACGCGTCACCCGGCGAGAGAAGTGATTCCGATTTGGGATCGGTAGCCGGTGCACGGGATCACACTTAGGCATGGCAACTGACCGCATTGTCAGGACATTGATCGCCGGGGCGCTGCTTTCGGCCGGATTGTCGTTCTGCGACACGGGCATCGCCACGGGTATCGCCGAAGCTCAGCCCGGACCGATGCCGCTGGACGCCTGGCCCGGCTGTCCCAACGACCACCCCCAAGGGCCGTGCCGCTGGTGCCCCGGGCAACCGTTGCCGCCGACTGGCAACCATGTCACCAACCCCGTCGTCTGGGACAACAACATCTGCCACACCTACTACTACGTCTGGTTCGGGCAGGGCAACGTCGCTCAGAACATCTGGGACGGCGACAACCCGCCGGCGCCGCCGCCACCACCGCCGCCGGGCCTTATCAACAGAGACAACTGCCAGCAGATTCTCGGAATCTTCTGCCCGCACGCATAGCGGACTCGAAGTTAGGGCAGCAGCACGATCGAGCCCGCGGTCTTGCGGCCCTGCAGATCTTGGTGGGCGCGGGCGGCTTCGGCCAGTGGGTAGCGCCCGCCCACCTCTACGGTGATGTCGCCGCCCGCGATCGCGGCGAACAATTCCTCTGCCCGCCAGCTGAATTCCTGCGCGGTGCGGACGAAATGCGCCAGCGACGGCCGGGTCAAAAACACCGAACCGGCCGCGTTGAGGCGCTGCGGGTCGAACGGCGCAACCGGTCCGCTGGCCGCTCCGAAGAGCGCCAGTGTGCCCCGGACGGCCAGGCTGGCCAGGCTGGCGTCAAAGGTGGCCGCGCCCACGCCGTCATACACCGCGGCCACCCCGGCACCGTCGGTCAAAGAGCGGATCCGCTCGCCGAACGCCGCGGCACCGTCAGGGTAGGGGAGCACCTCGTCGGCGCCCGCCCGGCGGGACAGTCGCTCCTTGTCCGGGGTCGAGACCGTGGTGATCACCCGCGCACCGAGCAGGTGGGCCCACTGCGTCAAGATCAGGCCGACGCCGCCCGCGCCGGCGTGTACCAGCACCGTGTCGCCCGCCTGCACCGGATACACCGACCTCGACAGATAATGGGCCGTCAACCCCTTCAGCAGGGCCGAGGCCGCCACGTCGGCGGTCACGCCGTCGGGTATCTCGGCGGTCAAATGCGCTGGGGCCGTGGCGTATTCGGCATACCCGCCGGATGCCGCGGCGCTGACCACGTGATCGCCGAGGTTGAACCCGTCGACGCCGTCGCCCAGGGCTTCGACGGTGCCGGCCAACTCCGAACCGAGGATGAACGGCAACTCCCGCGGGTACTGCCCGGAGCGGAAATAGGTGTCGATGTAGTTGACGCCGATGGCTTCCGCCTTGATGAGCACCTCACCCGGTCCGGGCGTGGGCGTGGCCGCATCGACGTAGCGCAGCACCCCGGGGCCGCCGGTCTCGCTGACTTCGATTGCGTGCATCTGCTTATCATGCCCGGGCATGAAACTCGCTCGCCCGGACGTCTTCCATCCCCGCATCGTGCTGGCGGGGCCGGGCGGCGATGCGGGCACGACAGCGGACGACGCCGGGCTCCTGCGCGCGCTACGCCTGCGTGGGCTGCACGCGCGCTGGCTGCCCTGGGACGACCCGGCGACCGCCGGCGCGGATCTGGTGATCCTGCGAGCCGCCGCGGGCGACCCGGGTCGGCGCGACGAATTCCTGGCCTGGGCACGACGCATGCGCCACCTGCTCAACCCGCCCGGCGCGGTGGCGTGGAACCTCGGCGAGCGATATTTGCGCGACCTCGAGGACGACGGGGTGCCGACGACGACCGGGCCGCACGCAACGGCCGAGGCGGCGTTGATCTTCCTGGGGGGCGAGCGGTCGCACGCCTGGCCGGTCGAGCCGGAGTTCGAATCGTGGGACCTCGGCCATGCCGCGCTCGCCGCCGCCGCCCGGCGGGCCGGCATCGCCGCGCGGGACCTGCTCTACGCGCGTGCCGACGTGGCCGGCGAACGGCTCGTCGGGCTCGACCTGGTCGCGCCGTCATTGGGCTGGCGCCGGCTTGACGCAGCGGCCCGCGACCTCGCGCAGCGCAGGTTCGCGCTGGCAATGGAGTCAGCTTGCGAGCGCCTCGGGCTTGGCCCGCTCTCGCATCGACGCCCATAGCGCCGCGGTGGCCGCCGTACAGGCCGCGGCCCCGGCCACGTGCAGGGCGACGAGCACGGCCGGAACTCCGGTGTAGTACTGCGCGGTGCCGACCGCGGCCTGGGCGAACACCAGTACCAGCAGCACCGCGAGCCGCAGCACGACGGGTCGGGCGGCACGCACCGCCAGCAGCCCGAAGCCGAGCCCCACCAGTAGCGACAGGTAGGCGATCAGCAGCGACGAGTGCAGGTGTACCAGAGTGTCGACCTCGACCTTTAGCCGCGGCACCGTCCGGGAGGGGCTGCGGTCGCCCGCGTGCGGGCCGGCGGCCGTCACCAGCGTGCCGGTGACCAGCACCGCGGCCAGATTCAGGCCGGACAGCGCGGTCAGGGCGCGCAGCGGCCTGGCAACTCGCTGCCGAACCGCTCCGTCGTCGGGCTCGCCGATCTTCACGTACAGCAGCACCGCCAGCCACACCATCGTCATCGACGTCAGCAGGTGGATGGCCACCGTCCACCACAGCAGCCCGGTGCGCACGGTGATGCCGCCGATCACCGCCTGCACGACGGTGGACACCGGCATCAGCCAGGCATAGACCAGCACCTCGCGTCGCCGCCGGGCCCGGGTCACGGCCAGCACGGCCAGCGCCGCGGTGATCACCACGGCGAAGGTGACCATTCGGTTGCCGAATTCGACGGCCTGGTGGATGCGCGGCACCTCGGCGTGGGCGACCGGGACGAAGCTGCCCGGAAAGCACTGCGGCCAGGTGGGGCAGCCCAGGCCCGAGGCGGTGACGCGCACGATAGCGCCGGTGATGGCGATGCCGCCCTGGGTGAGGATGACGGCTGCGGCGATCAGGCGCTGCACGCCCGGGCTGGGGTTGGGGAGCAGGTCCACCGCGCGCAACAGCATCCGTCCAACCACGGCCCGATCCTAAGGCACCGAAAACTACGACCTGTAGTACGGCTGGCCGGACGTCAGGTAAAGCGGAACCAGCGCAGCGCGCTCGCCGCCCCCACCGCGCCCCACACCACCAGGACGACGATGCCGAACCAGTCCACAGACATGGTCATCGCCTGCGAGAGCGCCTCGGTGAGCGCGCCGGACGGAGTCAGCCGCGCGGCCAGCTTGACCGCCGTCGGGGTTATCCCGGTTTCCAGGGTGAGCGCGCCCAGGCCCGCGAAGACGAACCACATCAGGTTGGCGACCGCGAGCACGATCTCGGCGCGCAGCGTCCCACCGAGCAGCAGGCCCAGCGCCGCGAACACCACGGTGCCCAGCGCGATGACCGCCGCGCCCAGCGTCAGGGCGGCCGGCGCGGGCCGCCAGCCCAGCGCAAAACCGATGGCGCCCAACAGGATTGCCTGCAGGAACACCACGGTCACCACCGCAAGGGACTTTCCCGCGATGATGCCCCACACCGGAAGCGGGGTGGCCCCGAGCCTCTTGAGCGCGCCGTAGCGCCGATCGAAGGCGACCGCGATCGCCTGTCCGGTGAACGCCGTCGAGATCACCGCCAGCGCCATGATGACCGGGGTGAAGGTCGCCGCGCGGTGCTGACCGAACGAGCCGAGCGGCAGCAGCGTGAGCCCCACCAGAAGCGTGATCGGAATGAACATTGTCAGCAGCAGCTGTTCGCCGTTGCGCAGCAGCAGCTTGAGTTCCAAACCGAACTGCGCGGCAAGCATTTTCGGCACCGCGCTGGGTCGCGGATCGGGCGCGAAGGTGCCCG
Source organism: Mycobacterium sp. NGS58 (assembly GCF_059812385.1). NCBI lineage: Bacteria > Bacillati > Actinomycetota > Actinomycetes > Mycobacteriales > Mycobacteriaceae > Mycobacterium > Mycobacterium sp. NGS58. The sequence continues at coordinate 56,608 of NZ_JCALCO010000004.1, read as the reverse complement.
CGGGGAAGGCGTTCGATCCAGTCTCGTTGTCCGTCAAGGCCGTAACTTCCTGCCGGTGAGGTCGAGGAACACATCCTCGAGGCTGCGTTGCTCGACGCGCATGTCGGTGGCCAGGACGTCGATCCGCGCGCACCACGCCGTGACGGTTGCCAGCACCTGGGGGTCGACGTGCCCCTCGACCAGGTACTCACCCGGCGTCACCTCGGTGGCCTTGTAATCCTCGGGCAGCGCCGCAGCCAGCAACGACAGATCGAGGCGCGGCGGCGCGCTGAATCGCAACTGGTCCTTGGCCCCGCTGCGCATCAGCTCCGTGGGCGTGCCGGAGGCCACCGTGGCCCCGTGGTCGATGATCACCAGCCGGTCGGCGAGTTCCTCGGCCTCCTTGAGCTGGTGCGTGGTGAGCACCACGGTCACGCCGTCGCGGCGCAGGGCGTCGATCAGCTCCCAGACCAGCAACCGGGCGTGGGCGTCCATGCCCGCCGTGGGCTCGTCGAGGAACACCAGTTCGGGCCGGCCGACCAGCGCGCACGCCAGCGCCAGCCGCTGCTGCTGGCCACCGGAGAGCCGCCGGTAGGTGGTGCGGGCCGCGTCGGTGAGGCCCAGCGTGTCCAGCAGCCACGCCGGGTCAAGCGGGTCGGCGGCGTAGGCCGCCACCAGGTTCAGCATCTCGCCCGCGCGGGCCGCCGGGTAGCCGCCGCCGCCCTGCAGCATCACCCCGATGCGGGCCCGCAGCCGCGCGTTGTCGGCGATCGGGTCCAGGCCGAGCACCTCGATGGTGCCGGCGTCCGGGCGCACGAAGCCCTCGCACATCTCGACCGTCGTCGTCTTGCCGGCACCGTTGGGGCCGAGCAGGGCCAGCACCTCGGCGGCGTGCACCTCGAGGTCGAGGTTGGAGACGGCCTCGACAGCCGTCGCGCCGGATCCGTATTTCTTGGTGACCCCGCGCAGCCGCACCACTGGGGATTCGCGCGGTTCTGGAAAGGCCGAGCTCACGTGGAATCAGCGTAGGCGTCGCGCGCCGGCGCCGGCTGCGGGGGCGACGGTGTGGCCGGCGCCGCCGCGGTGTCGATGGCGGGCTGGCCGCCGGCCTCGCTGCCCTGTCCCGGTGCGCGGCGCCACGGCAGGCGGGTGTAGGTCAACCCGATCAGCGCGACGACGATGACCGTGCTGGCCAGGGTGGCGTCGATGATCTGGAACAGCGCGAACCGGTCGCCGTTGGCGGTCGGGCCGAAGATCCCGACGACCAGGCTGATGGCGATGGCCGCCACCCGGAAGCCGGTGCGCGTCGCCCAGGCGGCCAGCGGGATGATCGCCCACAGCAGATACCAGGGCTGCACGACGGGGAACAACAGCACCGTGATGCCCAGCGCCACACCCAGCCCGCCGATCGGGTGCAGCCGGCCGCGGAAGACGGCCAGCAGCAACCAGGCCACCATCACCGTGATGATCAGCACGCCGATCGCACGGGTCAGCCCCAGCACCGCGGTGGTGTGATCACCCAGGCCCAGCAGGATGCCCACCTGCCCGGTGCCGAGCGCCAGCAGGGTCGGCGGCGACATCCAGCTCCGCACCACGTTCGCGGTGCCCAGCGTGTAGATCCAGCCGAATCCGAGGCCGCTGGCCCAGCCCACCAGTGCCATCACCGCCAGCGACAACGCCGCCATGCCACCGCCGCTCAGCAGCAGCGCACGCAGGGTCCCGCCGCAGCGGTAGGCCAGCGCCATCGTGACGAAGCCCAGCGCCAGCAGCGACGGGAGCTTCACCTGCGACGACAACACGATCAGCACGGCGCCGGCGACCAGCATCCCCAGCGGCTCCCAGTCCGGGCCCAACCGCTTCCACGACGCGGGCAGCAACCGCGGTGCGTCGACGCCGCGCAACGCGAATTCGGCCCCGGCCAGCATCAGGCCCAGCATCAGCGCCTCGTTGTGCACGCCGGCCACCAGATGCATGATCAGCAGCGGATTGGCCGCCCCGAGCCACAGCGCGCTGACCTCCGCGACGCCGCAGCGCCGGGCCAGCCGGGGGGTCGCCCACACGATCAGTGCCACGCCCAGCAGCTCGACCAGCCGGTGACACAGCACGGCGGCGACGATGTTCTCCCCGGTGATCGCCGAGATGCCGCGCCCGATCCACAAGAACAGCGGGCCGTACGGTGCGGGCGTCTCGCGCCACAGCGTCGGCACCGACAGCGTGAAGATGTGGGACAGGCCGAGCCCCGAGGCCGGGCCCACCCGGTACGGGTCCAGACCTTCCAGCGAGATCTGGCTCTGCGCCAGGTAGGAGTAGACGTCCTTGCTGTACATCGGTGGGGCGATCAACAGCGGCAGCACCCAGAGCAGCAGGGTGCGGTCCAGGTCGCCGCGTGACATCCGCCGGTTTCCCAGGGCGAACCGGCCGAGCATCAACCAGGCCAGCGCCATCATGACGGCGCCGGTAGTCGTCATGGTCAACGACACGGTCTGGATTCGCGACGGCAGGTTGAGCAGCCGGACCCCGAACGTCGGGTCCTGGACGACGGGCCGGGCGCCGGCGCCGAGCGCGCCGATCGCCATCACCACCGTGCCGGTCGCGCCGAACAGGCGGGTGCGGCGCAGCGCGGTGAGCTCGGTATCGTTCAGCGGCGAGCCCACTGCTTGCTCGTCGCCGTGCAGACTCGCGATCGACGAGCTCAGCGTGTGGTGGCGGGCTGCCATCAGAGCAGCCTAACCGCCGGTCGTGCCGCGCCGGCGGTGTGACCAGGGCAACGCCTATAGAGGGGACCCTTGCTAGACCGATCCCCGGAATTGCGTCACACTGGTGTTGTGAAAATCCGAACCAGCCTCGATGGGGCCACTGGGGGCGGCGACGTCGCTCCCGGCGTGGCGGACGTCGGCGTGCCGGTAGCGGATGGTCACACCCGCCGTGCGATCGTGCGCCTGCTGCTGGAGTCCGGATCGATCACCGCCGGCGAGATCGGTGACCGGCTGGGCCTGGCGGCCGCCGGCGTGCGACGCCACCTCGACGCCCTGATCGGGGCCGGCGATGCCGAGTCCACGGCGGCCGCGGCGTGGCAGCAGGTGGGGCGCGGACGTCCCGCCAAGCGCTATCGGTTGACCGCGGCCGGGCGTGCCAAGCTCGACCACGCCTACGACGACCTGGCGGCGGCGGCCATGCGGCAACTCCGCGAGATCGGCGGTGAAGAGGCCGTGCAGGCCTTCGCCAGGCAGCGCATCGACACCATCCTGGCCGACGTTGCGGCCGCCGACAGCGCGGCGGACACCGACGTCGAGGCGGCGGCCGACCGGATCGCCACCGCGCTGAGCAAGGCCGGCTACGTCACCACCACCACGCAGGTCGGCGGACCGATCCACGGCGTGCAGATCTGCCAGCACCACTGCCCGGTGTCGCACGTCGCCGAGGAATTCCCCGAGCTGTGCGAGGCCGAACAGCAGGCCATGGCCGAGGTGCTGGGGACCCACGTCCAGCGGTTGGCGACCATCGTCAACGGCGATTGCGCCTGCACCACGCACGTACCCCTGACCCAGGCGCCCAGCCCGCGCCGCATGACCGACACCACGAGCACCAAAGGAGCGTCGCGATGACACTCACACCCGAGGCCAGCAAGACGGCTACCGCGCCGCTGACTCAGGAAGAGGCGATCGCCTCTCTGGGGAAGTACGGCTACGGCTGGTCGGACTCCGACGTCGCGGGGGCCAGCGCCCAGCGTGGCCTGTCCGAGGCCGTCGTTCGCGACATCTCGGCGAAGAAGAACGAGCCCGAGTGGATGCTGCAGACGCGGCTGAAGGCGCTGCGCATCTTCGACCGCAAGCCGATGCCGAACTGGGGCTCGAACCTGGGCGGCATCGACTTCGACAACATCAAGTACTTCGTGCGTTCCACGGAGAAGCAGGCGGCCTCGTGGGAGGACCTGCCCGAGGACATCCGCAACACCTATGACCGGCTGGGTATCCCGGAGGCCGAGAAGCAGCGTCTGGTCGCCGGCGTCGCGGCCCAGTACGAATCCGAGGTGGTCTACCACCAGATCCGCGAGGATCTCGAGGCCCAGGGCGTCATCTTCCTCGACACCGACACCGGTCTGCGCGAACACCCGGAAATCTTCCAGGAGTACTTCGGCACCGTGATCCCGGCCGGGGACAACAAGTTCTCGGCGCTGAACACCGCGGTGTGGAGCGGCGGCTCGTTCATCTACGTCCCGAAGGGTGTGCACGTCGACATCCCGCTGCAGGCCTACTTCCGGATCAACACGGAGAACATGGGCCAGTTCGAGCGGACGCTGATCATCGCCGACGAGGGCTCCTACGTGCACTACGTCGAAGGCTGTACGGCGCCCATCTACAAGTCGGACTCGCTGCACTCGGCGGTGGTCGAGATCATCGTGAAACCCAATGCACGCGTTCGCTACACGACCATCCAGAACTGGTCGGGCAACGTCTACAACCTGGTCACCAAGCGGGCCCGCGCCGAGGCAGGCGCCACCATGGAGTGGATCGACGGCAACATCGGGTCGAAGGTCACCATGAAGTACCCGGCGGTCTGGATGACCGGCGAGCACGCCAAGGGCGAGGTGCTCTCGGTCGCCTTCGCCGGTGAAGACCAGCACCAGGACACCGGTGCGAAGATGCTGCACCTGGCGCCGAACACGTCGAGCAACATCGTGTCCAAATCCGTGGCGCGCGGCGGCGGCCGCACCTCCTACCGCGGCCTGGTGCAGGTGAACAAGGGCGCGCACGGATCGCGTTCGAGCGTGAAATGCGATGCGCTGCTGGTGGATACGATCAGCCGCAGCGACACCTACCCCTACGTCGACATCCGCGAGGACGACGTCACCATGGGCCACGAGGCCACCGTGTCCAAGGTCAGCGAGAACCAGCTGTTCTACCTGATGAGCCGCGGCCTGACCGAGGACGAGGCGATGGCCATGGTGGTGCGCGGCTTCGTCGAGCCGATCGCCAAAGAGCTGCCGATGGAGTACGCGCTGGAGCTCAACCGGCTGATCGAGCTGCAGATGGAAGGCGCGGTCGGCTAGTGACGAACCTTACTGAAGCGGTTGAGGGTTCGGCCCTCGCCGCGGCCAACAAGGGCGAGGTCTTCTCCTCGTTCGATGTGGACGCGTTCGAGGTCCCACACGGCCGCGACGAGATCTGGCGGTTCACCCCGTTGCGACGGCTGCGCGGCCTGCACGACGGCTCGGCGCGCGCCACCGGCAAGGCCGTGACCAGCGTCGGCGAGCAGCCCGGCCTGCGGGTCGAGACCGTGCGCCGCGGCGACGAGCGGCTCGGCCAGGGTGGCGTACCGACCGACCGTGTTGCCGCGCAAGCGTTTTCGTCGTTCAACTCCGCAACCCTGATCACCGTCGAGCGCGACACCCGCGTGGCAGAGCCGATCGCGGTCACCGTCACCGGCCCCGGCCAGGGCGCGGTGGCCTACGACCACCTGCAGATCCGGGTCTGCGAGCTCGCCGAGGCGGTCGTCGTCATCGACCACCGGGGCAGCGGAACGCTGGCCGACAACGTCGAATTCGTCGTCGACGACGCCGCCCGGCTCACGGTGGTGTGGCTCGCCGACTGGGCCGATGACGCCGTGCACGTCAGCATGCACCACGCCAAGCTGGGCAAGGACGCGGTGCTGCGCCACGTCGCCGTCACGCTCGGCGGCGAGATAGTGCGACTGACCGCCAACGTGCGCTACCTGCGCCCCGGCGGTGACGCCGAGCTGCTCGGCCTGTACTTCGCCGACGACGGGCAGCACCTGGAGTCGAGGCTGCTGGTGGATCACGCCCAGCCGGACTGCAAGTCGAATGTGTTGTACAAGGGTGCGCTGCAAGGTGATCCGGACTCCGCACTGCCCGACGCTCACACCGTCTGGATCGGCGACGTGCTGATCCGCGCCGAAGCCACCGGTACCGACACCTTCGAGGTGAACCGCAACCTGGTGCTGACCGACGGGGCGCGAGCCGACTCCGTGCCCAACCTGGAGATCGAGACGGGTGAGATCGTCGGCGCCGGACACGCCAGCGCCACCGGCCGTTTCGACGACGAGCAACTGTTCTACCTACGCTCCCGCGGCATCCCCGAGGAGCAGGCGCGCCGCCTGGTGATCCGCGGCTTCTTCGCCGAAATCATCTCCAAGATCGCCGTGCCCGAGATTCGGGAACGCCTGACCGCAGCCATCGAACACGAACTGGCCTTAACCGAAAAGACGGAAACAGCAGCCTCATGACCACTCTGGAAATCAAAGACCTCCACGTCAGCGTCGTAAACCCGAACGCCGCCGAGTCTGAGCGCGAGATTCCCATCCTCAACGGGGTCGACCTGACGGTGAAATCCGGTGAGACGCACGCCTTGATGGGTCCCAACGGTTCGGGCAAGTCGACGCTGTCCTACGCCATCGCCGGCCACCCCAAGTACACGGTGACCTCGGGCTCCATCACGCTGGACGGGCAGGACGTGCTGGCGATGAGCATCGACGAGCGGGCCCGCGCCGGAATCTTCTTGGCCATGCAGTATCCCGTCGAGGTGCCCGGCGTCTCGGTGTCGAACTTCCTGCGCTCTGCGGCGACCGCCGTGCGCGGTGAGGCCCCGAAACTGCGGCACTGGGTCAAAGAGGTCAAGGGCGCGATGGGCTCGCTCGAGATCGACCCGGCGTTTGCCGAGCGCAGCGTCAACGAGGGTTTCTCCGGTGGCGAGAAGAAGCGTCACGAGATACTGCAGCTGGAACTGCTCAAGCCCAAGATCGCCATCCTCGACGAGACCGACTCCGGGCTCGACGTCGACGCGCTGCGCGTGGTCAGCGAGGGCGTGAACCGCTACGCGCAGGCCGAGCACGGTGGCATCCTCCTGATCACGCACTACACCCGCATTCTGCGCTACATCCACCCCGAATACGTGCACGTGTTCGTCGGCGGGCGGATCGCCGAGTCCGGCGGGTCGGAGCTGGCCGACGAGCTCGAGCAGAACGGCTACGTCCGCTTCTCACAAGCGGCGGCAACCGGGGCCTGACATGGCGACACCTTCGGCGGCGGTCTCACCCCTGGATGTCGCGGCCATCCGCGCCGATTTTCCCATCCTCAAGCGCGTCATGCGTAGCGGAAATCCGTTGGCGTACCTGGATTCCGGCGCGACATCGCAGCGGCCGCTGCAGGTGCTCGACGCCGAGCGGGAGTTTTTGTTGACCTCCAACGGCGCGGTGCACCGCGGTGCGCACCAGCTGATGGAGGAGGCCACCGACGCCTACGAGCAGGGGCGGGCCGACGTCGCGGCGTTCGTCGGCGCGGAGTGCGACGAGCTGGTGTTCACCAAGAATGCCACCGAGGCGCTCAACCTGGTGTCGTATGTGCTGGGGGACAAGCGTTTCGGACGTTCCGTCCGGCCCGGCGACGTCATCGTCACCACCGAGCTCGAGCACCACGCCAACCTGGTTCCCTGGCAGGAACTCGCCCGGCGCACCGGCGCGACCCTGCGCTGGTATGGCGTCACGGACGACGGGCGCATCGACCTCGACTCGCTGGAGCTCGACGAACGCGTCAAAGTCGTCGCCTTCACCCATCATTCGAACGTGACCGGTGCGGTGGCGCCGGTGGCCGAGCTGGTCAACCGGGCCCGGGCCGTGGGCGCCCTGACCGTGCTGGACGCCTGCCAGTCGGTGCCGCACCAGCCCGTCGACTTCCACGCGCTCGATGTGGACTTCGCCGCGTTCTCGGGGCATAAGATGCTGGGCCCCAACGGCATCGGTGTCCTGTACGGGCGCCGCGAGGTGCTGACGGACCTGCCGCCGTTTTTGACCGGCGGCTCGATGATCGAAGCCGTGACCATGGAAGGGTCCACCTACGCGCCGGTGCCGCAGCGGTTCGAGGCCGGCACCCCGATGACGTCGCAGGTGGTCGGATTGGGCGCGGCCACCCGCTACCTCAGCGCCATCGGCATGGCGTCCGTACAGGCCCACGAGCACCACCTGGTCGCCGCGGCCATCGACGGGCTGTCCCGCATCGATGCCGTGCGCATCGTCGGCCCGACGTCCATGGAGAACCGCGCATCGCCGGTGTCTTTCGTCGTCGACGGCGTGCACGCACACGACGTCGGGCAGGTGCTCGACGACGAGGGTGTGGCGGTGCGGGTGGGACACCACTGCGCCATGCCGCTGCACCGCCGGTTCGGCGTGGCGGCTACCGCCCGGGCGTCGTTCGGGGTGTACAACACCACCGAAGAGGTCGAGCGTTTGGTGGCCGGCGTGCGCCGCGCTCTGGATTTCTTTGGGAGAGGCTGACATTGCGTCTCGAGCAGATGTATCAGGACGTGATCCTGGACCACTACAAGCACCCGCAGCACCGCGGGCTGCGGGAGCCTTTCGGCGCCGAGGTATTTCACGTCAACCCGGTGTGCGGTGACGAGGTCACGTTGCGGGTCGCGCTGTCCGAGGACGGCGAAACCGTTGCCGACGTGTCCTATGACGGGCAGGGCTGTTCGATCAGCCAGGCGGCGACCTCGGTGCTCACCCAGCAGGTGATCGGACAAAGCGTCGGCGACGCGCTCAAGACCATCGCCGCGTTTACCGAGATGGTGTCCTCCCGCGGCACCATCGAGGGCGACGAGGACGTGCTGGGCGACGGGATCGCCTTCGCCGGGGTGGCCAAATACCCCGCCCGGGTGAAATGCGCCCTGCTCGGCTGGATGGCGTTCAAAGATGCTTTGGCCAAGGCCTATTCGGGCCAAGGAGCAGACTTTTCAGGAGGTTACTGATGAGCGAAACCACCGCGCAGGATGACGAATTCCTTGCCGACCTCGAGGAGGCGATGCGCGACGTCGTCGACCCCGAACTCGGCATCAACGTCGTCGACCTGGGACTCGTCTACGGGCTGAACATCGAGGCGGGCGAGGACGGAACGGTCGCCCTGATCGACATGACCCTGACCTCGGCGGCCTGCCCCCTGACCGATGTCATCGAAGACCAGTCACGCAGCGCGCTGGTGGGGGCCGGGCTGGTCGACGACCTGCGGATCAACTGGGTGTGGAACCCGCCGTGGGGCCCGGACAAGATCACCGAGGACGGCCGCGAGCAATTGCGCGCCCTCGGCTTCACCGTCTGAGTCACGCTTTTCGCGCTATTAAGAAGCCGCTGCGGCTTCGCGCGTCCCCTGGCCTAGAGGTGAATGTGAGGGAGGTGCGGCAGGTGCAGATGCGGGTGTGGGCGTCCCATGGGCGGGCACGTCTCCACACTGATCATCGTGGCGTGCAGGGCGCCGCCATCCTGGGTCCCTTGCGCCCCAATGCATTTGCCATTCGTGATGGCCTGGGTGTTCGACGGCGTCTGCCGCTGGTATGAGGTCGAGTCGGCGACGGTCACGTTGGTCGACGCGCCCGGACCACCGGGGCCCAGGCCACTGATGGCGATCGTGTTGCCCGACACCGAGGACACGGTGCCGTAGAAGCCGGGCGGCGGCGGGCATTTGCCGTCCGCGGATTGAGTGACCGTCACCGCTTGCGCGGTGATCGGGCCGGCAGCCGGCTGGCCGGGCGCCGGAGACCCGGGGGGTGGTGCGCTCTGCGGGGTGGCCTTGACATTCACGCAGCTGCCCGGCGTCACATCCGCCAGCTTTGCCGGGGTGACGTCCATGACAATGGTCTCGGGTGTGTAGTCCACAGTCGCCGAGCCGGTCCGGGTCCGAAGCGCGATCGTCTGACCCGAATTCGACTGCACCATGCCCTCGACGTAGTCCTTGCCGATCGGAGGCGGTGGCGGGGGCGGGGGCGCCGGCGGCGGCGGTGCGGCGCTGGGATTCGCACTCGGCGGGACAGCGGTGACGGCGGGTGGCGCGCTGGTCCTCGAGGTGTCGTGCGAGGAGCCGCACATGACCACACCCACCGCGATGAACGCGATGACTACGCCGAGCGCGATCTGCGTCCGCCGATCTTTCAGCGATAAGGCAGCCACAGGTCTCATCTCCGATCACTCGCCGCCGTTAGCGATTACCCCCGCCGGGCGTGGTTTTCACGCCGCGCCCGGCGGGAGTGACGGCGATCTCACTCAGCCCGGGGCCGGGTCAGCCGCCCTGGCCGGGCTGCTTGGGCTTGCCGCATTTGCCGTCGACGGCCTGCCGTAGGTTGATGCTCGTCGCTTGCAGCGCACCGCCGTTGTCCTGGGTTCCGCGCGCCCACAGGCATTTGCCCGGTGTGATCGCGTCGGTGTTGGCGGACGACTGCTTGCTGTATTTGGTCTTGTCATCGACCGTCACGGTGGTCTGCGTCGTGTTGCCGCTGGGATCGGTGTTGGTCAGGTTGATGGTGTTACCGGACACCGACGCCACCGAGCCGCGGACCCAGGCCGGCTTCGCGGGCGCGTTCGTCGGCGGGAGCGATGGCGGCGTGGTGGTCGAACCGCCGGGCGCGGACTGCGGTGGTTTCGGGCAGGCGCCGTTGACGGACTCGCTGATCTTCACCGACGCGGCGGTGACCGCCTGGCCGGGCGCCGACCCCTCCGTCGGCTTCACGCTGACGCAGCTGCCCGGGGTGACGTCCGGCAGCCCGGCCGGAACGGCCTCGGTGATCTTGGTGGTCGAGGTGAAGTTGACCGACGCGGTCGAGTTGTCTTGTTTGGTGACCTGAATGGAGTTGCCCGCCACCGAGGCGATCAGACCGCTGACGCGCGCCTCGGCATTCGGGGTTGATGAGGTGGTCGTGGACGTGACGGTGGACGTCGACGTCGAGGTGGAGGTGGTTGAAGAATTGGAATTGTTCGAAGAGCCGCAGGCGGATAGGGACAATGCGGTGGCTCCCGCGACGGCGAATACCGCTACGCGAGCGAGCCGGGGCACATTACAGCTGGCAGACATCAACGTTTCTCCATTCGTCGGTTAAAGCCAACGTTAGGGTTTACCCGTTTAAGCTGTGCCTAAGCTGTGCGTTCTCAGAAAGCTTCTTCGGCCAGGTTCATGATCTCGTCGTCGACGGCCTCGATGACGCCGCGCAGCGAGGTCAGCTCCGGCAGCATGTTCTTGGCGAAGAACCCGGCGGTCGCGATCTTGCCCCGGTAGAACGCTTCGTCGTGCCCGGCGCCGTTAGCCAGCGCGCGGGTGGCGACGTCGGCCTGCGCCAGCAGCCGCCAGCCGATCAGCAGATCGCCGACCGCGAGCAGATAGCGCACCGATCCCAGGCCCACCTTATAAATCTCGTTCGGCTGCTGTGCCGCGGACATCAGGTAACCGGTCAAGGCACCCGTCATCGCGGTCACATCGTCGAAGGCCGTCTGCACCAGCTGGGCGATCGGCTTGAGCGCCTCGTCACAGCTGTCGATGGTCGCCGTGATCTGAGTCGTCAAGAACTGCAGGGCCTCACCCCGGTCGCGCACGATCTTGCGGAAGAAGAAGTCGAGTGCCTGGATGGCGGTGGTGCCCTCGTAGAGCGAATCGATCTTGGAATCGCGGATGTACTGCTCCAGCGGATAGTCGGCCAGGAAGCCCGAACCGCCCAGCGTCTGCAGCGACTCGGTGAGCACCTCGTAGGCCCGCTCCGAGCTCACCCCCTTGACGATCGGTAGCAGCAGATCGTCGATCCGGTGCGCCATCTCGGGATCGGCGCCCGAAACACGTTGCGCCACAACGTCATCCTGGTGGGCTGCGGCATACATGTAGAGCGCCCGCAAACCCTCGGCGTAGGCCTTCTGAGTCACCAGGCTGCGACGCACGTCGGGATGGTGAATGATGGTGACCCGCGGCGCGGTCTTGTCCGACATTTGCGTCAGGTCCGCGCCCTGCACGCGCTCCTTGGCGAAGGCCAGCGCGTTCAGGTAACCCGTGGACAGGGTGCCGGTAGCCTTGACGCCAATTGTCATGCGCGCGTGCTCGATTATGGTGAACATCTGCGCGATGCCCCGGTGCACGTCACCGACCAGGTAACCGACAGCGGGCACATCCGTTGCGCCGAAGGTCAATTCGCACGTGGGGGAGGACTTGATGCCCATCTTGTGTTCCACCCCGGTGACGTAAACCCCGTTGCGCGGGCCGAGTTCGAAGGTGTCCGGATCGAACAGGAAGTTGGGCACGTAGAACAGGCTCAGACCCTTGGTGCCCGGACCGGCGCCCTCGGGACGGGCCAGCACCAGGTGGAAGACGTTCTCAGCGGTGTCTCCCACGTCGCCCCCGGAGATGAAGCGCTTGACGCCCTCGATGTGCCATGTGCCGTCGGGTTGTTCGATGGCCTTGGCGCGACCGGCACCGACGTCGGAGCCCGCGTCGGGTTCGGTGAGCACCATGGTGGCCGCCCAGCCTCGCTCCACGCCATGAGCGGCCCATTGCCGCTGCTGCTCGCTGCCCTCGACATACAACGCGTTGGACATGACCGGGCCCAGATTGAAGAAATTCGCCGAGGGGTTGGCGCAGATGAGCATTTCGTTGACCGCCCACGCCAGCGGCGGCGGGGCGGCCATGCCGCCGATGTCTTCGGCCAGACCCAGCCGCCACCAGCCGGCCTCCTTGAGCGCCGCCACCGTCTTGACCAGCTCGTCGGGCACGGTGATTTTGTGCTCGGCTGGGTCGAACACCGGTGGATTGCGGTCGGCGAAGGCGAAGGTTTCGGCCACCGGGCCTTCGGCGAGGCGCGCGGCTTCGGCCAAAATGGTGCGGACCGTGTCCTCATCGAGGTCGCTGTAGCCGCCGGTGCCCAGGACGGCGCCGACATCGAGAACCTCGAAAAGGTTGAACTCGATATCACGAACGTTGGCGATGTAGTGGCTCAAGGCGATTCCCTCACTGGTCCTCGAGACGGCGGATCGTCAGGCTCAGTCTGTCGGACGCGGGAAAACGTACGCAACCGTAACCAGCGACGTGCCGGTAGCCCGCCGTGGGTCGGTAGCTGCGCGTACGCCGGCAGCCGAATCCCGAACTCCTGGGGCGTTGGGGAACACCGCGCCGGCGCCGGGCGTTACGGCAAATGTGACAACACTTGATCTCACCGCTGAGAAGTTCAACGAAACCATCGAGGGTAACGACATCGTGCTCGTCGACTTCTGGGCGTCCTGGTGCGGTCCGTGCCGCCAGTTCGGTCCTACCTTCCAGGCGTCGTCGGAGAAACACCCCGACATCGTGCACGCCAAAGTCGACACCGAGGCCGAGCAGCAGTTGGCGGCCGCCGCCCAGATCCGGTCCATCCCCACGCTGATGGCCTTCAAGAAGGGCAAACTGCTGTTCAACCAGCCCGGAGCCCTGCCACCGGCCGCCCTGGAGGATCTGGTCCAGCAAGTCCGCGCGTTCGACGTCTCGGAAGTTTAGGCCGCCGAGGCCCGGGCGGGCCGGACGAGCCCAGACCGCGCTGCGCGCGGAACCACGGTTAGCTACGCGCTAGGTTGCATGGGTGAGTCTGGTACTGGTAGATCGCCCGCGGCCCGGCGTCGCGCTGATAACCCTCAATCGGCCCGAGCGGATGAACTCGATGGCGTTCGACGTCATGCTTCCGCTCAAGGAGGCCCTGGACAAGGTCACCTACGACAATTCGGTGCGGGTGGTCGTGCTGACGGGGGCGGGCCGAGGCTTTTCCTCCGGCGCCGATCACAAGTCCGCGGGCTCGGTGCCCCACGTCGAGGGGTTGACCCGCCCCACCTATGCGCTGCGCTCCATGGAGGTCCTCGACGAGGTCATCTTGGCGCTGCGCCGGTTGCACCAACCGGTGATCGCCGCGGTCAACGGCCCCGCCATCGGGGGTGGTTTGTGCCTGGCCCTGGCCGCCGACATCCGGGTGGCCTCGACCAGCGCATACTTTCGTGCCGCCGGCATCAACAACGGGCTGACCGCCAGCGAACTGGGCCTGTCCTACCTGTTGCCGCGGGCCATCGGCTCGTCACGGGCTTTCGAGATCATGCTGACCGGTCGTGACATCACCGCGGAGGAGGCCGAGCGCATCGGGCTGGTGTCCTGCCAGGTGCCCGAAGAGCAGCTGCTGGATACCTGCTACGCGATCGCCGCGCGGATGTCGGCGTTCTCGCGGCCGGGCATCGAGTTGACCAAGCGCACGCTGTGGAGTGGACTGGACGCCGGTAGCCTGGAAGGGCACATGCAAGCCGAGGGCTTGGGACAGCTATTCGTCCGCCTGCTCACCGCCAACTTCGAAGAAGCGGTTGCCGCGCGCGCAGAACGACGACCACCGGTGTTCACCGACGACAAATAGGCTTTTTTAGAGGAGAGCGATCGTGATCACGGCCACGGACCTCGAGGTCCGCGCTGGTGCGCGCATCCTGCTCTCACCGGACGGACCCGACCTTCGCGTGCAGCCCGGCGACCGCATCGGGCTGGTGGGCCGCAACGGCGCCGGCAAGACGACCACCCTGCGCATCCTGGCGGGGGAGACCGAACCGTATGCCGGGGCGATCAACCGCGCCGGCGAAATCGGTTATCTACCACAGGATCCCAAAGAGGGCGATCTCGATGTGCTCGCCCGCGACCGGGTTTTGTCGGCCCGCGGGCTCGACGTGTTGCTGACCGATCTGGAGAAGCAGCAGGCGTTGATGGCCGAGGTCGCCGACGACGACGCCCGCGACCGCGCGATCCGCCGGTACGGGCAGCTGGAGGAGCGTTTCGTCGCGCTGGGCGGTTACGGCGCGGAGAGCGAAGCGAGCCGCATCTGTGCGAGTCTCGGCCTGCCGGAACGGGTGCTGACGCAGCAGCTGCGCACCCTGTCCGGCGGGCAGCGCCGCCGGGTGGAGCTGGCGCGCATCCTTTTTGCCGCGTCGGAGGGCGGCGCGGGAATGTCAGGCTCGTCGACCACGCTGCTGCTCGACGAGCCGACCAACCACCTGGACGCCGATTCCATTGGCTGGTTGCGGGATTTCCTGCGCGCGCACACCGGCGGGCTGGTGATCATCAGCCACAACGTCGAACTGCTCGCCGACGTCGTCAACCGGGTGTGGTTTCTGGACGCGGTGCGCGGCGAGGTCGACGTGTACAACATGACGTGGCAGAAGTATCTCGACGCCCGGGCCACCGACGAGCAGCGCCGGCGCCGGGAACGCGCGAACGCCGAACGCAAAGCCACCGCGCTGCGCTCACAGGCCGCCAAGCTCGGCGCGAAAGCCACCAAAGCCGTTGCCGCGCAGAACATGTTGCGCCGTGCCGACCGGATGATGGCCGCACTCGACGACGAACGGGTGGCCGACAAGGTGGCCCGCATCAAGTTTCCCAACCCGGCCGCCTGCGGGCGCATACCGCTGGTGGCCAGCGGGCTGAGCAAGTCCTACGGATCGCTGGAGGTGTTCACCGGTGTCGACCTTGCGATCGACCGGGGCTCGCGGGTGGTGGTACTGGGCCTCAACGGCGCGGGCAAGACCACCCTGCTGAGGGTCCTGGCCGGCACCGAGGCCCCCGACACCGGCGGACTCGAGCCCGGGCACGGACTGCGGATCGGCTACTTCGCCCAGGAACACGACACGCTCGACAACGATGCGACCGTGTGGGAGAACATCCGCCACGCCGCACCGGATTCGGGTGAGCAGGATCTGCGTGGCCTGCTGGGCGCGTTCATGTTCAGCGGCCCCCAACTCGACCAGCCCGCGGGCACCCTGTCCGGCGGCGAGAAGAC
Organism: Mycobacterium sp. NGS58; assembly: GCF_059812385.1. Taxonomy (NCBI): domain Bacteria; kingdom Bacillati; phylum Actinomycetota; class Actinomycetes; order Mycobacteriales; family Mycobacteriaceae; genus Mycobacterium; species Mycobacterium sp. NGS58. Next base: position 41,048 of record NZ_JCALCO010000004.1, on the reverse strand, counting down.
TCGCCTCGCGCTGGCCGGTCTGGTGGCGTCGGCCGCCAACGTGCTGTTGCTTGACGAGCCGACGAACAACCTCGACCCGGCCTCGCGCGAGCAGGTGCTCGACGCGCTCCGCAGTTACCGGGGCGCGGTGGTCTTGGTGACGCACGACCCCGGCGCCGCCGAGGCCCTCGACCCGCAGCGCGTCGTGCTGTTGCCCGATGGCACCGAGGACTTCTGGTCCGACGAATACCGGGATCTCATCGAGCTGGCCTGATTTCATGGTGGCGACCCGCTTCGCCCGGCCGCGCCGCGCTCGCGATCGCCACTGATTCGCGTGCGATTTGGCGAAATCGCCCCGCGGTCGACCGCGGCTTTTTACTCTGGGTGCTTGCGATCGTGTCCCGCGTCGGAGGAGCCATGAAGAGAACGCTGCAAAGGTCGGCCAAGACACGCGACCAATTGCTGAACGAGTTGCGCCACGCCTACGAAGGCGGCGCCAGTATCCGCAGCCTGGTCGCGAAGACCGGCAGGTCGTATGGGTCGGTCCATAGTTTGTTGCGGGAGTCGGGGACCACGATGCGCAGCCGCGGGGGCCCCAACCGGACCGCAAAGGCGGTGCGGGCGTAGCGTCGTTGCGAAGTCACGTCCCCTGGTTCGCCGCGACGCTACGGCCGATTCTCAGAATCGTTGCGCCGCACCGAATTCTCCACCAGGTCGAGGACCGCGGATAACCGCTGTGGGTCCTCGCCGGCCGCCGACCTGGCCACCAGGCCGTCGAGCACCAACTCCAGATAGCACTGCAGTACGTCGCCCGGGACGTCGTCGCGCACCCGGTGTGCCTCCGTCTGCCGGCGCAGCCGATCGGTGGTCGCCGCCGCCAGCTCGGCCGAACGCTCCGCCCAACCCCGACTGAACGCGGGATCGTTGCGCAGCTTGCGGGCGATCTCCAATCTGGTGGCCAGCCAGTCGAACTGGTCCGGCGCGGCCAGCATGTCGCGCATCACCTGGATGAGTCCCGCGCGGGAAGCCACGTCGGCCATCCGTTCGGCGTCCTCGTGGGCGAGGGCGAAGAACAGCGCGTCCTTGTCCCGGAAGTGATGGAAGATCGCGCCGCGCGACATCCCGATCGCTTTCTCCAACCGGCGCACCGTTGCTTTGTCGTAACCGTATTCGGCAAAGCAACGGCGGGCGCCGTCGAGGATCTGGCGGCGACGGGCCGCCAGATGGTCCTCGCTGACCTTTGGCATCAGGTGATCGGATCGGGTTGCGGTTAGCCCGACTTGAGCATGTTGCGCAGCACGTACTGCAGGATGCCGCCGTTGCGGTAGTAGTCGGCCTCACCGGGGGTGTCGATGCGCACCACCGCGTCGAACTCGACGTCGTTGCCGCCGTCTTTGCTCGCCTTGACGTGCACCGTCTTCGGTGTCTTGCCGTTGTTGAGCTCTTCGATCCCGGTGATGTCGAACACCTCGGTGCCGTCCAGACCCAGATCCTTGGCCGACTTCCCGTCGGGGAACTGCAGCGGGATCACGCCCATGCCGATCAGGTTCGAGCGGTGAATGCGCTCGAACGACTCGGCGATCACCGCGCGAACGCCCAGCAGCCGCGTTCCCTTGGCGGCCCAGTCTCGTGACGAACCCGACCCGTACTCCTTGCCGCCCAGCACCACCAGCGGAATGTCTTGTGCCGCATAGTTTTGCGCCGCGTCATAGATGAACGCCTGCGGCGCGCCGTCCTGGGTGAAGTCGCGGGTGTAGCCGCCGGACACGTCGTCGAGCAGCAGGTTGCGCAACCGGATGTTGGCGAACGTGCCGCGGATCATCACCTCGTGGTTGCCGCGCCGGGAGCCAAAGGAGTTGTAGTCCTTGCGCTCCACACCGTGCTCGTCGAGGTATTGCGCCGCCGGGGTGCCCGGCTTGATGCTGCTGGCCGGGGAGATGTGGTCGGTGGTCACCGAATCGCCCAGCAGCGCCAGGACCCGGGCGCCGGTGATGTCGCCGACCGGCTCGGGCTCGGCCGGCATGCCCTCGAAGTACGGGGGCTTACGCACGTACGTCGAATCGGCATTCCACTCAAAGGTGTTGCCGCTTGGGGTGGGTAGGTTGCGCCAGCGCTCGTCGCCCTTGAACACGTCGCCGTAGTTCTTGGTGAACATCTCGGAGTTGATCGCCGAGGCGATGGTGTCGGAGACGTCCTTCTGCGAGGGCCAGATGTCTTTGAGGAAGACGTCGTTGCCGTTCTTGTCCTTGCCGAGCGGCTGGGACTCGAAGTCGAAGTCCATGGTGCCGGCCAGCGCGTAGGCGACCACCAGCGGCGGCGACGCCAGGTAGTTCATCTTGACGTCGGGGTTGATGCGGCCCTCGAAGTTCCGGTTACCCGAGAGCACCGCGCTCACCGAAAGATCGTTGTCGTTGATGGCCTTCGAGATTTCGTCGGGCAGCGGACCCGAGTTGCCGATGCAGGTGGTGCACCCGTAGCCGACCAGGTAGAAGCCCAGCTTCTCCAAATACGGCCACAGACCGGCCTTGTCGTAGTAGTCGTTGACCACCTGCGAGCCCGGCGCCATGGTGGTCTTCACCCACGGCTTGGATGCCAGTCCCTTTTCGACGGCGTTGCGCGCCAGCAGCGCGGCGCCGAGCATCACCTCGGGGTTGGAGGTGTTGGTGCACGACGTGACCGCGGCGATCACCACCGCGCCGTGGTCGAGTACGAATTCGCCGCGCTCGTCGGAGCGCACCGTGACGGGGTTGCTCGGGCGCCCGGTGGCATGGGCGGCCGCCGAATGCACCTCGGGAACGTCGTCGGCATGTCCGTTCGACACCGCGCCGGGGTCGCTGGCCGGGAACGTTTCCTCGACCGACTCGTCGAGCTTCGAGTAGCCCTGCTGGCCGTCCGCGTCACCATCGACATAGCTGTGGATCTGCTCGCGGAAGGTGGACCTGGCGGCCGACAAGGCGATTCGGTCCTGCGGGCGCTTGGGACCGGCGATCGACGGCACCACCGTGGAGAGGTCGAGCTCGAGGTACTCCGAGAACGCGGGCTCGTGGTCGGGGTCGTGCCACAGTCCCTGTTCTTTGGCGTAGGTCTCCACCAGTGCCAGTTGCCGGTCCGTGCGGCCGGTGAACTTGAGGTAGGAGATGGTCTCCTCGTCGATCGGGAAAATGGCTGCGGTGGAACCGAATTCGGGGCTCATGTTGCCCAGCGTGGCCCGGTTGGCCAGCGGCACCTCCGACACGCCCTTGCCGTAGAACTCGACGAACTTGCCGACGACGCCGTGCTTGCGCAGCATCTCGGTGACGGTCAGCACGACGTCGGTGGCCGTGACGCCCGCCTGGATCTCGCCGGTCAGCTTGAAGCCGACGACCCGCGGGATCAGCATCGACACCGGCTGGCCCAGCATCGCGGCCTCGGCCTCGATACCGCCGACGCCCCAGCCCAGCACGCCGAGGCCGTTGACCATCGTGGTGTGCGAGTCGGTGCCCACGCAGGTGTCGGGATAGGCGACCCCGTCGCGTTCCATCACCACACTGGCCAGGTACTCGATGTTGACCTGGTGGACGATGCCGGTGCCCGGCGGCACCACCTTGAAGTCCTGGAAAGCTCCCTGGCCCCAGCGCAGGAACTGATAGCGCTCGCCGTTGCGCTGATACTCGATCTCGACGTTGCGCTCGAACGCGTCGGCGGTGCCGAACAGGTCGGCGATCACGGAGTGGTCGATCACGAGGTCGGCGGGAGCGAGCGGGTTGACCTTGTCCGCCTTGCCGCCGAGATCGCCGATGGCCTCGCGCATGGTGGCGAGGTCCACGATGCACGGCACGCCGGTGAAGTCCTGCATTACCACGCGGGCGGGCGTGTACTGGATCTCAATGCTGGGCTCCGCCTTGGGATCCCAGTTCGCGATGGCCTCGATGTGATCCTTGGTGATGTTGCTGCCGTCTTCGTTGCGCAACAGGTTCTCGGCCAGCACCTTGAGGCTGTAGGGGAGTTTCTCGGTGTTGGGAACCGCGTCGAGACGATAGATCTGGTAACTCTGGTCGCCGACCTCGAGGGTGTCGCGGGCTTCGAACGAGTTCACGGAATCAGTCACTTCAACTCCCAGAGTCTTTAGTTCTCCCACCGCGACGGGCTGGCCCGGCGGGTCGTCCAAAACTATCGTGCCGACTTTAACAGTACGCTTGTCCTGCATTACGGCGGCCACTCGTGAATCCAGTCTTGTCGCCGCGGCCGCCGGTTTAAACCCCCGACGGCGAAGTCGGTACGGTGCCTCTAGCACTACCGCAGGAGGCGCAGATGACCGGGCGCGATTCGTTCGTCGCACCGCTACCGCAGGACACCGTGTTCTCACACGCTGTCCTGCCGCTCTATATCCCGCAGGACGTTGACATGTCCGTGATCAAGGCTCAGGTCGCCGCGACCGGAGTCAGCGCGCCGCCGGCGGCGATGCCGGGACTGCTCGACGTGGTGAACCAGGCGCGCGGCGAGGGCATCAATTTGAAGATCGTGCTGCTCGACCACAATCCGCCGAACGACACCCCGCTGCGCGACATCTCGACGGTGGTCGGTGCGGATTATCACGACGCGACCGTGCTGACGCTCAGCCCGAGTTACGTCGGCAGCTACAGCACCCAGTTCCCGCGCGTCACGCTCGAGGCTGGGGAGGACATCGCCAAGACGGGCAACCCGGTGGTCTCGGCGCAGCATTTCTTGCACGAGCTGGACACGCCCGAGTTTCCCTGGACCGGCCTGACGATTTTCCTGTTGCTCGCCGTCTTCGCCGCGGCCGTCGGCACCCGGTTGTTGCAAGTGCGTAGCAAGCGCTCAGCAACGTCGGACGGTGCCGCGCCGACCTCCCCAGCCGACGCCAATACCGCCGTCTAGCCAGAGGTATTCGCTTCTTCCGGTGCCCTTGGCGAACCGCCTTGACCTGTTACGGCAAACCGAATAGGTCACCGTTCGGTCACATTAAACGCACGTAGAGAGTGCGATTTTGGTGGGGCGTTTGCACGCCCACCCGTGTGACGTACGGTGCAAATGATGCTGGTGTTGTCTTTGGCGCCGTTCGGGGAATCTGTGGCTGGCGCCACCCGTCGTGTTGAGCCGTAGGAGACCTGAGTCGAATGAGACGCACACGCTGGGGGTCTTCTGCGCGACCGGCCGCGAGGCTGGTGCGGCCCGTCGTCCCTTCCGTGGTGAGCCTGGCCCTTCTGATAGCGACGCCCGGCCTTGCGGAGGCCGACCCCACCGCAGACAACCTGGCCGGACTCATCGCCGACGTCGCCAAAGCCAACCAGCGGCTGCAGAACCTGAGCGCCGAGATCCAGACCGAACAGGAAAGCGTCAACAAGGCCTTGGTCGACGTCGAGACCGCGCGGGACAACGCGGCCACCGCCCAGCACGACCTGGACACCAGCCAGCAGTCGGTCAAAGACGCCAACATCGCCATCGCCCGGGCGCAGCATCGCTTCGACACCTTCGCGGCGGCCACCTATATGAACGGTCCGTCGAACAGCTACCTGACGGCGAGCAGCCCCGACGACATCATCGCCACCGAAGCCGCCGCCAAAAACCTGACCACCAGCTCGCAGGCCGTGATGGCGAAGCTGCAGCAGGCCCGCACCGAACAGGTGAACAAGGAATCGGCGGCACGGCTGGCCAAGCAGAACGCCGACAAGGCCGCCGCCGACGCCAAGGCCAGCCAGGACGCCGCGGTGCAGGCGCTGTCCAACTCCAAGCAGAAGTTCGACCAGCAACGCGAAGACATCATTCGCCTTGCCGCCGAACGGGATCGGGCTCAGGTCAAGCTCGAAGCGGCCAAGCGCGAGGCCGCACGTCTGTGGTCCGCGGGCGCCGGCGGCCCCGGAGCGCCGGCGTCGGGTGACCGGTGGGAGACCGGATCGCCCGGCGCGCCGGCGCCGTCGTCCGGTGGCCGTCAGTGGGATGGCGCCTGGGACCCCACGCTGCCGATGATCCCGAGCGCCAACGTTCCCGGCGACCCGATCGCGGTGATCAACCAGGTACTCGGCATCTCGGCCACCTCGACCCAGGTCACCGCCGGCCTGGGCCGCAACTTCCTGCAGCAGATGGGCATCCTCAAGCCCGACGACACCGGCATCACCAACGCGGCACCCGGCGGGGTCGGGGGGCGCATTCCCCGGGTCTACGGCCGGCAGGCCACCGAATACGTGATCCGGCGCGGCATGTCGCAGATCGGCGTGCCCTACTCGTGGGGCGGCGGCAACGCGGCCGGCCCGAGTAAGGGCATCGACTCCGGTGCGGGCATCACCGGCTTCGACTGCTCGGGTCTGGTGCTCTATTCGTTCGCCGGGGTGGGCATCAAGCTGCCGCACTACTCGGGGTCGCAGTACAACCTCGGCCGCAAGATCCCGTCCTCGCAGATGCGTCGCGGTGACGTCATCTTCTACGGCCCGGGCGGCAGCCAGCACGTGACGATCTACCTCGGCGACGGCCAGATGCTCGAGGCTCCCGACATCGGGTTGAAGGTCCGCGTCGCGCCGGTGCGCACCAGTGGCATGACGCCCTACGTAATCCGGTACATCGAGTGGTGATCGAGTGAGTGCTGAACGGACAGGCATGCGCCGCAATCGGTTTCGTCTCATCAACCTCGCCTGGATCACCGCCCTGGTGACCGGGCTGTTGTTTTCTGTGGTCACGCCGGCGCCCCGTGCCGGGGCCGACCCCGGCGAATGGGACCCCACGCTGCCCGCCCAGATCAGTGCCGGCGCACCCGGCGACCCGCTCGCCGTCGCCAACGCCTCGCTACAGGCCACCGCCCAGGCCACCCAGACCACGATGGATCTGGGCAAGCAATTCTTGAGCGGGCTCGGGATCAACCTCGGCGGCGATCCTCCCGCCGCGGCGAGCTCTCCCGGAAACCCGGGCGGCAAGATTCCGCGGGCGAACGGCCGCCAGGCCATCGAATACGTCATTCGCCGGATGGGCTCCCAGATGGGAGTGCCGTATTCCTGGGGCGGTGGTTCGCTCGACGGCCCGAGCAAGGGCGTCGGCGACGGCGCCAACATCACCGGCTTCGACTGCTCGGGCCTGATGCGGTACGGGTTCGCCGGCGTCGGCGTGCTGATCCCGCGGTTCTCCGGTGACCAGTACAACGCCGGGCGCCACATCCCGCCGGATCAGGCCAGGCGCGGCGACCTGATCTTCTACGGCCCGAACGGCAGCCAGCACGTCACCATGTACCTGGGCAACGGTCAGATGCTGGAGGCATCGGGTAGCGCCGCGAAGGTCACGGTCAGCCCGGTCCGTAAGCCCGGCATGACCCCGTTCCTGACCAGGATCATCGAGTACTGAACCCGCGGGTGTTTGGGCGGGCGGGTCGCCGGGCCGGTGCACCAGCGTCGACGGAATTCGGTGGGCCTGGAATAGTTGGACGCGGGCGCGTCGCTGCCCCACGACATCCGTCGTGCCAGCAGTTGTGTCCGATTGAGCTTTGTCGGTTGAGCGGTGGAAGGTAGCAGTTCATGACAGCAGCAGGTGGGCCGCCGCCAGGCGCCAGCGGTTACTCGGGCCCGGGCGGGCAATCCGGCCCGGCTCACGAAGCGCCGGCAGGCGGCGGCAATGGGCTGGCCGCCGAGGTGCAGACCCTGGAGCGGGCCATCTTCGAGGTCAAACGCATCATCGTCGGCCAGGACCAGCTCGTGGAGCGCATGCTGGTGGGCCTGCTGTCCAAGGGCCACGTGCTGCTCGAGGGTGTCCCCGGCGTCGCCAAGACGCTGGCCGTCGAGACCTTCGCCAAGGTGGTCGGCGGGACGTTCGCGCGCATCCAGTTCACCCCCGACCTGGTGCCCACCGACATCATCGGTACCCGCATCTACCGCCAGGGCAAGGAGGAGTTCGACACCGAGCTCGGCCCGGTGGTCGTCAACTTCCTGCTCGCCGACGAGATCAACCGCGCCCCCGCCAAGGTGCAGTCGGCGCTGCTGGAGGTCATGCAGGAGCGCAAGGTCTCGATCGGCGGCAAGAGCTATTCGCTCCCCAACCCGTTCCTAGTCATGGCGACGCAGAACCCGATCGAGCACGAGGGTGTGTACCCCCTGCCCGAAGCCCAGCGCGACCGTTTTCTGTTCAAGATCAACGTCGGCTACCCGTCGCCGGAGGAGGAGCGGGAGATCATCTACCGGATGGGCGTGCGCCCGCCGGAGCCCAAGCAGATCCTGAACACCGGCGACCTGCTGCGGCTGCAGGACATCGCGGCCAACGTCTTCGTCCACCACGCGCTGGTGGACTACGTCGTGCGCGTGGTGACCGCCACCCGCCACCCCGAGCAGCTCGGCATGAACGACGTCAAGACCTGGATCTCGTTCGGTGCGTCGCCGCGCGCCTCGCTGGGCATCATCGCCGGGGCCCGTTCCCTGGCGCTGGTCCGCGGTCGCGACTATGTGATCCCGCAAGACGTCGTGGACGTCATTCCCGACGTGCTGCGCCACCGGCTGGTGCTCACCTACGACGCGTTGGCCGACGAGATCTCGCCGGAGATCGTCATCAACCGGGTGCTGCAGACGGTGGCCCTGCCTCAGGTGAACGCCGTTCCGCAGCAAGGTCATTCGGTGCCCCCGGTGATGCAACCAGCCGGCGCGGCCAGCGGTCGGTGACCGACGCTAGATCCGCCGCGGGCGGGACCGCGGCGGCTGCCCATCCGCCGTCGATGCAGCGGGGTCAGATCGTTGACCCGAAGCTGGCGGCGGCGCTGCGCACCCTCGAGCTCACCGTCAAACGCAAGCTCGACGGTGTGTTGCACGGCGATCACCTCGGCCTGATCCCGGGTCCGGGCTCCGAGCCGGGGGAGTCGCGCGAGTACCAGCCCGGCGACGACGTCCGGCGCATGGACTGGGCCGTCACCGCGCGGACGATGCACCCGCACGTGCGGCAGATGATCGCCGACCGCGAGCTGGAAACCTGGCTGGTGGTCGACATGTCGGCCAGCCTGGACTTCGGTACCACCGTGTGCGAGAAGCGGGACCTGGCCGTCGCGGCCGCGGCGGCGATCACCTTCCTCAACAGCGGGGGCGGAAATCGGCTCGGCGCGATCGTGTCCACCGGCGCGAACATCACCCGGGTGCCCGCCCGATCCGGGCGCCAGCACGAGCAGACGCTGCTGCGCACCATCGCCACCACGCCGCGCGCTCCCGTCGGAGTGCGGGGCGATCTGGCAACGGCGATCGACGCGTTGCGCCGCCCGGAACGCCGCCGCGGCATGGCGGTGATCATCAGCGACTTCCTGGGGCCGATCAACTGGATGCGGCCGCTGCGCGCCGTCGCGGCCAGGCACGAGGTGCTGGCCGTCGAGGTGCTCGACCCCCGTGACGTCGAGCTGCCCGACATCGGCGACGTGGTGCTGCAGGACGCGGAGTCCGGCGTCACCCGCGAATTCACCATCGACGCCCAGCTGCGCGACGATTTCGCCAAGGCCGCCGCAGCGCACCGCGCCGATGTGGCGCGCACCATCCGCAGCTGCGGGGCCCCGATACTGACACTGCGCACCGACCGCGACTGGATCGCCGACATCGTGCGGTTCGTCGAATCCCGCCGGCGCGGCGCATTGGCAGGGCGGCAGTGACACTGCCGTTACTCGGCCCAATATCGTTGTCGGGCTTTGCACATTCGTGGTTCTTCCTGTTCCTGCTCGTCGTGTTCGGGCTGGCCGCGCTCTACATCCTGATGCAGCTGGCGAGGCAACGGCGCATGCTGCGGTTCGCCAACATGGAGCTGCTGGAAAGCGTCGCCCCCAAAAGGCCGCCCAAGTGGCGGCACCTGCCGGCGATTCTGCTCATCGCGTCGCTGGTGCTGTTCACCATCGCGATGGCGGGTCCGACGAACGACGTCCGGATTCCCCGCAACCGTGCGGTGGTGATGCTCGTCATCGACGTCTCGCAGTCCATGCGCGCCACCGACGTCGAGCCCAACCGGATGGCGGCCGCACAGGAGGCCGCAAAGCAATTCGCCGACGAACTGACCCCCGGCATCAACCTCGGGCTGATCGCGTACGCGGGGACCGCGACGGTGTTGGTGTCGCCGACCACCAATCGGGAATCGACGAAGACGGCGCTGGACAAGCTCCAGTTCGCCGACCGCACCGCCACCGGGGAGGGCATCTTCACCGCGCTGCAGGCAATCGCGACGGTGGGAGCGGTGATCGGCGGTGGCGACAAACCGCCTCCGGCACGCATCGTGTTGTTCTCGGACGGCAAGGAGACGATGCCGACCAACCCGGACAACCCGAAGGGCGCCTTCACCGCCGCGCGCACCGCCAAAGACCAGGGCGTGCCGATCTCGACCATCTCGTTCGGCACCCCGTACGGCTTCGTCGAGATCAATGACCAGCGCCAGCCGGTGCCCGTCGACGACGAGACGCTGAAGAAGGTCGCCCAGCTTTCGGGTGGGAATGCCTACAGCGCAGGGTCATTGCAGGAACTGAAATCCGTGTACGCGACGCTACAGCAGCAGATCGGCTACGAGACCATCAAGGGCGATGCCAGCGTCGGCTGGGTGCGGCTCGGCGCATTGGTGTTGGCGCTGGCGGCGCTGGCGGCGCTGCTGATCAACCGGCGTCTGCCGACCTGACGCTGCGTCCCCCGGAGGCCACTCTCAGCCGGCGGCGATGACCTCTGAGGGCGGATAGGACGCCGGAATCGGATTGAGATTCGGCACCACCGGAGTCCCCGGTGACACCGGGTCGACGCGGCTGAGGACGAAGCGCGCGCCGCCGGTCAGCTCCTGCGGCGTGCACATGAACCGCGGGGTTGCCCGGAGCCGCCAGCGATCTTGCGCCAAGCAGGCGCGGTGTCCGTCCCGCGTGGTGGCGACGAGGAGGGCGAGCGCGTCGGCCCACGATTCGTCGGTGCGGGTCTCCAGCACAATCGGCTTACCGCGGGCGTGCGCGGCCAGGTAGTCGAGTGCCGTGGGCACGCCACTCAGCTCGTCGCGGTCCCTGCGCAGACCCGGTGTCGTGAGCGCGAGGGCTACCGCCACCGCCAGGCTCAATCCGGCCGCGGTAACCGGAAGTCGGCCTAGCCAGGGTTGGTGCCGCAGGGTCAGCACAACCATCGACGAGCCGAGCATGAGCAATGCCGCCGGCAGCGCGGAAAAGAAGGTGCCGATGTAAGCCGCAAAGAGTTGATCCACCCCATACCAGGAGTAGAGGCCGACCAACACGGTGGCGACGCCGGTGACCAATAACAGGCGACCCGAGAAGTCGCGCGACGCGCTGCCCGCCGAGTCCGGCAGGGCGCGGATCAGCGCGAAATTCCCGCAGAACAGGACGAGCAACACCAGCGAGCCCAGCAAGGTCGTCGGGCCCCAGAACTGGATGAGGAACCGCGCTGCATCGATTGCAGAATTCGGCGCGCGGTGGCCATAGGCGAAGTATTTTGGGATCTCTCCCGGCCAGTGAAGGACTTCATTCAGCACAATCGGCAACAGGAATAACGCCAGCGCGCTGGCAGCGACCAGCAGGTCGCGGCGGTGCGCAAGCAGCCTGCGCCGCTGCGGAATCAATGCGACCAGTGCGAGCAGCGGCACCAGAACCAGAAACTCGGCGTGCCCGTGTACCAGCAGGCCGCCGGCGAGCACCATGACCCAAAGGTGGCGCAGCCGTCCGGCCGCAACCGAGGCGACCGCGAACAGGAGCAGCAGGAACGGCGCGAAACAGGCGTAGGGAATCCAGGTCGAGCAGACGAGCTGCTTGTGCAGTGCGACGAAGATCAGCAAGACGCCGGCAGCGGTCAACACCGCGGGTAACGAGCCCATCCATCCGTAGAGGGTCACCAGCGCGAGCGCGAGTAGGGCGGCATTGAGGGCCATGATCGCAATCACCTGCCCGTTGTAGGCCGCCGGAACTAGGTGCGTGACGTCGTGCAACAGCCATTCGCCGGCGGCCTGAACGTAGAAGAACGCCGGACCCGGATGGTGAAAGCCGACCCGCGAGTAGTGGCCGGTCAGCAACGCGAAGTGCTTCGCCTCGAGGGTGAGCATCGAGTTGGAGGCGGGGTCGCCCGCTTCGAAGATGGCGCGAGTGAACAAATCGCTGTTGCGCAGCAACAGCAGGATTAGCAGGCCGCCAGCACACGCGGCAAAGAGCTTCGCGGCTTGGGCGGTGGACGGAGAACGGGTCGACTGGTCGGCCATGTACCTGCGATCCTACGGGGACGTTGTGCCGCCCTCGGCGATGCGGTCGGACTGAGCCGATTGCAGCCGGGGACGGCCAAGGCGATAAGTTGGCCGGGTGACTGACATCGCCACCGAGCAAGCCACCGAACCCGCCGCCAACGGCGGCAAGCCGCCATTCGTATCCCGTTCAGTCCTGGTCACCGGCGGAAACCGCGGGATCGGGCTGGCGATCGCGCAGCGGCTGGCCGCCGACGGCCACAAGGTGGCTATTACGCACCGGGGTTCCGGAGCGCCGGAGGGACTGTTCGGCGTCGAGTGTGACGTCACCGACAACGACGCCGTCGATCGCGCCTTCAAAGAGGTGGAGGAACACCAGGGTTCGGTGGAGGTGCTGGTGTCCAACGCCGGGGTCTCCGCCGACGCCTTCTTGATTCGGATGACGGAGGAGAGGTTTGAGAAGGTCATCAACGCCAACCTCACCGGGGCGTTCCGGGTCGCCCAGCGCGCCTCGCGCAGCATGCAGAAGAAGCGGTTCGGCCGAATGATCTTCGTGGGCTCGGTCTCCGGCAGCTGGGGCATCGGCAACCAGTCCAACTATGCCGCGTCCAAAGCCGGTCTCATCGGCATGGCCCGCTCGATCTCCCGGGAACTGTCCAAGGCCGGGGTGACCGCGAATGTGGTGGCCCCCGGCTACATCGACACCGAGATGACCCGCGCGCTGGACGAGCGGATTCAGGCCGGGGCCCTGGAGTTCATCCCCGCGAAGCGGGTCGGCACGGCCGCGGAGGTCGCCGGGGTGGTCAGCTTTCTGGCGTCGGAGGACGCGAGCTACATCGCCGGCGCGGTCATCCCGGTCGACGGCGGCATGGGCATGGGCCACTGAGTTGACCACCCAATCTTCAAACCAGAGCTAAGGACGGACATGGCAGGACTGCTCGACGGCAAACGAATTCTGATCTCCGGAATCATCACCGATTCGTCGATTGCCTTTCACATCGCCAAGGCTGCCCAGGAGGCGGGTGCGCAGTTGGTGCTGACCGGGTTCGACCGGTTGCGCCTGATTCAGCGCATCGCCGACCGGCTGCCGGAGAAGGCGCCGCTGATCGAACTCGACGTGCAAAACGAGGAGCACCTGAACTCGCTCGCCGAGCGGATATCGGCCGAGATCGGCGAGGGCAACAAACTCGACGGTGTGGTGCACTCGATCGGTTTCATGCCGCAGACGGGGATGGGCATCAACCCGTTCTTTGACGCGCCGTATGAGGATGTCTCCAAAGGCATTCACATCTCGGCGTATTCGTACGCCTCGCTGGCCAAGGCGACGCTGCCGATCATGAACGCCGGCGGCTCGATCGTGGGTATGGACTTCGATCCCAGCCGGGCGATGCCGGCCTACAACTGGATGACGGTGGCCAAGAGTGCGCTGGAATCGGTCAACCGGTTCGTGGCGCGCGAGGCGGGCAAGTTCGGTGTGCGCTCCAATCTTGTTGCCGCGGGCCCCATCCGGACGCTGGCCATGAGCGCCATCGTCGGCGGTGCGCTCGGCGAAGAGGCCGGCGCGCAGATGCAGCTGCTCGAGGAGGGCTGGGACCAGCGCGCCCCCATCGGCTGGAACATGAAGGACCCGACGCCGGTCGCCAAGACGGTCTGCGCGTTGCTCTCGGACTGGCTGCCCGCGACGACCGGGACCATCATCTACGCCGACGGCGGCGCAAGCACCCAATTATTGTAAACAGCAATGGAATTCGACGCCGTCCTGCTGCTGTCCTTCGGTGGGCCGGAGGGCCCTGAGCAGGTTCGGCCGTTCCTGGAGAACGTGACCCGGGGCCGCAACGTGCCACCGGAACGTCTCGACCACGTCGCCGAGCACTACCTGCATTTCGGCGGCGTGTCGCCGATCAACCGGATCAACCTGGCGCTGATCGAGCAATTGCGCGCCGAGCTCGAGGCCCGTGGCCTGGACCTGCCGGTCTACTTCGGCAATCGCAACTGGGAGCCCTACGTCGAAGACACCGTCGCGACGATGCGGGACAACGGAATTCGTCGGGCCGCGGTATTCACCACCTCGGCGTGGAGCGGATATTCCAGCTGCACGCAGTACGTCGAAGACATCGCCCGGGCGCGCGATGCGGCTGGGCCTGATGCGCCCGAATTGGTCAAGCTGCGGCCCTATTTCGACCATCCCCGGTTCGTGCATATCTTCGCCGACACCATCGGGGCGGCCTCGGGCGCCCTGACCGCGGCGCAACAGGCCGGCGCACGCTTGGTGTTCACCGCGCATTCCATCCCGGTGGCCGCCGACGACCGCCTGGGCCCGCGGCTGTACAGCCGCCAAGTCGCCTATGCCGCAAGCCTTGTGGCGGCCGCAGCCGGATATCGCGAATACGACCTGGCGTGGCAGTCCCGGTCAGGGCCACCCCAGGTTCCGTGGCTTGAGCCCGACGTCGCCGACCACGTGGCCGCCTTGGCGCAGGCCGGGACCAAGGCCGTCATCGTCTGCCCGATCGGATTTGTGGCCGACCACATCGAGGTGGTGTGGGACCTCGACAACGAGTTGTCGGCCCGGGCGGAGGCGGTGGGCGTGACGATGGTGCGGGCTTCGACGCCCAACGCCCACCCGCGTTTTGCGCAACTGGCCGCGGACCTGATCGACGAACTGCGCTACGGCCGGACGCCCGAGAGGGTAACCGGACCAGACCCGGTGCCGGGTTGCCTGGCCAGCGCCAACGGTGCCCCGTGCCGCCCGCCGCACTGCGCGGCCGGCACGAGCCCGCTACCCGGCCGGCGCTAGCCCTCGAGATCAGTCGCCCCAGGCCGAATGCAGGATCGCGGTCACGGCCGCCATCCGCGCCGAACGCACCACGGCGGTCAGCGGTCGCAGCGCATCGCCGGCGATGCGGGCCTCGGATGAGGATTGCGTTCCCAACGGTTCCAGGCCGGCGGCGACGGGCGCGGTGAAACGGTCCGCCGAGTCCGATCGACTCAGCCCCGCGCTGACCGCGATGATGGCGTCGACGTGGGCGGCGTTCTCGAGCACCCGTAGCGCGCGCGTCGGCGCGTGGTCCGGAATGCGATGTTGCCGTGCGGATTCCAGTAGTTGCTCGACCAGTCCGCGCGGGTCGTCGACGTCAGAGGCCGCGGCTCCCAGTCCGATGGCGCCCAAGGCGTCGGCGGCCGAGCGCACGGCCGAACGCAGCGTGTATTCGGCGTCGCCGAGTTCATAGTGGTCCAGCACCGGTGCGCCGGGCAGCGAGTAGACGGTCCACGTCAGCGCGCACAATTCCGCCAGCCGCGTCTCGTAGTCCTCGGGCGCGTCTTCGTCGTCTTCGTAGGAGAATTCGGGCACCAGGCCCACGGCGGTGCCGGGGTTGCGGGGATTGGCGATGATGACCGCCTCGCCGGCGGCCAAAGCGTCCCGTTCGAACTGCGTTCCCGGGGCCAGGCCGCGCACATCGCCGGGCACCGGCAAAACCACGTTGATCGTCCCGCGCATCAAGCCGGCGCCGCCGCACGAGGGCGTCGGTCGCCCGATCGCGGCGCGCAATGTCTGCAGTAGCGTGACCGTCCCGGCGTCGTTCACGTCGGGCCAGGGCAGGCCGGTGTGGCCCGCAGCGACGGCATCATACGCGGTCACCGATTGCTTTGGCGCCCAAACGGATAACGCGTCCAAGACGTCGTCGGGCGCGGCCTTTCCGGCGAGCCAGGCATTGGCCCACAGGGACAGCGAAACACTGGGACACCACACGATCACGCAGTGTAGTTGTTTTGCCCGGCAAAGGCCGATCACGCGTATTCTTGCCGCATGCACGCCGCGGTGCTTTGGCTAATATTCGCGCTGGTGCTGGCCGGTGCGGAGGCGCTCACCGGCCATTTATTTCTGGTGATGCTCGGAGGGGGCGCACTGGCCGCCGCGCTGACCAGTTGGGTGACCGATTTTCCGGTGTGGGCGAACGGGGCGGTGTTCCTCGTCGTGTCTGTGCTGCTGCTGGTGCTCGTTCGCCCGCCGTTGAAACGGCGGCTGATGCCGGCGCAGGCGCCGCGCTTGGGAATCGAGGCCCTGCAGGGCAAAACCGCGCTGGTGCTCGAACGGGTGGCGCGCGACGCGGGCCAGGTCAAACTCGACGGCCAGGTGTGGTCCGCGCGGCCCCTCAACGAGGGCGACGTCTACGAGCCGGGCGAGCCGGTCACCGTCATGCAGATCGACGGCGCCACAGCGCTGGTCTTCAAAAGCAGTCTGTAGCGGCGAGACGAAGCTGCCAAGGACTGATAACGAAAGGAAGTCCGATGCAAGGAGCGGTTGCTGGTTTGGTGCTGCTGGCCGTCTTGGTGATCTTCGCGATCGTCGTGGTGGCCAAGTCCGTGGCACTGATACCTCAGGCAGAGGCGGCGGTGATCGAACGGCTGGGACGGTACAGCCGCACGGTCAGCGGGCAACTGACGCTGTTGGTGCCGTTCATCGATCGGGTTCGCGCGCGGGTGGATCTGCGTGAGCGGGTGGTGTCGTTCCCGCCGCAGCCGGTGATCACCGAGGACAACTTGACCCTCAACATCGACACAGTGGTGTACTTCCAGGTCACCGTCCCCCAGGCGGCCGTCTACGAGATCAGCAACTACATCGTCGGCGTCGAGCAGCTCACCACCACCACGCTGCGCAACGTCGTCGGCGGCATGACGCTCGAGCAGACGCTGACCTCCCGCGATCAGATCAACGGGCAACTGCGCGGCGTGCTCGACGAGGCGACCGGCCGGTGGGGGCTGCGGGTCGCCCGCGTGGAGTTGCGCAGCATCGACCCGCCCCCGTCGATTCAGGCGTCGATGGAAAAGCAGATGAAGGCCGACCGCGAGAAGCGCGCGATGATCCTGACGGCGGAAGGCATGCGCGAGGCGGCGATCAAGGAGGCCGAGGGCAACAAGCAGGCACAGATCCTGGCCGCCGAGGGCGCGAAGCAGGCCGCGATCCTGGCCGCGGAGGCCGACCGGCAGTCCCGGATGCTGCGCGCGCAGGGTGAACGCGCCGCGGCGTACCTGCAGGCGCAGGGCCAGGCCAAGGCGATCGAGAAGACGTTCGCCGCGATCAAGGCCGGCCGGCCCACCCCCGAAATGCTCGCCTACCAGTATCTGCAGACGTTGCCGGAGATGGCGCGCGGCGACGCCAACAAGGTGTGGGTGGTGCCCAGCGACTTCAACGCGGCGTTGCAGGGATTCACCAAGCTGCTGGGAACCCCGGGCCAGGATGGCGTGTTCCGATTTCAGCCATCGCCCGTCGAGGACGCCCCGAAGCACAGCGCCGACGACGACGCCGACGTCGCCGACTGGTTCTCCACCGAAACGGACCCCGCGATCGCCCAGGCCGTGGCCAAGGCAGAGGCGATCGCCCGCCAGCCGGCGGATGGCTCGGCGGGCGAGCTCACTCCCTAGGATTGCGGGATGAGTGTGTTGAGTTCCCGGAAGACCTACACGGCGCTCGGCGTGTTCCACGCGGTCGACGCGGTGGCGTGCGGCGTCCAGGTGGCCCCCATCAAAAAGGTCCTGGACGATGTGGGCCTCCCGGAGAACGTCCGGCCCGTGCTGCCGGCGGTCAAAGCGGCCGCCGCGGTCGGATTGCTGTCGGTCAACCGTTTTCCCGCTCTGGCGCGCCTGACGACCGCGATGCTGACGTTGTATTTCGTGCTGGCCGTCGGCGCGCACGTCCGGGTGCGCGACAAGGTCGTCAACGGCCTTCCGGCCGCAATGTTCCTGGCGCTGGTCGCCGCGATGACGATCAAGGGGCCGGACCAGAACTAATCCAGGCGCAACTCGACCAGCGGCAGCGGGGTGTCTGTGTCGGTGATCGGGACGCCGAGCGTGTCTTCGAGCACCGGGCGCATCCGCTCCCACGCCTTTGCGTGGCGGGCCCGGTAGGCGGCCAGCGTGCGATCGGCCTCGGGGGTGGTCAGCACTCGGGCGGTGGCGGTTCTGGGCGCGTGGCTGCCGGCGAAGACGCGCACACGGGGATTGGCTTCGATGTTGCGGAACCACTGGGCTTTTCGGCCGAAGCCGGAGGCGACGACGTAGACGTCGGGCATTGAGTGGTCGACGACCTCCAGCGCCGCGTACCGCGGCATGCCCGACTTGCGGCCGGTGTGCTCGAGCAGCAGGATGCGGGAACCGAACAGGGCGCCCGCCCGGGCTTTGTAGATCCAGATCGGTGCGCGCATGAGGCGGCGCGATCGCAGCAGCCGTCCGGCGACCTTGGTGGGAAGCGACGATCGATCTCGTGACACGTTCCCATCCTGCACGCAGGGCTGAGGCGGCGATCAGCCGATGGTGGCCGGCTCGGGGGAGCGGTCGTCGTCGACGGAGCGGTGCGCCCGGCGATGGTGCCTACGGAAGTGCCGGATCTCGATGACCAGACCCGTAAGACCCAGGGCGCTCGTGATCGCCGAGACCAGATACAGCAGCGCGCTGATGTGGCCGGCCAGCGCGTCGCCGAGAACCACCACGGCGGTGGTGCCGGGCAGCAACCCGACCAGGGTCGCCACCGCGTAGGGCAGCACCCGCACGCTCGACGCGCCTGCGGCGTAGTTCAGCGCCGAGAACGGCACCGCGGGTATCAGCCGCAGCGACAAGATGGCCAGCCAGCCTCGTTGTCGCAGGCGCTGTTCCACGGTGTCGATCGACCGGTGGCGCACCAGCCGATTCAGCCGCCAACCGAGTGCGCGCACCAGCAGCATCGCGATCATCGCGCTCACGGTGCTGGCGACCACCGCGATCGCGACGCCCAGCAGTGGGCCGAACAGCAGTCCGGCCGCCAGGGTGAACGCCGTGCGCGGGATGGGCACCACCGTCACGACGATGTGGGCGAGCAAGAACGCCAGTGGAAACCACGGGCCGAGGGACTGCGCCCAGTCACGCATCTGCACGGGCGAGGGGAGCGGCAGCCACGACGCCAGCACCACCAGCGCTGTGATGCCCGCCACTGTCCAGGCGATCCGCGACCGGGACACGCCTCGCGCGGCGACGCCGATGGCGCAGCCGAGATCGTGGAGCGTCTCGGCGATTTTGCTGGTGGCGGAACCCGTCACGGCTTCCTAGGGTACGGGCCGCAGATGAATAAGCCGTTTCCCGAGGGTGGTGTTTCACCGGAAATCGGGCCGCTCGCCGCACCTGGCGGTTTTTTGCGACGAGCGGTCATCAATTAGCCTCAGTAGCTAAGTGGTATCCCCAGAGTTGTAGCCCAAGTGCTGGGAAAAGGGAGCAATCGGTGTCCATTGATGTACCCGAGCTCGCCGACCTAGAACAGGTTCGCGGGCGTTGGCGCAGTGCGGTCGCCGGTGTGCTGGCCAAAAGCACCCGGAAGGACCCCGAGCAATTAGGGGACGCGCCCGAGCGGCTGCTGGAAACCCCGACCTATGACGGCGTCGCGATCCGCGCGCTCTACACCGCCCTGGACGAACTGTCGGAACCGCCGCTGCCGGGCGAGTGGCCCTTTGTGCGCGGTGGCGACGCGTTGCGGGACGTCAAGACCGGCTGGAAGGTCGCCGAGGCCGTCCCAGCTACCCCGGTGCCCGGCGTCGCGGCCAAGGACGTGAACTCCGCGGTGCTGGACGCACTCGGCAACGGGGCCGGCGCCCTGGTCCTGCGGATCGGGGAATCGGGCGTGGCGGCCGACCAGCTGGGGGAAGCGCTCGAGGGTGTCTATCTGAGCATGGCGCCGCTGATCCTCGAGGCCGGGGCCGATTACCCGGCGGCCAGCGACGTGGCGCTAGCGCTGGCGGACGGGGTGGAACCCGAGCAGCGCGCCACCCTGTCGATCGACCTGGGCGGCGACCCGCTGAGCGCGGCGCTGAGTGATCGGCCCGCCCCGAACATCGACGACGTGATCGCCGTGGCCAGGCGGGCCGCCGGTCACACCGGTGTGCGCGCGATCACCGTCGACGGGCCCGCGTTCCACAACCTCGGTGCCAACGCGACGTGGGAGCTCGCCGCCGGTGTCGCGGCCGCGGTGAATTATCTGCGGGTGCTGACCGAGGCGGGGTTGTCGATCGGCGAGGCGATGCGGCAGATCAGCTTCCGGTTCGCCGCGGACGACGACCAGTTCATGACGATCGCCAAGTTCCGCGCCGCGCGCCATCTTTGGGCGCGGGTCGCCGAGGTGGTCGGCGAGCCGGATGCCGGCGCGGCCGTGGTGCACGCCGAGACGTCGCTGCCGATGATGACCCAGCGCGACCCGTGGGTGAACATGCTGCGCTGCACCCTGGCCGCCTTCGGTGCCGGCGTCGGCGGCGCCGACTCGTTGCTGGTATTCCCGTTCGACGTGGCGATCGACGGCGGATTCCCAGGCATAGCAACGAGTTTCGCCCGTCGCATCGCGCGCAACACGCAACTGTTGCTGCTCGAAGAGTCACACGTGGGTCGCGTGTTGGACCCGGCCGGTGGCTCGTGGTTCGTGGAGGACCTCACCCTGCGCCTGGCCGAGCAGGCCTGGGCGCATTTCCAGGCCATCGAGTCGCACGGCGGATTCACGAAAGCCCGCGACTTCATCGCCGGCCAGATCGCCGAGGTGGCCGCCCGCCGCAGCGACGACATCGCGCACCGCAGGACCGCCGTCACCGGTGTCAACGAGTTCCCCGACCTCGCCGAAGCGCCTCTGCCGCAGAGCGACTCGACGTATTCGCCGCTCGCGGCCGGAAACCTGGTGCGTTACGCCGCGGAATTCGAGGCGCTGCGGGACCGGTCGGATGCGTACCTGCACCGCATCGGATCCCGGCCCCAGGTTCTGTTGCTGCCGTTGGGCCCGCTGGCCGAGAACAACATCCGCGCGACGTTCGCCTCGAACCTGTTGGCTTCCGGTGGCATCGAGGCGATCAACCCGGGAACGGTCGACGTCGACGGTGTGGCGTCAGCGGTGGTGGCCGCGGGATCGCCGGCGGCAGCAGTCATCTGCGGCACCGACAAGCGCTACCAGGACGAGGCGTCCGGCGTCGTGCAGGCGGCGCGCGGCGCGGGGATTGCGCGCGTCTATCTGGCCGGGCCCGAAAAAGCCGTGGCCGACGCCGAGCACCAACCGGACCACTTCCTGACCGCGAAGATCAACGCGGTTGAAGCTCTGTCGGATCTCCTCACCAGGCTGGGGGCGTAGTTACGATGACGACCACTGCACCTGCGGTTGGCAGCTTCGCCGATGTGCCGCTGCGCAGCGAGCGGACTGTCACGCCGGCGACCGAGGCCGCGGTCGCCGAACACGTGGCGGCGGCCGCGGCCGCGCATTTGTACACACCCGACCAACTCACATGGCAGACACCGGAAGATATCGACGTCAAACCGGTGTACATCGGCGCCGACCGTGCGGCCGTCGAAGCCGAAGGGTATCCGCTGCACAGCTTCCCGGGCGAACCGCCGTTCGTGCGCGGCCCTTACCCGACGATGTATGTGAACCAGCCGTGGACTATTCGGCAGTACGCCGGCTTCTCCACCGCCGCGGAGTCCAACGCCTTCTACCGGCGCAACCTGGCCGCGGGCCAGAAGGGTCTGTCGGTGGCCTTCGACCTGGCCACCCACCGCGGTTACGACTCCGATCACCCCCGGGTGCAGGGTGACGTCGGAATGGCCGGTGTGGCAATCGATTCCATTCTCGACATGCGCCAGCTGTTTGACGGCATCGACCTGTCGACGGTGTCGGTGTCGATGACCATGAACGGCGCGGTGCTGCCGATCCTGGCGCTGTACGTGGTGGCCGCGGAGGAGCAAGGCGTTGCGCCGGAGAAGCTGGCCGGCACCATTCAGAACGACATCCTCAAAGAGTTCATGGTGCGCAACACCTACATCTATCCGCCCAAGCCGTCGATGCGCATCATCTCCGACATCTTCGCCTACACCAGCTCTAAAATGCCCAAGTTCAACTCCATCTCGATCTCGGGCTACCACATCCAGGAGGCCGGTGCCACAGCCGATCTGGAGTTGGCCTACACGCTGGCCGACGGGGTCGACTACATCAAGGCGGGCTTGGATGCCGACCTGGACATCGACAAGTTCGCACCCCGGCTGTCTTTCTTCTGGGGCATCGGGATGAACTTCTTCATGGAGGTCGCCAAGCTGCGGGCGGGCCGGCTCTTGTGGAGCGAGCTGGTCTCGCAGTTCAACCCGAAGAACGCGAAATCGCTGTCGCTGCGCACACATTCGCAGACCTCCGGTTGGTCGCTGACCGCACAGGATGCCTTCAACAACGTCGCGCGCACCTGCATCGAGGCGATGGCCGCAACGCAGGGGCACACGCAGTCGCTGCATACCAACGCCCTGGACGAGGCGCTCGCGCTGCCCACTGACTTCTCGGCCCGTATCGCCCGCAACACGCAGCTGGTGCTGCAGCAGGAGTCGGGCACGACGCGCCCGATCGACCCGTGGGCGGGCTCTTATTACGTGGAATGGCTGACCCATCACCTCGCCCAAAAGGCCCGCGCCCACATCGCCGAGGTCGCCGAGCACGGCGGCATGGCGCAGGCCATCAGCGACGGCATTCCCAAGCTGCGCATCGAGGAGGCCGCCGCACGCACCCAGGCCCGCATCGACTCGGGGATCCAGCCCGTGATCGGGATCAACAAGTACCAGGTCGAAGAGGACCAGGAGGTCGAGGTCCTCAAGGTCGAGAACAGCCGGGTGCGCGCCGAGCAGCTGGCAAAGCTGAAGGAGCTGCGGGAAACCCGCGACCAGTCGGCGGTGGACGCGGCGCTGGCGGAGCTGTCGCGCGCGGCGGCCGCCCACGGCCGCGCGGGTGAGGACGGGCTGGGCAACAACCTGCTCGCGCTGGCCATCGACGCTGCCCGCGCCAAGGCCACCGTCGGCGAGATCTCCGACGCCCTGGAGAAGGTGTATGGCCGGCACCAGGCGGAGATCCGTACCATCGCCGGGGTCTACCGCGACGAAGCTGGAAAGGCCGGAAACATGGACACCGCCACCGAGCTCGTCGAGAAGTTCGCCGAAGCCGACGGCCGGCGCCCCAGGATCCTGGTCGCCAAGATGGGCCAGGACGGCCACGACCGCGGCCAGAAGGTGATCGCGACGGCGTTCGCCGACATCGGATTCGACGTCGACGTCGGTTCGCTGTTCTCCACGCCCGAGGAGGTGGCCCGCCAGGCTGCCGACAACGACGTGCACGTGGTCGGGGTGTCCTCGCTGGCCGCCGGTCACCTGACGCTGGTGCCCGCGCTGCGCGACGCGCTGGCCGAGGTCGGGCGGCCCGACATCATGGTGGTGGTCGGCGGCGTCATCCCGCCGGGCGACTTCGACGCGCTGTACGAGGCCGGGGCCGCCGCCATCTTCCCGCCCGGGACGGTGATCGCCGACGCCGCAATCGGCTTGCTGCACAAGCTCGCCGACCGGCTGGGTTACACACTCGACTAAATGGCGTCCGAACGGAACGGCTCCGTGGAGCAATTGGCCGAGGCGGTTCGCAACGGCGACCGCGCGGCGTTGCCACGGGCGATCACGCTGCTGGAGTCCACCCGGGCCGACCATCGCGAGAAGGCCCAACAGCTGCTGCTGAAGCTAACGCCGGACGCCGGTGCTGCGTATCGGGTCGGCATCACCGGAATCCCCGGGGTGGGCAAGTCCACCAGCATCGAGGCCCTCGGCATGCATTTGATCGAACTGGGCCATCGAGTGGCGGTGTTGGCCGTCGATCCGTCGTCGACTCGCACCGGCGGCTCGATTCTGGGCGACAAGACCCGGATGGCGCGGCTGGCGATGCACCCGGATGCATACATTCGGCCGTCGCCCACGTCGGGCACCCTGGGCGGGGTGGCCAAGGCCACCCGCGAAGCGGCGGTCCTGCTGGCGGCCGCCGGGTTCGACGTGATCCTGATCGAGACCGTCGGGGTCGGTCAGTCCGAGGTGACCGTGGCGAACATGGTAGACACCTTCGTGTTGCTGACCCTGGCGCGCGGTGGCGATCAGCTCCAGGGCATCAAAAAGGGCGTGCTCGAGTTGGCCGATGTCGTCGTGGTGAATAAGGCTGACGGGGATCACCTCGCGGAAGCCCGGTCGGCGGCGCGCGAGCTGGCCGGGGCCATTCGGTTGATACATCCGCGCGAAACCCTTTGGCGGCCACCCGTTCTCACGATGAGCGCGGCCGAGGGGACCGGCCTCAAGGAACTGTGGGACACCATCGAACGTCATCGGCAGGTCCTCACCGAGGCGGGGGAATTCGAGGCGCGCCGGCGGGCCCAGCTGGTCGACTGGACCTGGCAGATGGTGCGCGACACGGTGCTGGACCGGCTGTTGTCCAGCCCGAAGGTTCGTAAGATGCGCGCCAAGATCGAACGGCAGGTCAAGGCGGGAGAGCTAACCCCGGCGCTGGCGGCCCAGCAAATATTATCGGCAGCGTCAGAATAACGGATAGATAAACAATCTGATTACGCTCCTGCCCGGTGTGAAATCCAAGTAAATTCGAAAATGTGACGGTGGAAACCCGAGTCGATCGCCGCGCGGTCCCTGTCCACGATGACCTTGACGCAGGTCATCGTGTGTCCGGCGCGGCGGACTCACACTTTGGATGCGTCGTTCGCAGCTTTGCCACCATGTTTCCCGCCCGCCGTTTCGGCGGCGGCGCTCTTGCGGTGTATCTCGACGGCCAACCCGTCGTGGACGTCTGGGCCGGTTGGGCCGACCGCGGCGGACAGCAGCCGTGGACGGCGGACACCGCCCCGATGGTGTTCTCGGCAACCAAGGGAATGGCCTCGACCGTCATCCACCGGCTCGCGGACCGCGGGCTGATCGACTACGAAGCCCCCGTCGCCGAGTATTGGCCGGAATTCGGGGCGAACGGCAAGGCCGAGCTGACCGTGCGCCAGGTGATGCGACACCAGGCCGGCCTGTCGGGCCTGCGTGGGGCCACCATGGAGGACCTGCTCGATCACGTCGTGATGGAGGAAAAGCTGGCCGCGGCGGCCCCCGGGCGGCTACTGGGCAAATCGGCATACCATGCGCTGACCTTCGGCTGGCTGATGTCGGGCCTGGGCCGCGCCGTGACGGGGAAAGGCATGGGCACCCTGATCCGCGAGGAACTCGCCCAGCCGTTGGACATCGACGGCCTGCACCTCGGCCGGCCGCCGGTCGAGGCGCCGACCCGGGTCGCCGAGATCATCGGCCCGCAAAGCATGATCAGAAACCCCGTCCTGAGCTATGTGACGCGCACGGTCGCCAACGAGATATCCGGGGCGTACCGGTCGATGTACTTCAAAGGCCTCATGGGCGCCGTTCGGGGCGACACTCCGCTGCTGGACGCGGAGATCCCGGCGGCGAACGGCGTAGCGACGGCGCGCGGCCTGGCCCGGATGTACGGCGCCATCGCCAACGGCGGCGAGGTCGACGGCACGCGATTCCTTTCCCGCCAGTTGGTCGCGGGTCTCACAGGGGAGCGGAGCCTGCGGCCGGACCGTAACCTCTACGTTCCATTGGCTTTCCACCTGGGCTACCACAGCCTGCCGATCGGGAGCGTGATGCCCGGCTTCGGTCACGTCGGCCTGGGTGGTTCCCTCGGCTGGACCGATCCGGCAAGCGGGGTGGCTTTCTCGCTGGTGCACAACCGCCTGCTGACACCGTTTGTGATGACCGATCACGCGGCGTTCGTCGGAATCTATGCGCTGATCCGCAAGGCCGCGGAGAAAGCGCGCAAGCGCGGTTTCCAGCCGATCACCGAATACGGTGCACCCTACTTCGAGCCCGGAGCGGTCGCCGGCTGACCGGCAACCATGTGTCGGAACGAGCAACGAGCCGGCGCCGGCGGCCCTGACTAGTAGGACGGAAGCCTCGTAGGCCTCGGAATCGGAGCGGTGACCGCGTCGTCGCCGCCGAACTTCTCCCCGAGCAGTTCGCGCACGACCGGCCGCGGCGGCCGGGAACGAAGCATCCGGCTGGGCGGACGAGGGCGAACGATCTGCGGCCACCAGAACCAGCGTCCCAGCAGCGCGGCGATGGACGGTGTCATGAACGAGCGGACGACCAGGGTGTCGAACAGCAAGCCCAGGCCGATGGTCGTGCCGACCTGACCGATAATCCGCAAATCGCTCGCCGCCATCGATGCCATGGTGAAGGCGAAGACCAGGCCCGCATTCGTCACGACCTTGCCGGTACCGGCCATCGCGCGAATGATGCCGGTGTTGATGCCGCTGGCTATTTCCTCTTTCATCCGGGACACCAGCAGCAGGTTGTAGTCAGACCCCACCGCCAAAAGGACGATGACGGACATCGGAAGCACCATCCAGTGCAATTTGAAGCCCAGAACGTACTGCCAAATCAGCACCGACAGGCCGAACGACGCGCCCAACGACAGCGCCACCGTGCCGACGATGACCAGCGCGGCCACAAAGCTTCGGGTGAGGACAAGCATGATGATGAAGATGAGGCAGAGCGCACCGATTCCCGCGATATACAGGTCGTATTTCGCCCCGTCGTGGAAGTCCTTGAAGGTCGACGCCGTCCCGGCGAGATAGACGTTGGCACTCTCGAGGGGCGTCGTCTTGAGCGCCTCTTCGGCCGCCGTTTTGATCTTGTCGATCCTCGCTATGCCCTCGGGCGTGGCGGGGTCGCCCCGGTGCGAAATGATGAACCGCGCGGCCTTCCCATCCGGAGACAAGAACGACTCCATCGCCTTCTTGAAGTCCGGGTTGTCGAACACTTCCGGCGGCAGGTAGAAGGAATCGTCGTTCTTGGCCGCGTCGAACGCCTCTCCCATGGCAGTGGTGTTCGAGCTCGATTCGTCCATCCCGCCGAGCATCCCGGCCATCGTGCTGTGCATCCTCAGGATCATGTTCCTGGCGTCTTCGGCCATCGCGATCATCGGGGGATATTGCGCGAGCAACTCCGGCAACAGAGCGTCCATGTTGTCGAGATCCTTGACAAGGTCTTCCATCTTGTCGCCGAGCTCGTCAATACCGTCGATCGTGTCGAATACCGCTCTGAACGAGTTGCAAATCGGAATGTCGTAGCAATGCTTTTCCCAATAGAAGTAGCTGCGAATCGGTCGGAAGAAATCTTCAAAGTCCGAAACGTGGTCCCTCAACTCATTCACCACGCCGACCATCTCTTTGGTGACGCCGATCGAGTGATGGGTGATGTCGGTGAGTTGCGATTGCAATGCGTACAGGCGTTTCATCGTCGCGATCTGCGTCGACATCATGTCCGCTTGTTTGAGCATGTCATCGGCGCGCATCTGCATGTATTGCTCGTATTGAAGCTGAGTCGCGTTTTTCAGGCTGAGCAAGAAGGGGATGGAGGTGTGTTCGATCGGGGTACCCTCGGGCCGCGTTATGCCCTGCACCCGAGAAATGCCGGGAACTCGGAAGATCGCCTTGGCCACCCTGTGCAACACCAGAAAGTCAGCTGGGTTACGCATGTCGTGATTCGATTCGAGCAGCAAGATTTCGGGCATCATTCGGGACTGCGAAAAGTGCCGATCCGCGGCCGCATACCCGACATTCGCAGGGATGTCTTTAGGGATATAGAGCTTGTCGTTGTAACTGGTTTTATAGCCCGGCAGCGTCGCCAGACCGATCAGCGCGATCGCGATGGTCGCGACGAGGATCGGCCCGGGCCAGCGGACGATCGCTGTGCCGATCCTGCGCCACCGGCCGTAGCCGATCGCGCGCTTGGGGTCGAAGATTCCGAACCCACTTCCCAGGGTCAGAACCGCTGGAACCAGCGTGAGCGCCACCACGACCGCGACGACCATGCCCACCGCGCACGGCATGCCCATGGTCTGGAAAATGGGCATTCGGGTAAAGCTCAGGCACATGATTGCGCCGGCGATCGTCAAACCAGATCCCAAGACAACGGGCGTGACGCCGCGGTAGGTGGTGTGGTACGCCGTTTCCGGGTCCTGACCCGACTGACGGGCCTCTTGATATCGCCCGAGGAAGAAGATCGCGTAGTCGGTTCCGGCTGCCATCGCGAGGGCCGTGAGCAGGCTGGTGGCGAACGTCGAGAGCACCAAAATGTTGTTATTACCGAGAAATGCGACGATTCCCCGCGCCGCCAGTACTTCGACCCCGACCGTGAGCAACAACAGAACGACGGTGGTGATCGAACGATAGACGAAAAGCAGTACCAGGAAGATGATCACGGCGCCTATGGCGGTCATCTTCAGGATGGATCTGTCACCACTGCGCTGCATATCCGATACAAGCGCTGCCGGACCGGTGACGTAGGCCTTGACGCCCGGTGGCGGCGGCGTCCGGCCCACGATGTCCCGGACCGCGGCCACCGATTCCTGTCCCAGCGTCGTGCCCTGGTTACCGGCCAGATTCACTTGCACATACGTGGCCATGCGATCGGGGCTCTGGGCGCCGCCTGCCGTGAGGCGGTCTCCCCACAGGTCCTGCACATGCTGAACGTGCTTCGGATCGGCCCTGAGATCACGAACTAATTTGTCGTAGTACGTGTGAGCGTCGGGGCCGAACGGCTGCTTCGCCTCGAGCACGACCATCGCGAAACTGTCGGAGTCGGATTCCTTGAAATCACGGCCCATTCGCTTCATGGCCTGCACCGCCGGCGCGTCTTGAGGAGCCAGCGGCACGGAATGCTTCTGCCCGACATGCTCCAGCGACGGAACTGCCAGGCTCACCACCGCGGTCAGCGCCACCCAAGCCAAGATGATGGGCACCGACAACCTGCGGATCATCCGCGCCAGCGCGGGCTCCCGAGAGTATTTGGTACTCATGCGGCGATCAACTGGGAATTCCGCTACCGACGGGAGGCTGTTTCAGCAGGGCGCGGACCAACGGGCGGGATCCTGTCGGGCGAAGCAAAGCGCTGGCGGGGCGGGGGCGTACTCGTTGCGGCCACCAGAACCAGCGTCCCAGCAGCGCGGCAATGGATGGGGTCATGAACGCACGGACGATCAGCGTGTCGAACAGCAGGCCCAGCCCGATCGTCGTGCCGATCTGGCCGATGATGACCAAGTCGCTGACGATCATTGACGCCATCGTGAATGCGAACACCAGACCGGCATTTGTCACGACCTTGCCGGTGCCACCCATCGCGCGGATGATGCCCGTCTTGATGCCGGCGCCCAATTCCTCTTGCATACGCGCTACCAGCAACAAGTTGTAGTCAGACCCCACCGCCAGGAGCACCAGTACGGCCATGATGAGGACGAGCCAGTGTATTGGTACGCCGAGTAAATACTGCCAGACCAGCACGGACAATCCGAAGGATGCACCCAGCGACAGCAATACCGTTCCCACAATGACCAACGCGGCAACGAAACTTCGCGTCACGATCAGCATGATGATGAAAATCAGGCAGCACGCCGCGACTCCCGCAATCAGCAGGTCGTACTTGGAGCCGTCGATGATGTCTTTGGTGAACGCCGCGGTGCCGGTCAGGTATACCCTGGCGGATTCCAGCGGAGTGCCTTTGAGCGCTTCCTCCGCCGCGCTCTTAATCGCGTCGACCCTTCCGATGCCCTCGGGCGACGCGGGATCGGCCTTTTGCGTGATGAGCATCCGAGCGGCCTTGCCGTCCGGCGACACGAAAATATCCAATACCCGTTTGAAGTCCGCATTATTGAAGACCTCGGGGGCGATATAGAAGGAATCGTCGTTCTTGGCGGCGTCGAACGCCTTACCCATAGCCGTCGAGTTATTGGTCGCCTCGTCCATCGATGACATGATCCCGGACATGGTGCTGTGCATGGTCAACATCATGGTTCGCATGCTCTGCATGGTCTCGATCATCGTCGGGAACTGCGCGACGATTTGCGGCATTATGAGGTCTATCTGATCAAGGTCTTTTACCAAGTCCGACAATTTGTCGGTGATTTCGTCGACGCCATCGAGTGTGTCGAAGATGGATCGCAGAGAAAAGCAGATCGGGATGTCGTAACAGTGCTTTTCCCAGTAGAAATAGCTGCGGATCGGCCTCCAAAAGTCCTCGAAATCCGAAATGTGATCGCGCATCTCGTTGGTGATCGCCTGCATGTCGTGCGTCTCGCCGACCATGTGATGGGTGGTCGCGACGAGCTGTTGCATCAGGCCGTACATGTGCTGCATGAGGGCGATCATTTTTGCCAACTCGTCGGCCTGCACGAGCATGTCATTCATGCGTTCCTTCTGGAACGGCATGATCTCCAGCTGTGCCGCGTTCTGCATGCCGATCATGAACGGGATCGACGTGTGCGCGATCGGTGTGCCTTCAGGCCTCGTGAGGCCCTGCACGGTGGAGATACCTGGAACTGCGAGGACGCCCTTGGCGAGCTTGTCCAGCACCAATGCGTCTGCCGAGTTTCGGAGGTCGTGATCGGCCTCCACCATCAAAATCTCGGGCGACATCATCCGCGACGGGGGAAAGTGCCGCTTGGCGGCCGCGAAGCCCTGGGCGGCAGGAATGTTCGACGGGATGTAGTTCATGTCGTTGTAGCTCGGTCGGTAGCCCGGCAGCGTCAGCAGGCCGACGAGCGCGACCGCCAAAGTCGCGAGGAGGATGGGGGCCGGCCACCGCACGATCGAGGTGCCGATCCGCCGCCATCGGTGTGCCGTAATGCGTCGTTTGGGGTCGAACAGGCCGAAGCGACCGCCGACGTGAAGGACCGCCGGAACCAGCGTGAGGGCTACCGCGACGGCGACCACCACGCCGAGCGCGCAAGGCACCGCCAGAGCCTGGAAATGGGGCAGTCGGGTGAATTTGAGGCAGAAGAGGGCCCCGGCGATGGTCAAACCGGAGGCTAGAACAATCTTTGCCGTGCCGTGGTATGTCGTGTAGTAGGCCGTTTCTCGGTCCTCGCCGGCCTGGCGGGCCTCGTGATATCGACCGAAGAAGAAGATTCCGTAGTCGGTCCCCGCCGCGATGCCGATTGACACCAGCAGATTTACCGCAAACGTCGTGAGACCAATAATTCCGTGATCGCCAAGGAACGCCACGATTCCCCGGGCCACCTGCAGTTCTATCCCGACCATCAGTAACAAGACGATGACGGTGACGATCGATCGGTAGACGAGAAGCAACGTAATGAAGATCACCGCGAGGCTCACCGCGGTGATGAGGATGACCGTACGGTCACCGCTGTGGCCCATATCCGAGACGATCGCCGCGGGTCCGGTGACATACGCCTTGACGCCCGGCGGAGCCGGGGTGCGCGCCACAACGTGCTCGAGGGCCAAGGTCGAGTCGTTCGCCTCGCTCGAGCCCGGGTTCCCGCGCACCGCCACTTGTACGTACGCGGCTTTACCGTCGGCGCTTTGCGCAGCTCCCGCCGTGAGCGGATCACCCCAGAAATTCTGGATGTGCTGGACGTGTTTCGGATCGGCTTGTAACTGGCGGATTATGTTGTTGTAGTAGCTGTGCGCGGCATCGCCGAGTGGCTCCTGCCCCTCCAGGACGATGATCGCGCCGCTGCCGGAGTCATTCTCTTTGAACTTGTCACCGATGCGCTTCGACGCCTTGAACGAGGGCGCATCGGTGGGATCCAGCGATATTGAATGGGTTTGCTCGACCTTCTCCAACGAAGGGATGGTGATGCCCATGATTACGACGAGCGCCACCCAAGCCAGAATGATGGGCACTGAAAATCGACGGATTGTGCGCGGCGCGAAGGGCGGCCTGGCCTGCTCGTCGCGCAACGCCTGCTCGTAGCGCAGTCGTGGCTGGCTCATGCTGACTTCAGCAGGCAGAAGGTGAATGCGGCCGTTTCATGAGTAGTTTTTTCGGATTTGACCACATTGTCGACGAGAATGCGGCAGCCGATGCTGTTGGTATCGCCTTGGGCCACAACGTTTCCGACCGCCGTCGCCGAGGTGATGGCGAACTCCAGTGACCAGGGCAGGCTTTCTGCCTTGAGGTGTTGGGGTTCGCCATTGACGTCGAAGTAGCTGATGGCGGCCACGGTCCCCGGTGGGCCGAAGACCTCGTATCTCAGATGCTTGGGGTTGAAGGGCTTGGAATCATTCACCCTGGTGTCGGAGTACGAGAGTTGTTTCTCAGAGCCGAAGATGCCGTGCAGTCGTGACACGGTGAAGCCTCCTGCAACAACCACGGCGAGTATGACCAGCGGCACCCACAGCCGTCCCAGAACTTTGAAAATCGAAAACCCCCGATTTCGCCGGATCTCTCGAGATCCACTCAGCGTTGGTGGCGCAGCGGGAGGCCGGCCCGCGCTTCGCGGGAGACCGGCTCGGCTGCCGGGCTCTTGTCCAGTGTGCAAGGGAGTTGTGTCAGCGACATCGGAGTCGGCTCCAGCAACGTCTCGCACCCCCTGCTCGACCATCGCATCCAACCTTCCACCCGCGTCCACACTGGCGTATGTCAGTTGTTCGAACTTGCAACTTACACATCAAACGCGGTCCACCAAAGAGCAAGCACTTCGAGCATGGACGCCGCAGATCAGCCGTGCGGCGATCACCTCAAATCAGCAGCGCATCAGGGACCGCGACCTGATTCTGACGAGTAAACCACGCGCGTGGTCTCCGTATCGGCACTTTCCCAACGCGATATTGGATCGTAATGCACCCTACGCCCGCGAAGGGTACCGCCGTCGCCGGCCGATGGGCGAGCGTGTCCCGTCCTGCGTCTCGGTCTCATAACCCCCGCGCGCGCCAGGCGTGCGCGGATCGGGCAACAGTGCGCGGCGCGGCGAAGCGGTCACGCAGGGATGGGCAGAGTGGCGAATTGGCTGCCGCGGCGGCGAGTCGCCGCACCGTCAGCGAACGTTTGGGGGCTCCCAGGACGCTATTTACTGGCCGGTAAATAAGTGGTGCCGTCGGCCGATCGCTGCACGTCAGCGCACCGTAAACCAAACGGCCGCGATTCTTCCGCCACCGTTCTTAGAGCTACGCCAGAATGTTCGCCGAAACCGGTACAGGCCGTGACCACCTCCACTATGGTTTGGAGCGGTTTCATCTCGCCTTCGGTCGGCTGGAGGAACTTTTGAGGATCGATCCGTTCGACAGCCGTACGGGGGAGCTTTCTGGTCTTGGGCATCAACGTGGAGCACCACAGCCTGTGGGGCGGCGCCCCAGTCGGCTGCCGGCCGGCCTCCGGCGTGGCGAAGCGTGCTTCGTGTCTGGATTCCATCGAACAGAACCGGAGCAATACGCGGCCGTTGAGTCTTCCAACCGGGCCGGGCTTCTGATCACCAGTTCTGTTAGTTGAAGGAGTCGATGGTGCTTGGGGACCGGGCACTACCACTGACGCGGGGACAGCTAGAGATTTGGCTTGCGCAGGAGACGGGTCAACTCGGCACGGGGTGGCAGCTGGGCCTGTTCGTGAAGTTCGAGGGCCCGGTAGAACGTGAAGCCCTCGAGTGGGCGATCCGCCGATCCGTAAGCGAAGCCGAGCCACTGCGAGCCGCCTTCTTCGAGGTGGACGGCCAGGTCGTGCAAAGCGTGATCGACTACCCGGAGGTCAAGGTCGACTTCTATGACCTGACCTGCTCGAGCGATTCGCTGCACGAGGCCCAACGGATAGCGTCGTCAATACAAAGCACACCGATGCCGTTTACCGGGCCGCTCTTCAAGTTTGCGCTCTTTCAGGTGCGTCACGATGAGTTCTATCTGTTCTGGTGCGTCCACCACATAGTCCTGGATGGATCGGGCATAGCGCTGATCGGCCAGCGGCTTGCGGCCGTCTACTCCGCGGTGGTCTCCGGGGCGCCCATTCCTGGTGCCCTCTTGGGTTCCTTGCAGGACTTGGTTGACTGCGAGCAGGAATACGAGGCGTCCAAGGAATATCTGGAAGACCAGAGCTATTGGGCGCAGAATCTCCCGGCTCAGAGCGGAGAGCAGCATCGCCTGCCCCAGCCCGGGGGCACGCGGGAGCCGGAGCCGCCTTCTGATCCGGTTCGGTTAAACCCCTTGACGATTCGGCGCATCGACGAGTTATGCCGGGTGTGGAATGTGCCTCGCTCGTCGGTCGTCACCGCGGCATGCGCGCTTCTGGTCCGCGGGTACCACGCGGATGGGTCAGAGGTCGTGCTCGATTTTCCCGTCAGCAGGCGCGTGCGTCCGGAGTCGAAAACGCTTCCGGGGATGGTCGCCGGAGTTGTCCCCCTGGTGTTGAGGCTGTCGCCCACGTCCACGGTCGCCGACTTCTGCGGATACGTGGACACCCGAATACGGGAAGCGGTGCGGCACCAAAGGTTTCCGGTGGAAGCCCTCGAGCGCAAAGCGCGAGGGCATGGGCGGTCATTCGACAGGGTGACCGTCAACTTCCTGCCGTCTCGATTCGCCCTGCCGTTTGGCGGCGTCTCGGCTTCGGCCTTTTTGACCAACAGCGGCGTCGTAGACGGCTTCGGCCTGATGTTCTCCAGCTCCGGTGACGACCTTTTCCTCAGCACGGCGTCGAACGGGCAGTCGTCCTGGAATTTCGAGGTCCGTGATCTGGCGAGACGGCTGGATCGGGTCTTGGCTGCCATGACCGTCGACCCGACGCGGCGGCTGTCGACGATCGACCTGCTGGATGCCGCTGAGCACGACCGGTTCGATGGTTGGGGCAACCAGGTGGCGTTGACCCGGCCGCTGAGCACGTCGGCTTCGATCCCAACGCTGTTCGCTGCGCAAGTGGCCCTCGCTCCGGAGGCGTTGGCGCTGACGTATGAGGGCCGCTCGATGTCTTACAGGGAACTCGACGAGACGTCCAACAGGCTGGCTCATCTCCTGGCCGCCGACGGTGTGGGTCCCGGACATCGGGTGGCGTTGCTGTTGGAGCGCTCGGCCAAGACGGTCGTCGCGATGTTGGCGGTTCTCAAAACCGGTGCGGCCTATGTGCCCATCGACCCGGCGCACCCCGACGCGCGCATCGAATTCATGGTCGACGATGCCGCGCCGACCGTCGCGGTCGCCTCGTCGGGCCTGCGCCCCCGGCTGGACGGATGCGGCGTCCCCGTCGTCGATGTCGATGACCCTCGGATCGAGACCTGCCCGGACACGCCCTTGCAGGCACCCGCGCCCGACGACATCGCCTACCTGATCTACACCTCGGGCACCACCGGCGTGCCCAAGGGGGTGGCTGTGAGCCACCGGAACGTCACCCAGCTGCTCGAGGTGCTGGACACCTACCTGCCCAGGCCCGGGGTGTGGACGCAGTGTCACTCGTACGGGTTCGACTCCTCGGTATGGGAGATCTTCGGTTCGCTGCTCGGTGGCGGGCGGCTGGTGGTGGTGCCCGAAGAGGTGGCCAGTTCCCCGGCGGACCTGCACGCGTTGCTCATGACCGAGCAGGTCACCGCGCTCGCCCGAACCCCGTCGGCGTTGGGGGTGTTGTCGCCCCAGGGCTTGGCATCGATGGCGGTCATGGTCGCCGGCGAGCCATGCCCGGCCGAGTTGGTGGATCGGTGGGCACCGGGACGGACGATGCGCAACGCCTACGGCCCGACCGAGACGACGATGGTCGTGGCAATCAGCGCGCCGCTCGAGGCGGGGTCGGCGGAGGCAGGGTCGGTGCCGATCGGTCGGCCGGTACCCGGTGCGGCCCTGTTCGTACTGGACGGGTGGTTGCATTCGGTGCCGTTCGGCGCGGTGGGTGAGTTGTATGTCGCCGGTGCCGGGCTGGCCTATGGGTATGCGGACCGGGCCGGCCTGAGTGCGTCGCGATTCGTGGCGTGCCCGTTTGGGGGCGCGGGACAGCGCATGTATCGCACCGGCGACCTGGTGTGCTGGGGCGCTGACGGGCAGCTGCGGTATGTCGGGCGCGCCGACGAGCAGGTCAAGATTCGCGGGTACCGCATCGAGCTGGGTGAAGTGCAGGCGGCGTTGGCCGGCCTCGACGGGGTCGAGCAGGCGGCGGTGATCGTCCGTGAGGACCGCCCCGGCGACAAACGTCTGGTCGGCTATGTCACCGGTATCGCCGACCCGGCCGCCGCGCGCGCGAACCTGGCGGAGCGGCTGCCGGGCTACATGGTCCCGACCGCGGTGGTGGTCCTCGACGCGCTGCCCCTGACGACCAACGGCAAACTCGATGTCCGCGCGTTGCCGGCGCCGGAGTACCAGCACGGGGACCGTTACCGGGCGCCGGCAAGCGCGACCGAGGAGATCCTGGCCGGGATCTACGCCCAGGTGCTGGGACTCGAGCGGGTCGGCGTCGACGAGTCGTTCTTTGAGCTGGGTGGGGACAGCATTCTGTCGATGCAGGTGGTGGCCCGGGCGCGGGCGGCCGGCCTGGTGTTTCGGCCCCGTCACGTGTTCGTCGAGCAGACGGTGGCCCGGCTTGCCCGGGTTGCCACGGTGGCCAGCGGCGACGCCGGCGGCATTGACGAGGGCGTCGGGCCGGTCATCGCGACCCCGATCATGCGGTCGCTGCAGGACATCGGTGGCCCGGTTGACCAGTTCAACCAGACGGTGGTGGTGCATGCCCCGCCCGGCGTGAGCGAGCCCGATGTGGTGGCCATGTTGCAGGCGCTGCTGGATCGCCATGGCATGTTGCGGCTGCGCGCTGAGGACGACGGCGCGGGCAATTGGTTGCTTCAGGTTCCCGAACCCGGTTCGGTGGATGCCGGCGATTGCCTGCGCGCGGTGGAAGCGTTGTCCGAGGAGGCGCTGGTCGAGGCGCGGTCGAGGCTGAACCCGGCCGCCGGGGTGATGCTCAGCGCACTGTGGGCCGGCTCGACTGGTCAGTTGGCGCTGATCATTCACCACCTGGCCGTGGACGGGGTGTCGTGGCGGATTCTGCTGGAGGACCTCAACCTCGCGTGGGTCCAGCGCCGCGGCGGGCAGCCGATAGCTCTTCCGGCGGCGGGAACCTCGTTCGCCCGGTGGTCGTCGCTGCTGGCCGAGCACGCATGCACGCCGGCGGTCGTCGATCAGGCCGACACGTGGCGGCAGGTGGCGGCCACACCGGCGGTGCTGCCGGCGGTGCGGCCCGGGGTCGACACGTTCGCCGCGGCCGGCCGTTTGTCCGTGTCGCTGGACGCGGAGACCACCCGGGTGCTGCTGGGCGAGGTGCCGACGGCATTTCATGCCGGGGTGCACGACATTTTGCTGATCGCCTTCGCGTTGGCAGTCGCGGAGTTTTCCGGGCGCCGTGGCGCGCCGATCGGCATCGACGTGGAGGGACACGGACGCCACGAGGAGCTGGCCCCCGATGTCGACCTGACGCGCACCGTGGGATGGTTCACCACCAAATATCCCGCGGCGCTACGCGTCAGCGGGTTGACGTGGGCACAAGTGGTCGCCGGTGAGGCGGCGCTGGGAGCGTTGGTCAAGGACGCCAAGGAGCAGCTGCGCGCCCTGCCGGATCCGTTGAGTTACGGTTTGCTGCGCTACTTGAATCCCGACATCGAGCTGGCCGGCCCCGACCCGGCGATCGGGTTCAACTATCTGGGCCGATTGGGTTCGGCGGCCGAGGTATTCGACGATGTATGGCGGGTTCACCGGGACGGGCTGTCGCTCAGCGGCGCCGTCGCGGGGATGCCGGCGGCGATGCCGTTGCCGCACACCGTGGAGCTCAACGCCGGCACGGTGGACACCGAATCCGGTCCACAGCTGCACGCCAACTGGACGTGGGCCCCATCGGCGGTGGACCGCGAAGAGGTCGACCGGCTGGGCCGGTTGTGGTTTGAGGCCCTGGCCGGGATCTGCGCGCATGTTCGCGGCGGCGGGGGCGGGTGGACGCCGTCCGATGTCGCTCCCGCTCGTTTGACCCAGCCCCAGCTCGACGAGCTGCAGGAGCAGTACCGCATCGCTGATGTGTTGCCGCTGACCCCCTTGCAGCAGGGACTGCTGTTCCACAGCAGCACCGCACAGGGCGGCCACGATGTGTACGCGGTGCAGCTCGACATCACTTTCAGCGGATCCCTCGACCAGGATCGGCTACGCGGGGCGCTGCACACGGTGGTGACCCGGCATCCCAACCTGGCGGCCCGATTCTGCGCGGACTTCGACGAGCCGGTGCAGATCATCCCGGCCGATCCGGTGCTGCCGTGGCGGTACATCGACCTGGACGGCGCTGACTTGGACGTCGACGACTGGGTCGAGGAGATTGGTGCTGCCGAACGGGCCGCGGTGTGCGATCTGGCTGACCCGCCGTCATTCAGGGCGGTGCTGATTCGGACCGCGAAAGACCGGCACCGATTGGTGCTGACCAATCACCACATCGTCCTGGACGGCTGGTCGTTGCCGATCCTGCTGGGCGAAATCTTCGCCGGCTACTACGGACGCCAGCTGCCCTCGGCGCCGTCGTACCGCCATTTTGTCGGCTGGCTGGCCGGGCGGGATCGCGATGCGGCCCACGCGGCCTGGCGTGAGGTGCTGGCCGGTCTCGACACCCCGACCTTGGTGAGTCCGCCAGGGCGATTAGAGCCGGGACCGCCAGGCGCTGAATCGTTTTGGATCTCTGCGGAGCTCACCCGCGCCGTCGGCGAGTTGGCGCGCACGCAGCACACCACTGTCAACGTCGTGCTGCAGGCGGCGTGGGCGCAGGTGCTGGTGTGGCTGACCGGCCAGCACGATGTGGCCTTCGGCACCGCGGTGTCGGGGCGGCCGGCGGAAGTGGCCGGTGCTGATTCGATGGTGGGGCTGTTGATCAACACGGTCCCGATGCGGGCACGCATCAGCGCGGCAACCACGGGCACCGACCTGCTGGATCGGCTGCAGGATTTCCACAACCACACGGTGGAGCATCAGCATCTGGCGCTGGCCGAGATCCACCGCGCCACCGGACACGACCAGCTGTTCGACACCTTGTTCGTGTTCGAAAACTACCCCGTGGACACCGCCGCGTTGGTGGGCGGCCAGGACTTGGCCATCACCTCGTTCCATATGCACGAATCCACCCACTACCCGCTGACGGTCGCCGCCATTCCAGGTCCCGAATTGGGCCTGCGCGTCGAGTACGACGCCGACGTGTTCGACGCAGCCAGGGTCAAGTCGCTCTTCGCGCGAATGCAAACCGTGCTGGTGGCCATGACCTCCGATGCGACTCGGCGGTTGTTGTCGCTTGACCTCCTCGATGAAGATGAGCGGACCGGGCTGGATGAGTGGGGCAATCTGGCGGTGCTGGGCCGCCCTTCGGCGTCGGTGTCGATTCCGGAGTTGTTTGCCGCACAGGTGGCGCGAACGCCGGACGCGTTGGCGCTGACCTGCGATGGCCGCTCCATCTCCTATCGGGAGCTGGACGAGGCCTCGAATCGGTTGGCGCACTTGTTGGTTGGGTTAGGAGCGGGCCCGGGGGAGTGTGTGGCGCTGTTGGTGCCGCGCTCGGCCGAAGCGATCGTGGCGATCCTGGGGATCCTGAAAACCGGGGCCGCCTACGTTCCGATCGATCCCGCGCTGCCCGCGGCGCGGATCGAGTTCATGGTCGCCGACGCCACGCCGGTCGCCGCGGTGACGACGGGGACGCTCGCCGACCGGCTTGGCGAATCCGGGGTGGTGGTCGTCGATGTCGACGATCCGGCCGTGCTCAGCCAGCTCAGCACCGGGTTGCCGGCGGCGCCGGTGCCGGATGATGTCGCTTACCTGATTTACACCTCGGGCACTACCGGTGTGCCCAAAGGGGTTGCAGTTGCACATCGCAGCGTCGCCCAGCTGTTGAACACCGAGGCCGGTGGTCTGGCGGTCGGGGCCGGGCGGGTGTGGTCGCAATGGCATTCGCTGGTGTTCGACGTGTCGGTGTACGAGATTTTCGGGGCGTTGTTGCATGGCGGGCGGTTGGTCGTGGTGCCCGAGGAGGTGGCCGCGTCACCGGATGACCTGCACGCCTTGCTGATTCGCGAACAGGTCACCGTCTTGAACCAGACGCCCTCGGCGGTGGGGGTGTTGCCGGCGGCGGGGCTGGAGTCGGCGGCATTGGTGGTGGCCGGTGAGGCCTGTCCGGTCGAGTTGGTGGATCGCTGGGCGCCGGATCGGGTGCTGATCAACGCCTACGGCCCCACCGAGGCGACGGTGTATGCGGCGGCCAGTGCGCCGCTGTCGGCGGGCTCTCCGGTGGTGCCCATCGGTTCTCCGGTGGCCGGGGCTGCGCTGTTCGTGCTCGACGCCGGGCTGCGCCGGGTGTCGGCCGGCGTGGTGGGCGAGCTGTATGTGGCCGGAGCCGGGCTGGCCTACGGGTATGCGCGCCGGCCGGGCTTGACGTCGTCGCGGTTCGTGGCATGTCCGTTCGGTGCGGGGCAACGGATGTATCGCACCGGGGATTTGGTGCGGTGGGGCGCCGACGGGCAGTTGCAGTATTTGGGCCGCGCGGATGATCAGGTGAAGATCCGTGGCTATCGCATCGAGCTGGGTGAGGTGCAGGCCGCCCTGGCCGGCGTCGAGGGTGTTGACCAGGCGGCGGTGATCGCGCGTGAGGACCGTCCCGGCGACAAGCGGTTGGTCGGATACATCACGGGTACTGCGGACGCGACCCAGGTCCGCGAAGAGCTGGCTGAGCGCCTGCCCGCGTACATGGTGCCGGCGGCGGTGGTGGTGCTTGACGCGTTGCCGTTGACGGTCAACGGCAAGCTGGACCGGCGGGCGTTGCCGGCGCCGGAGTATGGCGATGTCGATCATTACCGGGCTCCGGCCACCGCGGTCGAGGAGATCTTGGCCGGGATCTTCGCCCAGGTCTTGGGCTTGGACCGGGTCGGGGTCGATGAGTCGTTCTTCGATGTGGGTGGCGATTCACTCTCGGCGATGCGAGCCATCGCCGCGGCCAATAAGACTCTGAAAGCCCATCTTTCGGTGCGCACGCTGTTCGAGGCTCCCACGGTGGCCCAGTTGGCACCGCGACTGGGTGGCGACGGTAGTGGGCTGGAGCCGCTGGTGGCGGTGGAGCGGCCTTCGGCGGTGCCGTTGTCGTTTGCGCAGAATCGGTTGTGGTTCATCGACCAGTTGCAGGGCCCGTCCGCGGTGTACAACATGGCGGTGGCGTTGCGGCTCAGTGGGCGCCTGAATGCCGAGGCGTTGGGGGCCGCGCTGGCCGATGTGGTGGGTCGGCACGAGAGCCTGCGAACACTGTTCCCGTCGGCGGATGGCGTCCCGCGGCAGGTGGTG
>NZ_JCALCO010000039.1:0-19673 GCF_059812385.1 Mycobacterium sp. NGS58 | reverse complement strand
GACGACGATTCCAAGGACTCCGACGACGAAGAGGACTCCGACGACGACGAAGACTCGGACGACGACGAAGACTCCGACGACGAAGAGGACTCCGACGACGACAAGGACTCCGAAGACAAAGAGGACTCCAAAGAATCCGAGGACTCGGATAAGTCGTCTGACTAAGTCCAGGGTGCGCGGAAGCGGCTAGCCCACCCGCGCCAAGAACTCGGTTGCCACGGGAACAACCCGCTCGCGATCGCGCGCCACCAACCCGATCCGGGTCCGCCGATCGACGATGTCGGAGACATCGAGGGCACCCTCATGGGTTATCGCGTATTCGAATTCCGCTCTGCTGACATCGATTCCCTCGACGACTGGTTCGGTCGGACGTTCGCAGGTGGCCGAAGCAATCACCTTAG
Organism: Mycobacterium sp. NGS58; assembly: GCF_059812385.1. Classification (NCBI taxonomy): domain Bacteria; kingdom Bacillati; phylum Actinomycetota; class Actinomycetes; order Mycobacteriales; family Mycobacteriaceae; genus Mycobacterium; species Mycobacterium sp. NGS58. The sequence continues at coordinate 19,272 of NZ_JCALCO010000039.1, read as the reverse complement.
GCGCCTCGGACCCGTAACGCTGCACCAATGACACCGGCAGCGCGGTGTCTTGGTCGGCGATCACCCCGGGGTTGGCCGGCGCCCCGATCAGCGGCAGATTGCGGGTCCGGCATTTCGCGGCGCGCAGCCGACGCACCCGAATCGCGCGGTCCAGCACATCCTGCGCCATATAGCGGTATTCGGTGAGCTTGCCGCCGATCACGCTGATCACCCCCGACGACGACTCCACGACGGCGTGTTCGCGGGAGACGTCGGCGGTGCGGCCTTCGCCGGTGTCGATCAGCGGTCGCAGCCCGGCGTAAGCGCCGATCACGTCGGTGGCGGTGAGCCCGGTCCCCAATCCGGTGTTCACCGTGTCGAGCAGGAACGTGATCTCCTCGACCGACGGTTCGGGCACATCGGGCATGTGGCCGGGAGCGGCCTCGTCGGTAAGACCCAGATAAACACGGCCCAGCTGTTCGGGCATGGCGAAGACGAAGCGGTTGAGCTCACCGGGAATCGGAATGGTCAGTGCCGCAGTCGGATTGCCTAATGCTTTGGCATCGAACACCAGGTGCGTCCCTCGGCTGGGCCGCAACCGCAGCGAGTCGTCGATCTCGGCCGCCCACACCCCGGCCGCGTTGATCACCGCGCGCGCCGACACGTCGAACGATTCCCCACCGCGCATGTCTGTCAACCGCACCGAGGTGCCGGTGGCTTGTGATGCCGACACCTGGGTCAGGATTCGGGCGCCATGCTGCGCCGCGGTGCGGGCGACCGCGGTGACCAGTCGGGCGTCGTCGATGAGTTGACCGTCGTACGCCAACAAGCCGCCGTCCAGACCGTCGCGTCGCACGGTCGGCGCCATCTCCACGACGCGCCCCGCCGAGATCCGGCGCGAACGGGGCAGGGTCGACGCCGGGGTGCCGGCGAGGAACCGCAACGCGTCACCGGCCAAAAACCCGCCGCGCACCAGCGTCCGCTTGCCCGCACTCATCGACGGCAGCAGCGGCACCACTTGGGGCATCGCATGAACCAGGTGGGGGGCGTTGCGCGTCATCAAGATTCCGCGCTCGATGGCGCTGCGCCGGGCAATGCCCACGTTGCCGGTCGCCAGGTAGCGCAGCCCGCCGTGGACGAGCTTGGAACTCCACCGGCTGGTGCCAAACGCCAGATCGTGTTTCTCCACCAGTGCCACCCGCAGCCCGCGCGCCGCCGCATCCAACGCGATCCCGGCACCGGTGATACCGCCGCCGATCACCACGACGTCCAAGGGCTCACCGTCGGCGAGCGCGGTCAGGTCGGCCGTGCGGCGCACAGCATTCAGGGCGGTCGGATCAGGTATCACGACAGATATCCGTTCAGCGAGTAGGCAAGCTCGGTGACCAGCGCGTCGGCGGCCAGCATCGACTCGACGATCCCCGCCGACTGGATGGTCGACTGCGCGATCAGCAGCACCATGGTCGCCATCTGGATCGGGTCGCCGAGCCGGACGCTGCCGTGCCGCTGTGCCACCCGTAGCCGGGCGGCAAGCGCGTCGATCAACATGCGCTGACTCGTCCCCAGGCGTTCGGTGATGTACGTCGACGCGAGGTCCGAGTGCAGCACCGACATCACCACTCCGTCCGCCCGCAGCAGATTGGTCACCGTAACTATCTGTCGCACAAGCGATTCGCGATCATCTGCGAGCAACGGTGCTTCGCGCATCGCCTCGGTGATGTGCTGCGTCAGCAGGGCCGCCACGATCGACTGAGTGTCCGGCCAGCGCCGGTACACCGTCGGCCTGCTGACGCCCGCGCGCCGGGCTATCTCGGCCAGCGTCACCCGGTCCACGCCGAAATCCTGCACACAGCTGGCCGCCGCCGCGAGGATCCGCTCGCCGGTGTCCAGCTCACTGTTACGGATTGACGACATGTGTAATACTGTAACGCATGACCGAACCTCACGCGCTTTTGCCACCGATGAAATGGAACGCGTGGGGAGATCCCGCCGCGGCCCGGCCGCTGTCAGAGGGGATCCGGTCATTGCTGCAACAGGCCGTGGGGGTCGAGGGGCCCCGCACGGCCGAGTTGCGCTCCGAAGAGGTGCAATTGCGCCCGTCGGCGTTGTCGCAGTCGCATCAGGACGCCCTGGCCGCCATCGTCGGAGCCGAATACTGCCGCACCGCTGACCCCGATCGGTTGCTGCATGCGGGCGGCAAATCCACCATCGACCTGCTCAACCGCGCCCAGCCCGGCCCCCAGGATGCGCCCGACGCCGTGTTGCTACCCGGCGATGACGAGGCCGTTGCCGCGACCCTGCGCTACTGCACGCAGCATCGCATCGCCGTCGTGCCCTTTGGCGGAGGCACCAGTGTGGTCGGCGGACTCAATCCGATCCGCGGGGAGTTCTCCGCCGTCGTCTCGCTGGACCTACGCCGGTTCGACCAACTGATCTCGCTGGACGACGTGTCCTGTCAGGCCGTCTTCGGGGCCGGGGTCACGGGCCCGGACGCCGAACGCCTCCTTGGCGCACAAGGCTTTTCGCTCGGCCATTTCCCGCAGAGCTTCGAGTACGCCACCATCGGCGGCTTCGCCGCGACACGCTCCTCCGGTCAGGACTCGGCGGGGTACGGCCGGTTCAACGACATGGTGCGCGGGCTACGCGTGGTCACTCCGGTGGGCTCCATCGATCTGGGTCGCGCACCGGAATCCGCCGCGGGCCCCGACCTGCGCCAGCTGTTGATCGGGTCGGAGGGCACCCTGGGCGTCATCACCCAGGTGCGCCTGCGCGTGCACCGCGTGCCGGAAGTCGTCCGCTACGAGGCGTGGTCGTTCCCGGATTTCGATACCGGGGCCGCGGCGCTGCGCGCCGTCACTCAAAATGCCACCGGCCCCACCGTCATTCGACTCTCCGACGAGGCCGAGACCGGAGTCAACCTGGCCACCACCGAGTCGATCGGCGAGTCTCAGATCACCGGCGGTTGCCTGGCCATCACCATGTTCGAAGGCACGAAGGAACACGTCGAAAGCCGGCATGCCGAAACCAGCGCACTGCTGGCGTCCGAGGGCGGAACCTCGCTGGGCGACGGTCCGGCGCAGGCCTGGGAGCGTGGCCGATTCGGCGCACCGTACCTGCGCGATTCTCTGCTGGCGGCGGGCGCGCTGTGCGAAACACTGGAGACCGCCACTGACTGGTCGAATGTTCCCGCGCTGAAAGCCGCTGTCACGCAAGCACTTACCGATGCACTCGCCGCCACAGGCACACCCGCCCTGGTGATGTGTCACATCTCCCACGTCTACCCCACCGGCGCCTCGCTGTACTTCACCGTCGTCGCCGGGCAACGGGGCAACCCGATCGAGCAATGGAAGGCCGCCAAAAAGGCCGCATCGGATGCCATCATGGCCACTGGCGGGACCATCACCCACCACCACGCGGTCGGTGCCGACCACCGGCCGTGGATGCGCGACGAGATAGGCGAGCTGGGAGTGCAGGTGTTACGCGCGGTCAAGGCCACACTGGATCCGGCCGGAATCCTCAATCCCGGCAAGCTGATTCCGTGACGGCCGAGCCACGCCGCCGAGAAATCGGCAAGGTGATCGCGCTGACCAACCCGGTGTCGGGCCACGGCGCAGCGGTCCACGCCGCCCAGCTCGCGATCGCGCGGCTGCACCGCCGCGGCGTGGAGGTCGTCGAAATCATCGGCGACGACGCGCAAGACGCGCGGCATCTGGTGGGCGCGGCATTGGAGAAGGGCACCGACGCGGTCATGGTGACCGGTGGCGACGGCGTCGTCTCCAACGCCCTGCAGGTGATGGCAGGCACCGACATTCCGCTGGGCGTGATTCCGGCCGGAACCGGCAACGACCACGCCCGCGAATTCGGCATTCCCACCAAGGACGCGGAGGCCGCCGCGGACATCGTCGTCGACGGCTGCACGGAATCCATTGACCTCGGGTTGATTCGGGACAGCAACGGCGCCGAGAAATGGTTCGGCACGGTGGCGGCCACCGGCTTCGATTCACTGGTCACCGATCGCGCCAACCGGATGACCTGGCCGCACGGCCGGCTGCGCTATTACGTCGCGATGCTCGCCGAGCTCTCACAGCTGCGGCTCCTGCCGTTCCGCATGGTGCTCGACGGCACCAAAGAGGTCGATGCCGATATCACGCTTGCCGCCTTCGGCAACACCCGAAGCTATGGTGGCGGGCTGCAGATCTGTCCCGCCGCCGACCACACCGACGGTCTGCTCGACATCACGATGGTGCACGAGGCCTCCCGCACCAAGCTGGTCCGGCTGTTCCCCACCGTGATGAAGGGCACCCACGTCAACCTCGACGAGGTGAGCACGGCGAGGGCCAGATCAATCCACGTCGAGTGCCCCGGAATCAACGTCTACGCCGACGGCGACTTCGCCTGCGCACTGCCGGCCGACATCTCGGCGGTGCCGGGCGCGCTCCAGATTCTGCGGCCCGCCAAGGCCTAGTCCAGGTTTCGGGGTAGGTCTGCGGGAGCCGGCAGTGGCGCAGTCGGGCCGCCGATCGGCTAACCGACTCCCCGGCTGAGCCAGGTCACCTCGCCGACGTCGCCGCCATCGCGGTAGGGCTCGAGTGCCTCATCCCACGCGGTGCCGAGCACCGAGTCCAATTCCGCGGCCAGGGTGTCGGCGCCCTGGGCCATCATCGACCGCAGGCGCATCTCCCCGACCATGACGTCGCCGTTGGCGCTCATCGCCCCGCTCCACAGGCCGAGCTGCGGGGTGTGGCTGAACCGGTGGCCGTCGACTCCGGGGCTGGGGTCCTCGGTGACCTCGAACCGCAGCACGGTCCAGGACCGCAAGGCGTTGGCCAGCTTGGCGCCGGTGCCCACCGGCCCGACCCAGTTGGTGACCGCGCGCAGCTGTCCGGGCATCGCCGGTTGGGGCGTCCAGGTCAGATTCGCCTTGGCACCCAGGGACGACGACAACGCCCACTCGACATGCGGGCAAACCGCCGCGGGCGACGCGTGCACGTACACCACGCCGGTCGTCACGTCGGCGAATTGATTCGACGCTCGCATTTCCTGCTCCTTCGGTTCCACGAGGGACGTCTTCCCCAACGACCTGCGGACCCGACAAACAGGGCAGCGTGCTGAAATCTTCGATTTTTTGTGTGTCGTGCGTGTCTGTGTCGTGCGTGTCTATTGTGCCTTGTGATACCCCTGTTGCGCTAGTGTTCGTTTCCCACTAGCTGTAATCGGCTATCACGGCGTCAGAAAGCGCCGGCCACGGTCCCAGGGCCCACTCCCCGAATTCCCGGTCCGTCAGCACCACCAGCGCCAGGTCATTTTCGGGATCTGCCCAGATGAAGCCGCCTGCCTGGCCGAAATGGCCGTACGTTCGCGCGGAGTTATTCGCGCCCGTCCAGTGCGGCGATTTGGTGTCCCGGAGCTCGAAACCAAGCCCCCAATCATTGGGCCGCTGGACTCCGTAACCGGGCAGAACGCCATCCAGACCGGGAAACTGCACGGTCGTCGCCTCGGCATGCAGGCCCTCGGAGACCGTCGCCGGGCGCAACAAGTCACCCGCGAACGCCGCCAGGTCCGCCACCGTCGAGCTCGCCCCGAATCCGGCGGCCACCGCGCCACCTTCCAGGCGGGTCGCCGCCATGCCGAGCGGTTCGCACACCGCCTCGTTCAGGTAGCGCGCAAACTCGATGCCGGTCTCCTGTTCCACCGCCTGGCCCAACACGGTGAAGCCCTGGTTGGAGTAGATCCGGCGGGCACCCGGCGCGGCCAGCACCTGGTCGGAGTGCATCGACAGACCGGACGTGTGGGCCAGCAGGTGGCGGATGGTCGCGCCGGGCGGGCCGGCGGCCGCGTCCAGGCCGACCGCCCCTTCCTCGATAGCGACCTGCACGGCCCGGGCGGCCAGCGGCTTGGTCACCGACGCCAGCTCGAATACCCGACCGGTGTCGCCGTGGCTGGCCAGCACGCCACCGGGGCCGACCACCGCGGCGGCGGCAGCCCCGACCGGCCAGGCGTCCAGGGCGTCGAGGGCCGCCATCACTTCCTGGCGATGTAGTAGTTGTTGATGGGGTCCGATTCGATCTCGGCCACGCTCACATCGCCGAACCCCGCATCGCCCAGCATCGAGACGGCCAGTTGCGTCCCCCAGGCGGTGCCCAGTCCGGCCCCGTCCAGCGCCAGCGACACCGTCATGCAGTGCATCAGGGACGTCGTGTAGAGGTAGGTGCTCATCGGGACGCCGATGTTCTCCTCGAGCCGGCTGGACGCCCTGATGTCGGCCATCAGCAGCACGCCGCCGGGCCGCAGCGCCCGGTAGATGTTCTCCAGGACCCGCGCCGGCTGCGCCTGATCGTGGATGGCATCGAAGACCGTGATGACGTCGTAGGCGTCCGCCTTGTCCAAATCGGCCAGATTGTGGCTTTCGAAGGAGGCATTGGTCAGGCCCCGGCCGGCGGCTTCCTCCATCCCGGTGGCGATGGCCTGCTCGGAGAAGTCGATGCCGGTGAAGCGGCTGGCCGGAAACGCTTGTGCCATCACGTTGATCGCGTGCCCGCTGCCGCAGCCGAAATCGGCCACCTCGGCGCCGGACCGCAAACGCTCCAAGAGGCCGTCCACCAACGGCAGCACCACGTCCACCAACGCGGTGTCGTACACCACGCCGCTCTGCTCGGCCATCAACGCGTGAAAACGGGGAAATTCGCTGTACGGCAACCCGCCGCCGGCGCGGAAGCACCCGATTATTTTTTGTTCGACCTCGGCGAGCACCGGAAACAGCAGGGTCACCAGGGCCAGGTTGTCCGGTCCGGCCGCGCGCGTCAGCACCCTGGCACGCTCGGCGGGTAATGCGTAACTGGCGGTGTCGGGGTCATACTCGACCACCCGTCCGGTGGTCATGCCGGCCAGCCACTCCCGGACGTAGCGCTCGTTCAGTCCCGCGGCCGAGGCGATCTGCTCGCTGGTGGAGGGTTCGAGCCCGGCCATCGTGTCCAGCAGGCCGGTCTGATGCCCGATGCTCAGCAACAGCGTCAGGCTGGCGCCGTCGATGGCGGCGGTCATCCGTTCGGTGAATTCTTCGGTGGTCTCCAAAGCCGTCACGCCCAGGGACGCTACACCCGGTAATCGTCCCGCCGGTTGCCAGCGGCAAATGGGTGGACAACCCGCGGAGAGATGTATGGCGGCGGTCAGTAGGTTGGAGCCCATGAGTCAGACAGTGCGCGGCGTGATTTCACGCAAGAAGGGCGAACCCGTCGAATTGGTGGACATCGTCGTCCCCGACCCCGGGCCCGGGGAGGCTCTGGTCGACGTCATCGCCTGCGGGGTGTGCCACACCGACCTGACCTATCGCGAGGGCGGCATCAACGACGACTATCCGTTCCTGCTCGGCCACGAGGCGGCCGGCCGAATCGAGGCGGTCGGCCCGGACGTGACCGCCGTGGCGCCGGGCGACTTCGTCGTCTTGAACTGGCGCGCGGTGTGCGGGCAATGCCGGGCGTGCAAGCGCGGCAGACCGCACCTGTGCTTCGACACCTTCAACGCCGCGCAGAAAATGACGCTGACCGACGGCACCGAACTCACGCCGGCCCTGGGCATCGGGGCGTTCGCCGACAAGACGCTGGTGGCCGCCGGCCAGTGCACCAAGGTCAATCCCGAGGCCGACCCCGCGGTCGCGGGCCTGCTGGGGTGCGGGGTGATGGCCGGGCTGGGCGCGGCGATCAATACCGGCGCGGTCACCCGGGACGACACGGTCGCGGTCATCGGTTGCGGCGGCGTGGGTGATGCCGCGATCGCCGGTGCGGCGCTGGTGGGCGCGCGGCGCATCATCGCCGTCGACACCGACGACACCAAACTGGACTGGGCCCGCGAGTTCGGCGCCACGCACACCGTCAACGCCCGCGAACTCGACGTGGTCAAGACGATCCAGGACCTCACCGACGGGTTCGGCGCCAACGTGGTGATCGACGCGGTGGGCCGGCCGGAGACGTGGAAGCAAGCGTTTTACGCCCGCGACCTCGCCGGAACCGTTGTGCTGGTTGGTGTTCCGACCCCCGAGATGCGCCTGGACATGCCGCTGGTGGACTTCTTCAGCCACGGCGGCTCACTGAAGTCGTCGTGGTACGGCGATTGCCTTCCCGAACGCGACTTCCCGACGTTGATCGACCTGCATCTGCAGGGCCGGCTTCCGCTCGAGAAGTTTGTCTCCGAGCGAATCGGGCTAGACGGCATCGAGGAGGCGTTCGAGAGAATGCACGGCGGCAAGGTACTGCGTTCGGTGGTGATGCTCTGATGGTGACAATCGATCGGGTGGTCACCCACGGCACCTTTGAACTCGACGGCGGCAGTTGGGAAGTCGACAACAACATCTGGCTGATCGGCGACAACTCGAACGTTGTGGTGTTCGACGCCGCTCACGACGCGGCGCCGATCGTCGAGGCGGTGGCGGGTCGCCATGTGGTGGCGGTGGTGTGCACGCACGGCCACAACGACCACGTCACGGTGGCGCCCGAACTCGGCAAGACGCTGGACGCGCCTGTGCTGCTGCACCCCGCTGACGAGGTATTGTGGCGAATGACCCATCCGGACAAGGATTTCCGTTCGATATCCGACGGGGAGACATTGAAGATCGACGGCACGGAGCTGCGCGCCTTGCACACGCCGGGCCACTCCCCCGGATCGGTGTGTTGGTACGTGCACGACCTGGGCGTCGTATTCAGCGGCGACACCTTGTTCGCGGGCGGCCCCGGCGCGACCGGGCGTTCGTATTCCGACTTCCCGACGATTCTGGAGTCGATTTCCGGGCGGCTCGGCAAGCTGCCCGGCGAGACCGTCGTGCACACCGGCCACGGCGAGAGCACCACGATCGGCGACGAGATGGTGAACTACGAAGAGTGGGTGGCCCGCGGACACTAGGACCCGCCGGTACCGGTAAGGAGTGATACGCATGGCTAGCGAGCTCGTCGCCACCGTGCCCGATCTGTCCGGAAAATTGGCCGTCGTCACCGGGGCGAACAGCGGTCTGGGGTTCGGTCTGGCTCGGCGACTTTCGGCCGCGGGCGCCGATGTCGTGATGGCCATCCGCAACCGCGCCAAGGGTGAGGCGGCGATCGACGAAATCCGCACCACGGTTACCGGAGCCAAGCTGACCATCAAATCGCTCGACCTGTCGTCGCTCGCTGCCGTCGCCGCGCTGGGCGAGCAACTCAACACCGAGGGCCGTCCGCTCGACATCCTGATTAACAACGCCGGTGTCATGACGCCGCCGGAACGCGCGAGCACCGCCGACGGATTTGAATTGCAGTTCGGCAGCAACCATCTCGGACACTTCGCGCTCACCGCCCACCTGCTGCCACTGCTGCGAGCAGCCAAGGGTGCGCGGGTGGTGTCGCTGAGCAGCCTGGCGGCGCGGCAGAGCGGCAAGATTCACTTCGAAGACCCGCAGTTCGAAAAGTCCTACTCTCCGATGTCGGCCTACGGCCAGTCGAAGCTGGCGGTGTTGATGTTCGCCCTCGAGTTGGACCGGCGCAGCCGCGCGGCCGGCTGGGGCATCGTGTCCAATGCCGCACATCCCGGCCTGACCAAGACCAACCTGCAGACCGCCGGACCTTCGCACGGGCGCGAGAAGCCCGCGCTGATGGAGCGGTTGTACAAGGCGTCCTGGCGGTTCACGCCGTTCCTGTGGCAGGAGATCGACGAGGGGATTCTGCCGGCGCTGTACGCGGCCACCGCGCCGCGCGCCGAAGGTGGCGCGTTCTATGGGCCCCGCGGCCCCTTCGAGGCCGCCGGCGGCGGGGTAGCTTTGGCGAAGGTGCCCGAGCGGGCGCGCAACGAGGACGACTGCCGGCGGCTGTGGGAGCTTTCCGCGCAGCTAACCGGCGTGAGCTACCCGACGACGAACTGATAATCAGCGCAACGATTATCGTCGATCTATGCCGCCTGAATCCCAGATGCCAGAATCGAGCATTGTGGTGCGGCCCGAGCCCGACTACACCGAGGCGACGCGGCTGCGGGCCGCCGGTCTGGCACAGGCGATCGCGGCCTTCGAGCGGGCCGCCGAGCAAGTGACGTTGCCCAAGCCTCCGCAGCCGATCGTCATCGCCGACTACGGCGCCGCCAACGGTCACAATTCGCTGAAGCCGCTGTCGGCGGCAATCGCGGTGTTGCGCCGCCGCACCCGCCACGACCACGCAATCCTGGTGGCGCACACCGACGTACCGCGCAACGACTTCGCGGCGCTGTTCTCGACGGTGGCCGACGACCCGGAAAGCTACCTGCACTCCGACACCGCGACGTTCACCTCCGCCGTCGGCCGTTCGTTTTATGACCAGATCGTGCCGTCCAAGACGGTCAACCTGGGCTGGACGTCGTGGGCAACCCAATGGCTGAGCCGCACTCCCTGCGAGGTGCACGATCACGTACACGTCTCGCGCAGCAGGGACGTGGCCGTGCAGTCGGCCTTCGCGGACCAGGCCGCGCTCGACTGGCATAACTTCGTCGCCTTCCGCGGCCGCGAGTTGGCGCCCGAGGGCCGGCTGGTGGCGTTGACGCTGGCCGCCGACGACGACGGCTCGGCGGGCTTCGCCCCGCTGCTCGATGCCATCGTCGAGGCGCTGGGCGATCAGGAACGAGACGGGCTGCTGCACCCAGATGAGTTGCGGCGCATGACGATTCCGACGTTTCCTCGTGCCGAGAAGGATTTTCGTGCCCCCTTCGCACCGAAGGGCCGGTTCGAGGGCCTGATGATCGAGCACCTAGAGATGTTCAACGCCGAGGATCGGTTCTGGGCTCGCTACCAGTTGGACCACGACGCAGAGGCGTTCGGCGCGCAGTGGGCGGCCTTCGCTCGCTTCGCGCTGTTCCCCTCCCTGGCCGCCGCGCTCGAGGGCGGGTTGCACGACGAGCGAGCGACGAGATTCGTCGAGCAACTGGAGGCCGGGCTGGCCGAGCGCCTGTCAAGCACACCCGAGCCCATGCGGATTCCGCAGGCGCTGGTCGTGCTGGTCAAGCGCGACACAGCGCACCGATGAGAGTTTCGGCACAACGGCGCAGCGGGTAACCCCTTGCAATCGTCAACCTGCGACCGCGAGGGGGTAGACGCATGAGCGTGCAAGACGATAAAGGGACTGATCGAGCCGAACAAGCTGATCAGGAGGATCAAGACGATCAACCCAAGGAGCGAGCCGAACAGGCTGATCAAACCGGTGGCAAGGACGACGACCAACCGGCGACCGAGAAGCCCGAGCCGGACGAGGACGATAAAAAAGAGGCCGCCAAGATGATGGAGGCCTACAAGGACAAGCCAACGATCGTGCTGCCGGGTACCGGGGGAAGTGTGTCCGGCACCGCGGTCAACGACTGGCTGGATGAAGACGGCAACCCGAAGAACGAAGCGCCGGAGGGCTCGGAGGGCGAAGGCACTAAAAGCCGCGGTGACGAGGGCGAAGGCCAGCGCGACGAAAAAGACCTGCAGGAACAGATCGAAAAGGACAAGGCCCTCAACGAGAAGCTGAGAGAGGCCGCCCAGGAGGAGAACAAGGGCGAAGAGGGCAAGAAGGGTTGAGCCCGGAAATCTAGCGGTCAGTGACCGGGTATCGGCCCCAACCCGCTGATGCCAAGGTTGCCTTCGATTCCCTCGATGATCTCGTTGACCCGGTCGAGCCCGGGAATGGGTTCATTGACGCCCGGGATGGGGGGAATCGGTGGGGCCGCCACCCGACGTGGAATCACCGGACCCGCTGGCGCGGCCGGTGGAGCCGCCTGAGGGGTGGCCCGGGGCGTGGTCGTCATCGGCGTCTCGGTGTCTGCGGGCGGGGTGGTATCGGAGGTTGACGGAACCGGAACGTCCGATGGCGGCGCGGCGGGCTGGGCGGTCGCGCTGTTGGGAGCCGGCGGCTTGGCCATCGGCGTCGTGCCCAAAGTCGGCGTGGGCGTGGTCGCCGATTTGTTCTGCGACGTCAGTCCGATCGCCACGGCGGTTCCCACCAGTAGCACCGCCGCGACGGCGATGATGATCGCCGCCGCCGGCAGCAGATGCCGGCGCGAAATCAGCCGCTTGGGCTCATCCGCCCCGGGTGCCGCGTCGGCCGTCCCGGTTGGCGTGTCGGATTCGGATGCCGGATACCCCGTCGCGGCGCTTACCCGCGAGTTGTGTCCGGTGCCCGACCACGCGCGCGCCAACTGTGCCTCTGTCGGCTCGGCCAGTGGTGCTTGGGCGGTCGCGGTGGCTACCGGGCGCGGATCCGGCCGCACCGCCGCGGTGACGGGCGCGGCGGGCGCCGAAAGGGTCGCGCCAGCGTCGCCGGGACCGTGCGCCACCCGCAACGCGGCGCCGACCGCGGCCGTGAGCTGGGGGCGCGGTGTTGTGGCCACGGGAACGCGAAAATGGCGCGCCAGCGCGGTGGTGACGGTCGGCAGGTTCGCCCCGCCGCCCGTCGAGACCACCGCGACGAGATCACGGATTCCGTTGCGCGCCAAGGCTTCCTCCAACGCGGCGATCACACCGTCCAGCGGCGGACGGATCGCGTCGTCGAGTTCGTCGCGGGTCAGCCGCACTTCGCCACGCGCACCGGTCAGCCCGTCCGTCAGCGTGGCAACCGTGCTCGAGGACAGCTGTTCCTTGGCGATCCGGCATGCGCTGCGCAGTCGGCTCAGCGAGCCGATCGCCGCGGTGCCGGTCGGGAACGCACCGGTCGTCGGCATGTTGGCGATGGCGACCCCCAGCAGCGCCTGGTCGATCAGGTCGCCGGAGAAATCGCGGTGCCGAACGGTCGGAGCCAGCGCGCGGTAGTCACCGTCGGCGCGCATCAACGTGATGTTGGTGCCGCCGCCGCCGAAATCGCAGACCGCCACGGTTCCGCGCGGCGGTATGCCCGGGTTGGTCCGCACGGCGAGCAGCGTCGCCGCGGCGTCGGGGATCAGCAGGATGGGACGCGCGCGTCGCGACCACTCGGGGATCTCGCTCAGGGCGGCGCCGAGGGCCTCCACGGCGTGCGACTCCCAGTGCGCCGGATAGGTCACCGCGACGTCGTCCGGCACGGCGCGGCCATGATTGGCGGCGCGGGCGAGCGCCCGCAGCCCGTCGGCGATCAACACCTCGCTGCGGTGCACGGAGCCGTCGGCCGCCACGACGCCGCGCGGGTCACCGATCCGGTTGACGAAGCCGGTGATCACCACGCCGGGCCCGTGCAATCCCGGGCTCTCCGCGGGGATGCCGATCTCGGCGGGACGATCCGGGTAGAGCGTCAGGACGGGCTTGCGGGTGATGGCCTTGTCGGAGGTGACGGCCGCCAGGTTGGTGGTTCCGATCGATAGGCCCAGCGCGGTCCCGTCTTGATTGGCCATGTCCCGATCCTCGTATCCGCAGCACCAACTCGCATCCGGCTAGCCGTTATTGTGGCGCCGAACCCTGTATCCCGTGTCAGCGGCAGCTATGCCCCCGCTGTGCGCCGGTCAGCGGATGCTGCCCTCACCGGCGATCAAGGGGAGGTCGAGCGGGGTGACCCAGCCCGGCCGCAGGTCGTTGACCGCGGGAACGGCGTTGAGCGCCCGCAGGCCGGTCGCCAGGCATCCGGCCGCGGCCGCGTCCCGGCCCGAGCCGTCGGTGAAACGGAACGCGGTCTCCTGGAAGATGCTCGGGGTGCCCTCGATGTCGACCCGGTAGACGTCGTTGTCGTGGCCCGTCGGCCAGTCCGGGGCGGCGTCCAGCCCGATCCGGTTGACGTGTTCGAGCTGGATGCGGGTCTCACCCCGGTAGACGCCGTTGATGGTGAACCGGACCGCGGCGACGTGCCCCGGCTTGATGACGCCCCTGGCGGAGTTGCGCTCCCTCGGGGTCACCCACTTGTCCCAGGTGGTGGTGATTTCGTCGAGCATGATGCCGGCGGCGTGCGCGATCATGGGGACGGTCGCGCCCCACGCGAAGATCAGCATGTCGCGGTCTTCCAGCATCGGCTTGTACTCGGGCTCGCGGCCGATGCCCATCTCGAATTCGTAGTCACCCTCGTAGTTGGTGTAGTCCAGCAGCTCCGAAGCCCGCACCCGGCGCACCTCGGAGCACAGGCCCATCAATGTCATCGGGAACAGGTCGTTGGCGAATCCGGGATCGATGCCGGTGGTGAAGCAGGACGACTCCCCCAGCTCGCAAGCCTCGGTGATCGGCTGAATCCAGTTCGGCGGGTTGAGGCTCATGGTCGGCCAGACCCACGGTGTCATCGCGGTCGAACACACGTCGATGCCGGCCCGCAGGAACCGGGTGATCAACGAGATGTTCTCCTTGGCGTGCATCGCGGTCGGGCCGTAATGAACCAGCGCGTCGGGCTTCAGGGCGATCAGCGCTTCGACGTCGTCGGTGGCGGTGATCCCGACCGGCTCGGGCAGCCCGCAGATCTCGCCGACGTCGCGACCGACCTTGTCGGGATTGCTGACGCCGACACCGACCAACTCGAACAACGGATGCTTGACGATCTCGGCGATCACCATCTTGCCGACGAAGCCGGTCCCGTAGACCACCACCCGCTTTGAGCCATGTTCCGCCATGCGTTTACGCCACCTTTCCCTCACCGGCCGAAGTTCACATTAAGCTTCCCTACCGTCGCTCGTGGTGACACGATGCAATTCATGATGAAGCACCTCGCCGGACCTTCGGTCCTGTTGGTCGTCGGTTTCGGGTTCGCGAATGCGTGCGGCGTGGCCCACGCCCTACCCCAGATGCCGAAGGTCCGCTATGAGGTCAACGGGCCCGCGGTCGCCGAGTTCATCTATTACCAGACCGACAACGGGCAGCTGCATCAGGTGAATGCGCCGCTGCCCTGGTCGACGGAATTCACCGGCTTCGGCGGGGAAGTGTTCACCATCAGTGCGCAGGGGCCGGGTCCCATCTCCTGCAAGATCCTGCTGGACGGCAACGTGGTGAGCGCCGCGACGGCTAACGTGGGCGCGCCCGCCAGAACGATCTGCACGCACTGACGCAGCGCCTCGAATTCTCTCGCCACAAAGGAGGTCTGAATGAGCCTCAAGACTGGTCCCAAGAAAGCTTTGGCGCCGCGGACGAACGGGACGCCACCGCCCGACATTGCGCTTGCCGACATTCATCTCGACTCGCTGGACTTCTGGGGGTTGGACGACGACGTCCGTGACGGCGCTTTCGCCACCCTGCGCCGCGAGGCGCCGATCTCGTTCTGGCCGGCGGTCGAGTACGAGGGGTTCGAACCCGGCGGCGGGCATTGGGCGCTGACCAAACACGACGACGTGTACTTCGCGAGCCGTCACCCCGAGATCTTCAGCTCGAGCCCCAACATTACGATCAACGACAACACGCCGGAGATCAGCGAATACTTCGGCTCGATGATCGTGCTGGACGATCCGCGACACCAGCGGCTGCGCTCGATCGTCAGCCGCGCGTTCACCCCGAAAGTGGTGGCGCGCATCGAGGCCTCGGTCCGCGAGCGGGCCCGCCGGCTGGTCGCGTCGCTGGTCGCCAATCATCCCGACGGAGAGGCCGAGCTGGTCAGTGAGCTGGCCGGTCCGCTGCCGCTGCAGGTCATCTGCGACATGATGGGCATCCCCGAAGAGGACCATCAGCGCATATTCCATTGGACCAACGTGATTTTGGGGTTCGGCGACCCGGATCTGGCCACGGATTTCAATGAGTTTCTCCAGGTATCGATGGACATCGGCGCCTACGCCAGCGCGCTGGCGGAGGACCGGCGAACCAATCACCACGACGATCTGACCACCAGCTTGGTGGAGGCCGACGTCGATGGGGAACGGCTGTCCTCGTCGGAGATCGCGTCGTTCTTCATCCTGCTGGTGGTGGCCGGCAACGAGACGACGCGCAACGCGATCAGCCACGGTGTACTGGCGCTGTCTCGCTATCCGGCCGAGCGGGAGAAGTGGTGGTCCAATTTCGACCGCCTGACCCCTACCGCCGTCGAGGAGATCGTGCGGTGGGCCTCCCCGGTGATCTACATGCGGCGCACCTTGACTCGTGACTTCAAGCTCGGCGGCACCAAGATGAAGGCCGGCGACAAGGCCACGCTGTGGTACAACTCGGCGAATCGCGATGAGAAGACGTTCACCAATCCCTGGGTTTTCGACGTGGCACGTACCCCCAATCCGCACTTCGGCTTCGGCGGCGGCGGCGCCCATTTCTGCCTGGGCGCCAACCTGGCGCGTCGCGAGATCAGGGTCGTCTTCGACGAATTGCGTCGCGAGATACCCGACATCGTCGCGACGGACGAGCCCGCCCGGTTGCTGTCGCAGTTCATCCACGGCATCAAAACCCTGCCGGTGGCCTGGACGCCGCCGCGGTAGAACCGACCGAATTCCGCTCTGTCCGAAGGTATATCGCCTTTTCGAATCCGATAGCACATGCGCTGTCAATTCCGGGCTTACGCTGACGACGTGACCATTCCCGCGTTTCCCGCTGCCGAGGTGCTGGCCGCCCGCCAGAAACTCGTGCTCGACCACTTCCATGACGAGGTCCGCCAGGCCTGGGACGATGTCTTGTCGACCTTCCCGCATCCGCGCTACGAGCTGATCCCCCAGATGCTGGTGCACGACGGCGACGTGGCGGTGCGGGAGTACTACGCCTACACGCGCACCGCATTCCCCGACCAGGACCACGAAATCATCGCGCTGCGCCACAGCCCCGACGCGGTGATCGTCGAGTTCTGGCTGATGGGCACGCACCGCGGTTATCTGGGCAAGGTCCCGCCCACGGGCAGCCGGTTTCGCGTCCGCATGACCGCATACTTCGTCTTCGATGACACGGAAACCCTTGTCTGCGAACGCATTTACTTCGACACACTGACCATGATCAAGCAGCTCCTGGGCGGGCTGGACATGAAGAAGCCGGCCAATTGGTGGCTGGCGGCGCGTTGCGTGCGGGGGTTTTTGTCGATGTCGTCTGAAAAGCCGGACCCGGCGCTCACCAACCCGCCCAAGCTCCACCGCTAAGGGGGGCGGAACAAGGCAGGCTGCGATGCGGTTTACCAGCCGTCTAGGCGATGACGTAGTCGCTCAGCGGGAACGTCCGGTTTTCTCGCACCGCGTTCAGCGTCGAGGTCGCCCGTAGCAAGGTCGCCTCACCGCTGGGATTGAAATAGTAGGACCGCGCCGTCGCGCAGTCGCCGTTGGTGAACACCGAGGTTTCCAACAGTTCGTGCATCCGCTCGAGGAAACGGCTGTTCGCTTCCTCGGTCACCTCGAACGTCGTGGCGCCCCGGCGCTTGACCTCTCCCAGAAGCCGATCGATGTGCCGCATCTGGTATTCGATGGTGTGGAAGAAGGAGAATCCGGAGAAGGCAAACGGACTGGCCAGGCCCAAGTAGTTGGGGAAGTAGGGAATCGACACGCCCTGGTAGGCCTGAAACCTCGTCTCCCGCCACCACTTTCCGAGGTTGCGTCCTTTGCGGCCGATGATCTCGATGGCCGGGAAGTTGGCTTCCCACAGGTCAAAACCGGTCGCCAGCACCAGGGTGTCGATGACGGTCTTACGCCCGTCCGCCGTGACGATGCCGTCGGCCTCGATGCGCTCGATCGCGTTGGTCTCCAAATGCACATGCGGCTTGGTGAACGCGCGGTAGAAGTCGTTGGACATGGTGGGCCGCTTGCAACCGCAGTCGTAGTCCGGCGTGAACTTGGCGCGCAGGTCCTTGTCCCGGAGCGTCCTGAACCGGTTGATCTTGGCCAGGTCGGCGAAGGCGATATTCCCCCGCCCCCGGGTCTGCCGGAATTTCAGCGCACCGATGACCAGGATGAGCTCCATGACAATGTCCGTCACCCAGCGCAGCGCACGTTGCAGCACGGGCAGCCGGGCAAACATCCGTTGCACGCCTGGAGAGAACGGGAAGTCGGGCTTGGGCAGGATGTGCGCCGCGGTGCGCTGGAAGACGGTCAGGTCCGCGGCCTCTTTGGCCAACTCGGGAATGACCTGCACCGCGGAGGCCCCGGTCCCGATGACCGCGATGCGGCGTCCCGCGTAGCTGTAGTCGTGGTCCCACGCGGTGGTGTGCACCACCTTGCCCTCGAAGCCGGCGATGCCGGGGATGTCCGGCATGCGCGGCTGGGACAGGAACCCCGTCGCCGTGATCAGGAAGCGGCAAGTCAGGCTTTCGCCGCCGGCCAGCCCGACCCGCCATTCGGCGGTTTCCTCGTCCCACTGCGCGCCCTCGACGGTCGTGTTGAACCGCATGTGGCGGCGCACGTCGTACTTGTCGGCGATGTTTTCCGCGTAACGCTTGACCTCCGCGCCCGGCGCGAAGAGCCGTGACCATTCAGGATTGGGCTCAAACCAGTACGAATACGTCGTGGACGGGATGTCAACGGCCACGCCCGGGTAGTGGTTGACATGCCAGGTGCCACCCAAGTCGTCCTCGCGGTCGAGGATGATGAAGTTGTCAAAACCGAGGCGCTTGAGCTGAATAGCGGCGCCGATGCCGCCGAAACCTGCACCTACGATGATCGCGTCGAAACGGTCCGTGTTCACAGCTTTGCTCCGTGCTACCTGTTTCCGTGCTTAACGAATCATAAGCTTTCCCTAAGATACGTGACTCTAATAGGGCGCCACGCCGGATGCATCCGAGGTTTGCCAGTATGTGACCTTGCTGACACAAGTGTGGAGACTCATCGACGGGTCTATCAGACGTTGCTGCCCGGCGATCAACAGCGCAAACGTCCCAGAACCAATCGTCACGCGACTCTCGGTCGCGATTAGCCCGCACGATTTAGCTCGGGGCGAACCCCTCACCAGCGCCAGAAGTCTTAATTAGTGGCAGGTCCCGCTGCAGGCGTCCCCTGCAGATGACCCAAAAACTCGTGGCATCGTCGGGCGCGTTCAGCGTCTTGAGCCATTACTTCGTTGAAGAAGGACGCGACATCGTCCAAACCCGCGTTCTTTGCATCGCGCACATATTGGCCATAATCGTGCCCCGCCTTCAGCGAGTGATATTGAAGGGAAATAAGATCGAAGGTTACGTCGTCGAAACCCGTTTCACCCGTTGCCATGTCGCCACCCCACATGACAGTGAGCGCCAATCTGGTACTCGCGGTCACCGGCTACCCTGAATGGACAACACCAAACGACGACCCGAATTGTTTTCGGCGCCCCCCGCGCGATAGCTGCGCGGGATTGATGACGGCGGTGCGGCCGCCATCCACCGGAGCGCCGGTACACAGGAAATCATCATCTACTGGTTAGCAACTTGACAGTTTGGGAGGGCCTTGCATGGGAAGTTTTGACGCCATGATCGCACGTCACATCGTTCATTTCCTCAGTTCAGCAGCAGTTCTCGCAGCATCGGGCGTGGCCGTTTC
>NZ_JCALCO010000038.1:0-27493 GCF_059812385.1 Mycobacterium sp. NGS58 | reverse complement strand
CGACCAGGTCGAGTCCGCCATGGGGACGCGCAACTGGGCCGACATCTTCGCCAAGGTGGGTGCCGACCCGGACGAGGCCAACCGCCGGTTCAAGGAGCGCAACCAGCAGTCGTCGCGGCCGCCGACCCCGGAGAGCCCGGCGGATCTGGGCGAACCACCCCAGACCGACCTGTTCCGGCAGCTGTCCACGATCGCCCGGCGCCAGGTTCGCCTCGTCGTCTCCGACCGCGGTTACACGATCTTCCTGGCGATCCTGCCGTTCCTCATCGGTGCGCTGTCGCTGACGGTGAAGGGGCCGCACCCGGGCCTCGGCCCGGCCGACCCGATGGGGCCCGCGCCCACGCAGCCGCAGTACATCATGGTGCTGCTGAACATCGGTGCCGTCTTCATGGGCACCGCGCTGACCATTCGCGACCTGATCGGCGAGCGCGCCATCTTCCGGCGGGAGCAGGCCGTCGGCCTGTCCACCACCGCCTACCTGCTGGCCAAGATCGCGGTGTTCTGCGTCTTCGCCACCGCCCAGGCGGCGATCGCGACCATCATCGTGCGGCTGGGTAAGGGCGCGCCGACCGCGCATCCCCAGTTCTTCGGTAACTCCACCTTCTCGCTGTTCGTCACCGTGGCGGGCACCTGTATAGCGTCGGCCATGCTCGGGCTGCTGCTGTCGGCGCTGGCGCAGTCCAACGAACAGATCATGCCGCTGCTGGTGGTGTCGATCATGTCGCAGCTGGTGTTCTCCAGCGGCATGATCCCGGTGTATCAGCGCATCGGCCTCGAGCAGATGGCGTGGCTGACGCCGGCCCGGTGGGGTTACGCGGCGGGCGCGTCCTCGATCGACTTCCCGTCGCTGGTGAAGGTCAAGCAGATCCCGACCAACGACCCGATCTGGCAGCACTCGAAGCACATCTTTGTCTTCGACATGTTCATGCTCGCGGCGCTGTCGATCGGCTACACCGGCTTCGTCCGCTGGCATATCCGGCTGAAACGCTAGGCCGGCGCTACCAACCGCGATTTTCCAACCTGGATGTGATGACTCGACCTGAGCAGCCCGTGCTGACGGCTCGATCTGACCGCTCCGAAGGTAGTTTCGCCGCGGGGCGCGACGTGGTCGTCGGCAGCGACCTGCGGGCCGACCTGCGCGTGGCGCATCCGCTGATCGCCCGCGCGCACGTGCTGCTGCGCTTCGATCAGGGGCGGTGGCTGGCGGTCGACAACAACTCGCTGAACGGGGTCTACCTGGACGGCCAGCGGGTGCCGATCGTCGACATCCACGACGGCCAGACGATCAACATCGGCAAGCCCGACGGCCCGCGGATCACCTTCGAAGTGGGCATGGGCAACGTCGGCTTGCTCCCGCCGACCACGAAGTCCATCCCGATCATCACCGCCGCGCCCGGCGCCTCGGCGCCCCCGCGACCCGCGGCCGCCGGCCCGGCCCGGCCGGCCGCGCATCCCCCAAGGCCGCCCGCCTCGGCCCCGTCGCGTCCGTTCCCCCGGCGAGACACACAGCGCAGGTCGGCCGTCCCGATCGTCCCGCCGGAGGCCGCGACCCGCGCGGTACCGCAGTCCGGGCCGCATCCCGCCGCGCCGAACCCGCCGACCGGCAGGAGCAGCGACGCCGGGGAGTTCCCCACCACATGGGTCAGCGTCCCTGGGGGCGAATCCGAGCGCCGGCCGGCGGCCGGTCGCTCCGCCTGGATCGGGCGCGCGCTCAACAACGACATCGTCGTGCACGATGTGCTGGCCTCACGCCATCACGCCTTCCTGAACCCGACCCCGACCGGCGCCGAGATCCGCGACGCGAACAGCAGCAACGGCACCTTCGTCAACGGCGTCAAGGTCGGGTCGGCGGCGCTGACCGACGGCGACGTGGTGACCATCGGCAACGTCGACCTGGTGTTCCACGGCGGCGTGTTGGTTCGCCGTCAGGAGGCGGCGACCCGGGCCGGCGGCCTCGAGGTGCGCGAGGTCAACTTCGGCATCGGGGGCAAGAACCTCCTCGAGCGGATCTCGCTGGTCGCCCGGCCGGGCACGCTGACCGCGCTGATCGGCGGGTCGGGTGCGGGCAAGACCACGCTGTCGCGGCTGATCGCCGGGTATGCCACGCCGTCGTCGGGCTCGGTCACCTTCGAGGGGCACGACATCCACAGCGAGTACGCCTCGCTGCGTACCAGGATCGGGATGGTCCCCCAGGACGACGTCGTGCACCGCCAGCTCACGGTCAGCCAGGCGCTCGGCTACGCAGCTGAACTGCGCCTGCCGCCCGATACCAGCAAAGCCGATCGCGCGCAGGTCGTCGCCCAGGTCCTCGACGAGCTGGGCCTCACCGCGCACGCGGACACCCGCGTCGACAAGCTCTCCGGAGGCCAGCGCAAACGCGCCTCGGTGGCGCTGGAACTGCTGACCGGGCCGTCGCTGCTGATCCTCGACGAGCCGACCTCCGGCCTGGACCCGGCGCTCGACCTGCAGGTCATGACCATGCTGCGACAACTGGCCGACGCGGGCCGCGTCGTGCTGGTGGTCACCCACTCGCTGACCTACCTCGACGTCTGCGACCAGGTGCTGCTGATGGCGCCCGGCGGCAAGACGGCGTACCTCGGCCCGCCCGGCCAGATCGGCTCCGCGATGGGGACCACCAACTGGGCGCATATCTTCGCCAAGGTGGGCGCCGACCCGGACGAGGCCAACCGCCGCTTTCTCGCCCAGAACAGACCCCCGCCACCCACGCAGACCGAGGCGCCGGCCGAGCTGGGCGTGCCGGCGCACACCAGTAAGCGCCACCAGTTCTCCACGATCGCCCGCCGCCAGGTCCGGCTGGTGGTCTCGGACCGTGCCTACTTCCTGTTCCTGGCGGTACTGCCGTTCGTCATGGGCGCGCTCTCGCTGACCGTTCCCGGCACGGTCGGTTTCGGTTATGCGGATCCGGTGAGTGAATCGGCCGGCGAAGCCGGGATGATCCTCACCCTGCTCACCATGGCAGCCGTGTTCATGGGAACGGCGCTGACCATCCGCGACCTCATCGGTGAGCGGCCGATCTTCCGCCGCGAACAGGCGGTCGGCCTGTCGAGCACGGCCTATCTGCTGGCTAAGGTCGCGGTCTTCTGCACGTTCGCCGTCATTCAGGCCGCCATCGCCACGGCCATCGTGGTGGTGGGCAAGGGGCCCCCGACGCGACCGGCGGTGCTGCTCGGCACGTCCCGTTTCGCAGCCACTTTCGAGCTGTTCGCCGGCGTCGCGACGACGTGTGTGGCGGCGGCGATGCTCGGCCTGTTGCTCTCCGCGCTGGCCCGCTCGAACGAGCAGATCATGCCGCTGCTGGTGGTGTCTCTGATGATGCAGATGGTGCTGTCCGGCGGCATGGTGCCGGTCACCCATCGAATCTTCCTCGACCAGCTGTCCTGGCTGGTGCCCTCGCGGTGGGGTTACGCGGCCCAGGGCTCGACGGTCGACCTGTGGGCCGTGTCGCCTGGCCCGCAAAGCCCGCGGGACAGCCACTTCGAGCACACGCCGGCGGCCTGGCTGTTCGACATGGGCATGCTCGCGGTGCTCACCGTCGCCTACGCCGCGCTGGTGCGCTGGCGCATCCGGCTCCCCCGCTGAGCGCTCAGCCGTCGCCGTCCAGCCGCAGCCCGTGGGCCAGGGCGAACGCCACGGCCTGATCGACGTCGACGCGGGCACCGGCCAGCGAGGCCGTCGTCCACAGCGTCGAATCCACGGTGCTGCCGCGCAGGTCGGCGCCGTCCAGCCGGGTGCCGGCGGTCCGCGCCCCGCGCAGGTCCGCACCGCGCAGCACGGCCTTGCGCAGGTCGGCCTCCACCAGGCTGGTTTCCCGCAGCCGGCAGCCGCTCAGGTCGACGCCGCGAAGGTCGATGCCGCCGAGCACGGCCAGCGTGAAATCCACCTCGTCGAAGGTGATCGGCCGTAGTCGGCACTGCACGAACACCGAGCCCAGCATGGTGCACTGGTGGAAGGCGCTGTGCCACAACGACGTGCGCCGGAACGTGCAATTACGGAAGGCCGAGCCACGGTGTCCCGACTCGGCGAGGTTGGCGCCGCTGAAGTTGCATTCGGTGAACACGACCCGCTCGGTCTGCACCCTGGACAGGTCGTCGTCGGTGAAGTCGTGGGCCTCGAATTCCTGGTCGACCCACCGCGTGGTCAATTGGCCGACAGGCTGGCCAGGGCGTATTCGCTGACCGCGATCAGGGCGTCGGTCGCCGACCGGCGATCCCTGGCGTCGACCGTGATCACCGGGATGTGCGTCGGCAGGGTCAGCGCCTCGCGCACCTCGGCGACCGGGTAGCGGGGCGCGCCGTCGAACTCGTTGACCGCGACGAGAAACGGCAGGTTGCGGTGCTCGAAGAAGTCGACCGCGGCGAAGCTGTCCTGCAGACGGCGGCAGTCGACCAGCACGACCGCGCCGATCGCGCCGCGGATCAGGTCGTCCCACATGAACCAGAAGCGGCGCTGCCCCGGCGTGCCGAATAGGTACAGCACCAGGTCTTCGGCCAGCGTGATGCGGCCGAAATCCATCGCGACGGTGGTGGTTCGTTTGTCCGGGGTGGCCTCGAGCGCGTCGACGCCGTTCGAGGCGTCGGTGAGCATCGCCTCGGTGCGCAGCGGCATGATCTCCGACACCGCCCCGACGAAGGTCGTCTTGCCGGCCCCGAATCCGCCGGCGATCACGATCTTGGTCGACGCGTGGGCGCCGGAATCGCGCTGCACGTCAGAGTGCGCGTAAGCCACGCAGTGTCCTTCCTATGAGGTCGTGGCGCTCATCTCTGGTCGAACGCTCGGACAACGTCTTGTGCACTCGAACGTAGCCGGACAGCACGAGATCTCCGACCAAGACGCGCGCCACACCCAGCGGAAGATCCAGACGGGCCGAGATTTCGGCGACGGACGGGCTGTCGACGCACAGTTGAATGATTCTGCCTCGCGGGTCGTTGGGCGGCCACCGGTGCGTCAGCCCGGCCTGCAGCGATTGAATCGGCGCCTCGAGGGGAAGGTCGACGTTGGTGTCGGTCCGTCCCGACGTCAGGGTGTACGGACGGACCAGGTTCCCCTTGCGGTGCGCCGGCCAGTTCTCGGAACTATCCATCGGCGCTCACGAGTGCTGCTGCACGGCCGACCGGCGGGTCGACTGGACCACGCCGCCCACCCGTTCGACCAGGACTGCCATCTCGTAGCCGATCTGACCGATGTCGCACGACGCCACCGCGAGCGTCGCCAGGTGCGAGCCGTCCCCCACGCGCATCAGCAGCAGGTAGCCGTTCTGCATTTCGACCACCGACTGCAGCACCTGCCCGCCCTCGAACAGCTGCGCGGCCCCGGTGGCCAGGCTGGCCAGCCCCGAGGCGACGGCCGCGAGCTGGTCGGCGCGTTCCCGCGGGAGATGCTCACTGGCGGCGATGGGCAACCCGTCGACGGATACCAGCAGCGCGTGCGCGACGCCGGGGACCTCGCGGGCGAACCTGGTCACCAGCCAGTCAAGGGAATTGTCCGATGACGTCATTGTTGGTCGGATCCTTGGTCGGTCTCACGGGCGTGCGAGCGTCCGGTGCGCACGCCACCGAAATGGCTACTGAACGAGGCGCGAACCGCCTCGGGGTCCCGGGCCACAGGTCCAGTGGCCGCATGCTGCGGCTCCCGGTGCGATCGGCCGTTTTGGCCCTGCTCGGGCTCGGCGGGCTCGTCCAGGTCGGCGCTGTTGGCGTTCCCGGGTACCAGCCGGGCGCCCGGCGTGCGCACCGGCAGGCCGTGGTCGGTGGTGTGCGCCTCGACGGGTTTCTCGTCGGCCGCGGCCGCCAGCGTCCAGCCGCGGTCCCAGACCGACTGCCAATCCAGGTCGGGGCTGTTGGCCAGGTCGTGCGGGTCGCCCAGCATCTCCGACAGCATCCGCCGGTAGATGACGTCGTCGTCGGCCGGACCCGCCTGGGTCTTTGGGGCCGACGGGATGGACGAGACCGGGGCGGGTCGCGCCGGCAGGTCTGGCCGCGACTCCGTGCGGCCGTCGGCCTCCCGGGACCGGGCGGAGAAGAACGCCGAGGTGTCCGACGCCGCCCGCGCCGGCGCCGGTTTCTCGGGAGCCGGCGCCGACTTGGGCGTCTTCTCCCACCAGGGGGTCGCCAGCTCGCGGCGCTGGCGACTCGGCTGCTGCTCGGCGGGCGGGGCGGGGACTTCGGTGATACCGCTGGATCCCGGGTTGCGGCGCGGCAGCAACGTGACCGACGGCCCGGACGCATCCGGGGCGGCGTGCACCGCCGGCTCCCGCGGGCCGTCATCCTGCTCGGTGTCATCCGCGGCGGCGGTCACGCCGGCCAGCTCGGCGCTCGAGGAGGAGACCGCGCGAATGTGGCGGGGCGGCGCCGATTCGGCGGCGGCCAGCCCGGCGAGCACCGTCGGCGGCAGGTAGATCTCGGCGGTGGTACCCGAGCCCGATTCGTTGGCCGCCGGGCCGCGCAGCCCCACCCGGATCCCGTGCCGGGCCGCGATCCGGCCGACGACGAAAAGACCCATGTGCCGGGCGTTGTCGGGGCTGACGTCGCCGCCGGCCTGCAGCCGCATGTTGGCTATGCGCCGGTCGGCGTCGTTCATCCCCAGGCCGGCGTCGGCGATCCGCACCACGACTCCCCCGTCGCCGCCGCGGGACGCCGAGATGCGGGCGGAGGTCGTCGGCGGCGAGTAGCGCAGCGCGTTGTCGATCAGCTCGGCGAACAGATGGATGGCCCCGCCCGCGGCCGAGCCGATCAGCGCACAGTCGGGCATCCCGGCGACTTCGACCCGGCGGTAGTCCTCGACCTCGGACACCGCGGCGTTGATCACCGTGGCCAGCGGCACCGGGTCGCGCTGGTCGCGGGCGAGCTGCGCGCCGGCCAACACCAACAGGTTCGCGCTGTTCCGGCGCAGCCGCGCCGCGAGGTGGTCGAGCCGGAACAGGCTGTCGAGGCGGTCGGGGTTCTCCTCGTTGCGCTCCAGCCGGTCGATGAGCGCCAGCTGCTGGTCCACCAGCGTGCGGTTGCGCCGCGACATCGTCTCGAACATGTCGTTGACCAGCAGCCGCAACCGCGCCTCGTCGCCGGCCAGCAACAGGGCCTGGTTGTGCAGCTCGTCGACCGCGTGCGCGACCTGGCCGATCTCCTCGGTGGTATACACCGGCAGCGGGGTTGGAACCGGCTCGGCCCCACCGGCTTTCACGCTCGCGATCTCCTCTTCGAGATCGGTGTGGGCGACCTTGAGGGCGCCGTCACGCAGGATGCGCAGCGGCCGCACCAGGGCGCGCGCCACCAGCAGCACGACGACCAGCGCGATCACGATGGCGGCCAGCACCAGGACGGCGTCGGTGATCGCGGCCGAGCGCCGCTCGGCGGCCTGGGCGTGCACCGACTTGGTCACCGACGCGGTGGAGTCCTTGATGACCTGATCGGCGATGTCGTCGGTGGTCTGGATCGAACGCAGCAGGTCGGCGTTGTCGACGAGCACGCTGGCCGGATCGGACATGATCGCCATCCGGCTCACCATCTGCTGTTGCAGCGCCTTGGCCTGGGGCGATCCGGCGCCGAGCACCTCGCTCATGCCGAACAGCGTCGACGGCTCGGTGCCCGCCAGGGTGATCATCGACGTCCGCAGCTGCGGCTCGGGAAGCTCGGCCCCGCGGGTGATCAGGATCTTCTGCATCGTCATCTGTCCGCGGGCGCCGACGGCCCGGCTCAGACCCTGCGCCTGGGCGCGGATCTTTTCGTCGTCGACGCGGACCGAGGCGTTGATGACGTCTTCTGCCGTCAACAGGATCGGCGCGTAGAGCGTCACCCGCTCCCGCAAACCGAGGCTGGGGTCGGCCGCCTTGTTCACCAGCATCTGGCCGCCGTCGAGCAGGTTGCTCACCCCAGAGCTGACATCGGCGCTGACGTCGGTGTCGTCCAGCCTGGCCTGCAGCTCGTATTTGCGCGCCTCGTAGTTCTTCTTGGCGCCCTCGAGGTCGCGTCCGGTGGAACTGGCCACCAGCGCGACGTCCAGCGCCGACATGTACTTGGTGATCACCGGCACCACGTCGGCTCGGGAGGCGGCCAGCCGCAGCCCGGCCGCGTTGGCCATGGCGCCGTGAATGCGCAGC
Source organism: Mycobacterium sp. NGS58 (assembly GCF_059812385.1). Classification (NCBI taxonomy): domain Bacteria; kingdom Bacillati; phylum Actinomycetota; class Actinomycetes; order Mycobacteriales; family Mycobacteriaceae; genus Mycobacterium; species Mycobacterium sp. NGS58. The sequence goes on along the minus strand of NZ_JCALCO010000038.1, from coordinate 19,380 downwards.
GCGCCGAACACCGTCGCCAATACCAGCGGGACCAGCACGATCGCCAGCACCTTCCAGCGCACCGGCCAGTTGCTCAGTGACCAGGTCGGCGGGCGTTTGGCACGCGCGGCCCCGGCACCGCTGTCGGGTGCGGGCTCTGCGACATCCGCCTCGGCCGGGCCGGCCGGGCGGGTGAACATGGTCACGTCATCGCGGCCGCGCGAACGGCCGCTGCGCTGACGCTGAGCGCTGAAGGAAACGAGAGGCTCATGAAACTTCCTGCTTTATTTGGCCCGCCCCGCGCCAAATACGCGTGTGCGTGTAGGTGTGGCAATCCGACGAGTATGACAGCCTGCGGCGCATGCCACCAGAATCGTTACTGAGCAGACAGGTTCCTCCAAGGTGCCGCCGCACCCGCGCGACCGCCCCTGGCAAACACCGCAGCGCGTGAGCCTACGCGGGCCGAAGAAGCGCAACGAGGAAATCGGAATCGTCGGTGAACGGGCGCATATCCCAAGTCGACAGCAACAGGTCGGGCGCGAAGCCCGCGTCGGCCGCGTCGTTGAGAAAGTCGGCGAACTCGTATTCGCGGTAGGCGCCGAAGCCGATCGCGGCCCGGCCGTCGTGCGCCACGTGGGCCCGCAGCCGGCTCAACACCTGGACGCGGGTGCTCGGGGCAAGGAAGGCCATGACGTTGCCGGCGCTGACGATGACATCGAAGGGTTCGGCAATGCCGCGCGCGGGCAGGTCCAGCTCGGCGAGATCGCCAACCAGCCAGCGCGGACCGGGATAGTCCTGCTCAGCCGCCTCGATCAGCGCCGGATCCACGTCCACGCCGACCACATCGTGACCGGCCTTCGCCAGATACCCGCCCAGGCGTCCGGGCCCGCAGCCGGCGTCGAGAATTCGTGCGCCGCGGGGCGCCATGGCGTCGACGAACCGGGCCTCGCCGGCCAGGTCGTCGCCGGCGCGGGCCATGGCACGAAAACGCTCGATGTACCACTGCGAATGCCCCGGATCGGCAGCGACCTTCTGCATCCAGATGCTCTGCTCGACCATGCGACCATTATCGGCGTTGTGTTCAAGCTGATGTTCTACGCGCCGCGGATCCCGCCCAACACCGGCAACGCCATCCGGACGGTGGCGGCGACGGGCTGCGAGTTGCATCTGGTCGAGCCGATGGGTTTCGACCTGGCCGAACCCAAGCTGCGCCGGGCGGGCCTGGACTACCACGACCTCGCATCGGTCACCGTGCACGCGTCGCTGGCGGCCGCCTGGGCGGCGCTGTCACCGCAGCGGGTGTTCGCGTTCACCTCGCACGCACCGACCTCGTTCGCCGACGTGCGCTACCGGGCCGGCGACGTGCTGATGTTCGGTCCCGAACCCACCGGGCTGGACGCCGCGACGCTGGCCGACCCGCACGTCACCGCGCAGGTGCGCATCCCGATGCTGCCGGGGCGGCGCTCGCTGAACCTGTCCAACGCCGCGGCCATCGCGGTCTACGAAGCCTGGCGGCAGCACGGTTACGCCGGGGCGGTTTGATCACCAGGTGTCCCAGTGCGTCAGCTCCGCGGCGGGCAGCCGCTTGGCGGGGCGGAAGTCGGTGCCCTTCGTGTAGGCGATCGGGAACAGGCCGCCCTGGCTGATTTTCTCGTAGGGAATGCCGAGCACGTCGGCGGCTTTGCGCTCGCCGTCGCCCAGCAGGTGCAGCGTCGTCCAACAGGAGCCGAGGCCGCGCGAGCGCAGCGCCAGGCAGAAGCTCCACACCGCGGGGAAGAGCGACGCCCAGAACGAGACGCCACCCAACGGCGACTTGTCTTCGCGCCCTTGGATACAGGGGATCAACAAGACCGGCGCCTCGTGAATGTGCTCGGCAAGATACATCGCCGAATCCACGACCTTGCCCATCCGCTCGCCGCGGGTGTCGCCCTCGCCGTAGTCGGGCTTCGGCGCACTGAGGTAGGGCTGGGCGTTGGCCAGGTAGATGTCGCCGAGCGCCTTCTTCTTGTCGGCGTCTTCGACGAACACCCACTGCCAGCCCTGCGAGTTGGAGCCGGTGGGCGCCTGCAACGCCAGTTCGAGGCATTCCATCAGGACGTCGCGGCCTACCGGCTTGTCGAAGTCGAGGCGTTTGCGGACCGAACGGGTGGTGGTGAGCAGTTCGTCGACGGACAGATTGAGGGTCATGTCTGGAGGTTACGGAATCACCGAAAGTCGCGAGACTTGGAGCCGACCGCCAGGGAGATGCGGCCCAGCCGTTCGGCGACGACGGTGATCGCGCCGCTGGCGTTTTGGACCTGCCCCCGCACCAGCAGCGCCGGGGCCGAGTTCGCCAGCTTGCGATGCCGCGCCCACACCCCCGGCACGCAGAGCACGTTGACCATCCCGGTTTCGTCCTCGAGGTTGATGAAGGTGACCCCCTGCGCCGTGCCGGGCCGCTGCCGGTGGGTGACCGCGCCCGCGATCAGCACGCGGTCGCCGTCGGGCACCGAGCCCAGCTTCTCGGCGGGCACCACCCCCATCGCGTCCAGATCGGCCCGCAGGAACTGCGTCGGATAACTGTCCGGGGAGACGCCGGTGGCCCACACGTCGGCGGCGGCCAGTTCCAGCTCGCTCATCCCGGGCAGCGCCGGGATGTGCGACGACGATCCCACCCCGGGCAGCCGGCCCGGCCGCTGGGTGGCCGCGGCCCCGGCCGCCCACAACGCCTCGCGCCGGGACAGGTCGAAGCAACCCAGCGCCCCGGCCGTCGCCAGCGCCTCGGTCTGCGGCACGGACAGCTGCAGCCGGGTCGTCAGGTCCAGCAGGGATACGAAGGGGCCGTTGATCTTTCGCTCGTCGACCAGCCGCTCGGCGAGGTCGTCGCCGATATGGCGGACCGCGCCAAGACCGAGGCGGACCTCGGTTCCGGCGTTGTGCAGGGTGGCGTGCGCCAGGCTGGCGTTGACGTCCGGGCCGTGCACCGTCACGCCGTGCCGACGGGCGTCGGCCACCAGCGATTGCGGCGAGTAGAACCCCATCGGCTGGGCCCGCAGCAGCGCCGCGCAGAACGCCGCCGGGTGGTGCAGCTTGAACCACGACGAGTAGAACACCAGCGACGCGAAGCTCAGCGCGTGGCTTTCGGGAAAGCCGAAATTGGCGAAGGCTTCCAGCTTTTCGTAGGTGCGGTCGATCACCTCGTCGTCGGCGCCGTGCAGCGTGCGCATGCCCTCGTAGAACCGGCCGCGCAACCGTCGCATGCGCTCGGTCGAGCGCTTGGACCCCATGGCGCGGCGCAGCTGGTCGGCCTCGGCGGCGCTGAATCCGGCGCAGTCGACCGCGAGCTGCATCAGCTGCTCCTGAAAGAGCGGCACTCCCAGCGTCTTTCGCAGCGCCGACTCCATCGATGGGTGGTCGTAGACCACGGGGTCCAGTCCGTTGCGCCGGCGAATGTAGGGATGCACCGAGCCGCCCTGGATGGGGCCGGGGCGGATCAGCGCGACCTCCACCACCAGGTCGTAGAAAACCCGCGGCCTCAGCCGCGGCAGCGTGGCCATCTGCGCGCGCGACTCCACCTGGAACACGCCGACCGAATCGGCGCGGGCCAGCATCTCGTACACCGCCGCCTCGGAGAGGTCGAGGTGGGCCAGGTCCACCTCGATCCCCTTGTGCTCGGCCACCAGGTCGATGGCATAGTGCAGCGCCGAGAGCATCCCCAGCCCGAGCAGATCGAATTTGACCAAACCGATTGCCGCACAGTCATCTTTGTCCCACTGCAGCACGCTGCGATTCTCCATGCGCGCCCACTCCACCGGGCACACGTCGGCGATGGGGCGGTCGCAGATCACCATGCCGCCGGAATGAATGCCCATGTGGCGAGGCAGGTTCCGGATCTGGTTCGCCAGGTCGACCACCGGTTCGGGGATGCCGTCGGCATCGGGTGAGTCGGCCAGGCCGTTCCAGTGGCTGATCTGCTTGCTCCACGCGTCCTGCTGCCCCTGCGAAAAGCCCAGGGCGCGGGCCATGTCGCGCACCGCGATCTTTCCCCGGTAGGTGATGACGTTGGCGACCTGGGCGGCGTAGTCGCGGCCGTATTTGTCGTAGACGTACTGGATGACCTTTTCGCGCTGATCGGATTCGATGTCCATGTCGATGTCGGGGGGACCGTCGCGGGCCGGCGACAGAAAGCGCTCGAACAGCAACTCGTTGGCCACCGGGTCGACGGCGGTGACACCAAGGGCGTAACAGACCGCGGAGTTGGCGGCCGATCCCCGGCCCTGGCACAGGATATTGTTTTCCCGGCAGAACCGGGCGATGTCGTGTACCACCAGGAAATAGCCCGGAAACGTCAGCCGGGCAATGACTTTCAGTTCGTGTTCGATCTGCGCATACGCGCGTGGCGCGTGCTCGGCCGACCCGTAACGATCGCGCGCCCCGGTCATGGTCAACTGCCGCAGCCAGCTGTCCTCGGTGTGCCCGGCGGGCACGTCGAACGGCGGCAGCTGCGGCGCGATGAGCGCCAGCCCGAACGCGCACTGCTCGCCCAGCTCGGCGGCCGCGGTCACCACATTAGGGCCCCCAAAGGGCACATGCCCGAACAGCCGGGCCATCTCCTCACCGGAGCGCAGGTGCGAACCGCCCAGCGGAGCCAGCCACCCGGCGGCCGAATCCAGCGACTGCCGGGCCCGGATGGCGCCCATCGCCATGGCCAGCCGCCGTCGCGACGGCCCCGCGAAATGCGCACCGGTGGTGGCGACGACGCCGACACCGAAGCGCGGGGCCAGCGCGGCCAGCACCCCGTTGCGTTCGTCGTCGAGCGGTTGACCGTGATGGGTCAACTCGATGCTGACCCGGTGAGCCCCGAACCGATCCACCAGATCGGCCAGCGCGCGCTCCGCCGCCGATGGGCCGCCCTCGGAAAGCGCTTGGCGGACATGCCCTTTGCGACACCCGGTCAGGATGTGCCAGTGCCCACCGGCGGCCTCGGTAAGCGCGTCGAAATCGTAACGGGGCCTGCCCTTCTCGCCACCGGCCAGATGCGCCGCGGCCAGTTGCCGCGACAGCCGCCGGTAACCCTCGGCACCGCGGGCCAGCACCAGCAGGTGCGGACCGGGCGGATCCGGCTGCTCGGTGCGGGCGCCCGGGCCCAGCGACAGTTCGGCGCCGAACACGGTGCGCATGTCGAGCTCGGCCGCCGCTTCGGCGAACCGCACCGCACCGTACAAGCCGTCGTGGTCGGTGAGCGCCAGGGCGCGCAGGTCCAGCCGGGCCGCCTCCTCGACCAGCTCCTCGGGTGTGCTCGCGCCATCCAGGAAGCTGAACGCCGAATGCGCATGCAGTTCGGCATAAGCGACGGACGAGCGGGACGCCCGGCCGTCATCCGGCGGCTGGTAGGTCGCGCGCCTGCGCGACAGCGGGCCGTCGGATTCCGGGCCCGCCGACTCCCCGGCATGACGCGGCTTGCTGTCGAGCACCCGCTCCATTTCCGCCCAGCTCGGCGGTCCGTTGAACCAGCCCACGGGCCCGAGTATATCGAACTGGTGTTCGATTTGACCCCGGCGCAGCACAACGGTTGTTAAGCCGCTCTTCAACTCTTAAACAAGCTCTTAACGTGCGGGTACTACCGCGGACCGCGGGGCCGACAGATACTGGCACAAGTTCAAGAAAGCGGACTAACGGGAGCCGGCATGGCACAGACACTGGACACGGCGTTCCTGCAGGCCCACGATCCGGATCGGCATGCGGGCTTGGCCATCGGCGCGGTCGCCATCGTCGACGGCACCGCGCCCGACTACGAGCGGCTCAAACACCTTCTGGCGGAACGCATCCAGCCGATCCCTCGGTGCACGCAGCTGCTGCGGGCGCATCCGCTGAACCAGGAATGGATCGACTGCCCGGACTTCGACCTGGCCCACCACATGCGCCGGATAGCCATTCCCGACCCCGGCGACGAGGCCGAACTCTCGCGGGCCATCGCCCACGCCCTGGAGCGGCCCCTCGATCTGGACCGCCCACCGTGGGAGTGCTGGGTCATCGAGGGCCTGATCGGCAACCGGTGGGCAATCCTGATGAAAACCCATCACGGTCTGCTCGACGGCAATTCCGCCGCCCGCCTGATCAGCAGGCTGTGTGACGACGCCGACGCCGATACCTTCGCCAACAGCGCTGCGGGAAAACAGGTTTCGCCACCCGCCGCGGCCAGGCCGGGTTGGGTGAACGCGCTCTGGCGGGCTTCGTCGGCAGCCGGCAATCTCACCGGCGCCCTCCTCGGCGCGATGTGGCCGTCCGTGGGCGCCGAGGCGGCCACCGCCTCACGGCGTTACACCACGGTGCGGGTCCCGATCGCCGACGTCGACAGCGTCTGCCGCAAATTCGGTGTCAGCGCCAACGACGTCGCGCTCGCCGCCGTCACCGAGGGGTTCCGCACGGCGCTGCTCGGGCGCGGCGAGGAACCGCGGGCGGACTCGCTGCGCACCCTGGCCCCGATGCCGGTCCGCTCGGCGATCCTCTCGCACCTGCCCGTCGAGCACGACGACCCGGTGCGGCGGTTGCAGACGGTGCACACCAGGTGGCAGGCCAAGCAGATCGCCCAGCCCCGACCGGCCGGCATCGTGGAGTCGATGATCGGTTTCCTGCCAACCGCGTTGCGCAGCAACGCCTTACAGTTGCTCTCCCGCCTTCCGCAGCGCGCGATCGTGACCTTGGCCACCAACGTGCCCGGGCCGCGCCGTCACCTTCGGATGATGGGCCAGACGTTGGAACGGCTGCTGCCGATCCCCCCGACCGCCACGGCGCTGCATACCGGCGTCGCGGTGTTGAGCTACGGCGACGAACTGGTCTTCGGGATCACCACCGAACAGGGCGATGCGTTCGACGTCAAGCAGTTGGCCGCGGGCATCGAGTTGGGCATGGCGCGCCTGGTGGCCCTCGGCGAGGACTCCGTGCTGCTGTTTGCCCGCAGGCGTCCCGCGCGCCGGCTGGCCCGGCCCGTGCCGCCGACGTATCCGTCGGCGCCGGGGCGCGCGCGTCACTGACCCGTTCTCCACGCCGCTGACCACCGTGAGAAGGTAGGTCAATGGGCAAGTCCGGGCCGGTCATCGTCGACCCGCGCCGCCATGACGCGGTGCTGTTCGACACCGACACCGACACCGCGCTGGGCTCCCCGTTGGCCGGACAGTTGCGCGAGACCGGGGTGGGGGCCGCCGTCATTTCGGCGGACGGTCCGGTGCGGGCGGCCAGCGGTCTGCGGGTGCGGCCCGGCCGCTGCGTCGTGGTGGCCGGGGACGCCGCGGGCGTCGAGGCCGCGCGCGCCGCGGGTTTCGCGTTGGTGATCGGCGTCGACCCGGCCGGGCACGGCAACGCGCTACGCGAGGCGGGGGCCGACGGGGTGGTCGCCGATCTGGACGAGCTCACGGTGCGGACCGGCGACCGCCGCATGTCTCAGCTGCCCGATGCGTCGCAGGCCTTGGCCGATGGGCTGGCCGACCGGCGACCGGCCGTGTTCTTCGACTTCGACGGGACGCTCTCCGACATCGTCGACGACCCGGACTCGGCGCTGCCTGTCGCCGGCGCGACCGAAGCGCTCGAAAAGCTGGCCGCGCGGTGCCCCGTCGCGGTGCTGTCCGGCCGCGATCTCGCCGACGTGACGAAACGCGTTGGCGTACCCGGTGTCTGGTATGCGGGCAGCCACGGTTTCGAGTTGACCGCCCCCGACGGCACGCACCACCAGAACGACGACGCGGCCGCCGCCATCCCGGTGCTCGAGCAGGCGGCCGGTCAGCTGCGCGACCGGCTCGGCGCGATCCCCGGTGTCGTGGTGGAACACAAGCGATTCGGGGTGGCCGTGCACTACCGCAATGCCGGACGCGACCGCGTCGGCGAGGTGCTGGCGGCGGTCCGCGCGGCGGGTCGCCGCGACGAGCTTCGGGTCACCACCGGCCGCGAGGTCATCGAGCTGCGCCCAGATTTGGACTGGGACAAGGGAAAAACGCTGCGCTGGGTGATCGATCACCTGCACGAGGCCGGGTCGGGCCCCCTGACACCGGTCTACCTCGGCGACGACATCACCGACGAGGATGCGTTCGACGCGGTGCGCGGCGGGCCCGTCCGGGGCGTGCCGATCCTGGTGCGGCACGGCGACGACGGGGACCGCGCCACCGCGGCGCTGTTCGCGCTGGACAGTCCCGCTCGGGCCGCCGAATTCACCGACCGGCTGGCCGATCAGCTGCCGCGCTGACGCTAGGCGTATTCCACGGCCCCGTCGTCGAGCACCACCCGGGCGTCGGCCCCGTCCGGACCGGAAGCCTCGGTGCGGAACACCGCCTTGCCCGGCTCGGTGCGCCAGATCAGCGTGGTCAGTGTCTCGCCGGGGAACACCGGCGAGGTGAACCGCGAGGCGATCGAGGTGACGTTGGCCGCGACGCCCTGGCCCAGCTCGGACACCAGCGCGCGCCCCGAAACCCCGTAGGTGCACAGCCCGTGCAGGATCGGCTTGGGGAAGCCGGCCAGCTCCCGGGCGAACCACGGGTCGCTGTGCAGCGGGTTGCGGTCACCGGAGAGCCGGTAGATCAGCGCCTGGTCCTCACGCGTGGGCAGCGGGATGCGCGCGTCGGGCTCGCGGTCCGGGAATTCCGGTGCGACCGGCCGCTGACCCGGCATGCCCCCGAAGCCGCCCTCGCCCCGGATGACCAGGGTGGTGAGCGTCTCGGCGATCAGCTGCCCGGAGTCCGGCTCGGTGCCCCGCCCGCGCAACACCAGGATGGCGTTCTTGCCCTCGCCTTTGTCCTGGATGTCGGCGACCTCGGAAACCACCGAGAGCTTGCCCGCGGGCGGCAGCGGTGCATGCAACCGGATGCTCTGCGATCCGTGTAACAACATGGCCCAGTTGAACTTTCCGACCAGGCCGGCCGCGCCGAAGGCCGGGCAGCAGATGACCGCATACGTGGGCAGCACCTGCTGGTCGATGTCGTGGCTGTTCTCGGTGGTGAAGGGCAGATCGTCGACCCCGGCGCCGACACCGAGCGCGTAGAGCAGCGTGTCCCGGTCGGTCCATTCGAACTGCATGGGCTCGGTGACCGCCCCGACGGCACTCGGATCAATCGCCATAAAAGTCTCCTGATCGTTGGTAGGGATCCTCGGTCCACTCTGGCATCCGGCGAATCGGCGGCGCGACTCAGGCCGCGCGGTAACAAACCAGCGCAAACCCTTCCCACCGGAGGCGTCGGCAAGGCAGGCTATCTCCCATGCCCAAGCGCAGCATGATCCGGAAAGCCGCGGTAGCGCTCGCCGCACTCACCGCCACGATGATCGTCGCCGGCTGCGGTGGTTCACCGCAGGCCCGCTCCATCACCGTCACGTTCATCCGGCACGCCCAGTCCGAGGCCAACGCCGCCGGCACCATCGACACCGAGGTGCCGGGGCCGGGCCTGACGCCGGAGGGCAAGGGGCAGGCCGAACAGCTCGCGCACCAACTGGGCCGCAAGGACTTCGACAGCGTCTACGCCTCCACCATGACTCGGGCTCAGCAAACCGCCGCACCGCTGGCCGCCCAGCTCGGCAAGCAGGTGGAGGTCCTGCCGGGCATCCAGGAGATCAACGCCGGCTGGTACAACGGCAAGCCCGAGTCGATGGCGAAGTCGACGTACATGCTGGCGCCGGTGAACTGGCTCAACGGCGACGTCTCCGACAGCATCCCCGGCTCGGTCAGCGGCAAGGAGTTCAACGACCAGTTCACCGGGGCCGTCAACAAGATCTACAACAGCGGCCACCGCAACCCGGTGGTGATCTCGCACAGGAACTCCATCATGTTGTGGACGCTGATGAACGTGCAGAACGCCAAGGACAGCCTGATGGACAGCCACCCGATTCCGAACACGGGTCGCGTGGTGATCAGCGGTAACCCGATGACCGGCTGGACGCTGGTCGACTGGGACGGGATCCGCGACTTCCGCAACTAGTGGCGATCGCAAGCGCGGCGTAGCCGGGCGCAGCGGGTCGCCACCATCGGATCAGTGGCGTAGCCCAGATCACAGTTGACGTGCGCGGCTACCACCGCCACCATGTCTTCATGCGGTATGTCGTTACCGGCGGTACCGGGTTTATTGGCCGCCGCGTCGTGTCTCGCCTGCTGGAATCTCGCCCCGACGCGCAGGTGTTCGTGCTCGTGCGACGGCAGTCGGTCGGCCGCTTCGAGCGGCTCGCCGAACAGTGGGGCGAGCGGGTTAAACCGCTGGTCGCAGGGCTGCCGGAGTTGGAGCTGAGCGACGAGGTCTTCGCCGAGCTGGGCCGGATCGACCACGTGGTGCACTGCGCGGCGATCTATGACATCACCGCCGGCGAGGCCGAGCAGCGGTCGAGCAACGTCGAGGGCACCCGCGCGGTGATCGGGCTGGCGCGGCGGCTGGACGCGACGTTGCACCACGTGTCGTCGATCGCGGTGGCCGGGGATTTCGCCGGCGAATACACCGAGGACGATTTCGACGTCGGCCAGCAACTGCCGACGCCGTATCACCAGACCAAGTTCGAGGCCGAGCTGCTGGTGCGCTCGGCGCCCGGGCTGCGTCATCGCATCTACCGACCCGCCGTGGTGGTGGGCGATTCACGCACCGGCGAGATGGACAAGGTGGACGGGCCGTACTACTTCTTCGGCGTGCTGGCCAAGCTGGCGGTGCTCCCGTCGTTGACCCCGATCCTGCTGCCCGACACCGGTCGCACCAACATCGTCCCGGTCGACTACGTCGTCGACGCGCTGGTCGCGCTGATGCATGCCGACGGCCGTGACGGCCAGACGTTCCACCTGACCGCCGAGGAAACGATCGGCCTGCGCGGCATCTACCGCGGCGTGGCCAAGGCCGCGGGGCTGCCGCCGCTGCGCGGTTCGCTGCCCCGCGCGGTGGCCGCGCCGGTGCTCAAGGTGCGCGGACGCGCCAGAGTCGTGCGCAACATGGCGGCCACCCAGCTAGGCATCCCCGCCGAGGTGTTGGACGTCGTAGACCTGGCCCCCACCTTTGTCAGTGAGAAGACGCGAAACGCTCTGCGGGGCACCGGAATAGACGTTCCGGAGTTCTCCAGCTACGCGCCCCGGCTGTGGCGGTACTGGGCGCAGCACCTGGATCCGGACCGCGCGCGTCGCGACGATCCGCAGGGACCGTTGCGGGGACGACACGTCATCATCACCGGCGCGTCCAGCGGCATCGGCCGGGCGGCGGCCATCGCGGTCGCCGAGCGGGGCGCAATCGTGTTCGCGCTGGCCCGCAACGGCGAGGCGCTGGATGCGCTGGTCGCGGAGATCCGTGCCAATGGTGGTGCCGCCCATGCCTTTACCTGCGATGTCACCGATTCCGCGTCGGTGGAACACACGGTCAAAGACATCCTGGGGCGCTTCGACCACGTCGATTACCTGGTGAACAACGCCGGACGGTCGATCCGCCGCTCGGTGGTCAACTCCACCGACCGGCTGCACGATTACGAACGGGTGATGGCGGTCAACTACTTCGGCGCGGTGCGGATGGTGCTGGCGCTGCTACCGCATTGGCGCGAACGCCGTTTCGGTCACGTCGTCAACGTGTCGAGCGCCGGCGTGCAGGCGCGCAATCCCAAGTACAGCTCCTACCTGCCGTCCAAGGCCGCGCTGGACGCGTTCTCCGACGTGGTGGGTTCGGAGGTGCTCTCCGACCACATCACCTTCACCAACATCCACATGCCGCTGGTGCGCACCCCCATGATCGTGCCGTCGCACCGGCTCAACCCGGTGCCGGCGATCAGCCCCGAACGTGCGGCGGCGATGGTGGTGCGCGGCCTGGTGGAAAAGCCGGCCCGCATCGACACCCCGCTGGGCACGCTCGCCGAGGCCGGCAATTACTTCGCACCGAGGACCTCGCGGCGCGTGCTGCACCAGCTCTATCTCGGCTATCCCGATTCGGCCGCGGCGCGCGGGCTAACCGCCGAACCTGCGCCGACCCCGACTGCGCAGACAGCACGGCGCAAGCCCAGCCGGCCCGTGCGCGCCGTCACTCGGGGCATCCGGGCACCGGGTCCAGTCAAGCGGCTGGTACGCCTGGTGCCCGGCGTGCACTGGTGATCACTTCTGCAGCGTGAACTGGTTGACGTCGATGTATCCGATCCGGAATGCTTCGGCGCAACCGGTCAGGTATTTCATGTACCGCTCGTAGACTTCCTCGGACTGCACCGCGATGGCCTCATCCTTGTGGGCCTGTAGCCCGGCCGCCCAGATGTCGAGCGTCTTGGCGTAGTGCGGCTGCAGCGACTGCACGCGGCTCACGGTGAAGCCGTTCGCGGTGGCGCGCTCTTCGACCATCGGTATCGACGGCAGCCGCCCGCCCGGAAAGATCTCGGTGACAATGAATTTGATGAATCGAGCGAATTCGAACGACAGCGGCATGCCGCGTTCGGCCATCTCCGTCGGATGCAGCCCGGTGATGGTGTGCAGCAGCATGACCCCGTCGTCGGGCAGCAGGTCGTGCGCCAGGCTGAAGAACGCGTCGTAGCGCTCGTGCCCGAAGTGCTCGAAGGCGCCGATGCTGACGATCCGGTCGACCGGCTCGTCGAACTTCTCCCAGCCCTCGAGCAGGATCCGCGCCGACCGAGGGCTCCCGGAGTTCGCGATCAGCTGCTGGACGTGCTCGGCCTGGTTGCGGCTCAGGGTGAGGCCGACGACGTTGACGTCGTACTTTTCCACCGCCCGCATCATGGTGGCGCCCCAACCACAGCCGACGTCGAGCAACGTCATGCCCGGCTGCAGGCCGAGTTTGCCGAGCGCGAGGTCGATCTTGGCGATCTGCGCCTCTTCCAGCGTCATATCCTCGCGCTCGAAGTAGGCGCAGCTGTACGTCTGGGTCGGGTCCAGGAACAGCCGGAAGAACTCGTCCGACAGGTCGTAATGGGCCTGCACATCGTCGAAGTGCGGCGTTAGATCAGGTCCCTCGGGGGGCTCCGACGTTGTTGGCATCGTGCCAGCCTAGCCGCCGGTATGTTGGAAGCAATGAGCTCGCCCGTTTTCGTTGACGTCGATACCGGCGTGGATGATGCGCTGGCGCTGATGTACCTGTTCGCCAGCCCCGACGCCGAAGTGGTCGGCATCGCCTCGACAGGGGGAAACGTTGGGGTGGAGCAGGTTTGCGAAAACAACCTGGGGCTGCTGGAGTTGTGCGAACGCACCGGCATACCGGTTTCCAAGGGCTCCGGACAGACCCTGACCGGACCGATGCGGCTGCCGTCAAAGGTGCACGGCCCCAGGGGATTGGGCTACGCCGACCTGCCACCGGGATCGCAACGGCTCACCGACTACGACTCGGCCGGCGCCTGGGTGCGCGCGGCGCGCGCCCGTCCCGGCGAGCTCATCGGCGTCGCGACCGGGCCGCTGACCAACCTGGCGCTGGCATTGCGGGCCGAGCCCGAGTTGCCGGCGCTGCTCAAGCGGCTGGTGATCATGGGCGGTTCCTACGATCACCGGGGCAACCACACCGCGGTGGCGGAGTGGAACATCAGCGTCGACCCCGAGGCGGCGGCCGAGGTGCTGGCCGCCTGGTGCCCGGAAGTCGTTGGCCAACAGCGACTCCCGCTCCTGTGCGGGCTTGATCTGACGCGCAAGGTGGCGATGACGCCCGATCATCTGGCACGCCTGGCGGCGGCCGCGGAGTCGACGACGACGCGGCTGAGCGAAGATGACGCGCCCGGAACCCGGTCGACGGCGTCCAACCCGCTCATTCGGGTGATCGAGGACGCGATGCGGTTCTACCTGGAGGCCTACCACGAGCTCGGCCACGGGTATCAGGCGCACATGCACGATCCGTTGGCCGCCGCCGTCGCGCTGGATCCCGAACTGGTCGAGGCGCGTCCGGCGACCGTGGACATCGAGCTGACCGGAACGCTGACCCGCGCCATGACGGTGACCGATTGGACGGCCCGTCGAGAGCCCAACGCGCTCATCGGGATTGACGTGGACGCGGCGGCATTTTTCGATCGGTTTATCGAGCGGGTGGGACCGTTCGCACGGCAATTAGGGGGTGTTCGATGAAGATTCGGGCGATCGAGCTGATCCGGGCGGGCTGGGGCACGGTGCTGCTGGCCGCCCCGGGCGAGGTGCTCGAGCACATCCATGGGGTGCGGGTGGACCGTAAGGCGCTCGTCGTCACCCGAATCCTGGGCGCACGCCATCTGACCCAGGCGCTGCTGTCGGGAATCAACCCCGGCCCGGAGGTGCTGGCAGCCGGGGTCTGGGTCGACACCGTGCACTCGGCGACGGCGCTCGGCCTGGCCGCGGTCGACCGGCACCGTGCTCGCGGTGGGGTGACCGACGCCGTCGTCGCGGCGTCGTGGGCGTATCTGGGCTGGCGCCACCTGCGCGCCGGCAAAGCCAGGACCGAAGGCGTGCGCGGCCGCGACCGGCTGGCCCGCACCGTGGTGGGCGCACTGCCCGGTGGCCGCGGGCTGATGGCCCGCGCGCAGGCGGTCCGCGCCGGATAACCCCAGGTGAGCGTCCCTTATCCGCAAAGCGAAGGGCATCCGTCCAACGTTTCTGCCGTTGGGCACGATGACGCATTGTGTTTTCATGTTTTGGTGGGGAGGGAGCTCGACGTCGTGCGTCGAGCTCCCTGGAAGTGAAAGGTTTTGCAGGTCATGACGGAGTTGGTTACCGGAAAAACGTTGCCGAACGTGGTCGTCACTGGCGTCGCCATGACGACCGCGTTGGCCACTGATGCCGAAACCACCTGGAAGTTGTTGTTGGACAGCCAAAGCGGTATCCGCAAGCTCGAGGATTCGTTCGTCGAGGAGTTCGACCTGCCGGTGCGCATCGGCGGGCATCTGCAGGAGGAATTCGACGCCGGACTGACGCGCGCCGAACGCCACCGGATGGGTTACCTGCAGCGGATGTCCACCGTCCTGAGCCGCCGGGTCTGGGAGAACGCCGGCTCCCCCGAGGTCGACCCCAACCGGCTGATGGTGTCCATCGGCACCGGCCTGGGGTCCGCCGAGCAGATCGTGTTCAGTTACGACGATTTGCGGGCTCGCGGCATCAAGGGGGTCTCACCCCTGGCGGTGTCGAAGTACATGCCCGACGGTGCGGCCGTCGCGGTGGGACTGGAGCGGCATGCCAAGGCCGGGGTGATCACGCCGGTGTCGGCGTGCGCGTCGGGTTCTGAGGGTGTGGCGCAGGCCTGGCGCAACATCGTGTTCGGCGAGGCCGACATCGCCATCTGCGGTGGCGTCGAGGTCAGGATCGAGGCGGTCGCGATCGCGGCGTTCGCCCAGATGCGCATCGTGATGTCGACCAAGAACGACGACCCGGCCGGCGCGTGCCGCCCGTTCGACCGCGACCGCACCGGCTTCGTGTTCGGTGAGGCCGGCGCGCTGCTGGTCATCGAAACCGAGGAACACGCCAAAGCCCGCGGCGCCAACATCTTGGCCCGCATCATGGGCGCCAGCATCACCTCCGACGGCTACCACATGGTGGCCCCCGACCCCAACGGCGAACGCGCCGGACACGCCATGAGCCGGGCCATCCAACTCGCCGGGCTGACGCCCGGCGACATCGGCCACGTCAACGCCCACGCCACCGGCACCTCGGTCGGCGACGTCGCCGAGGCCAAGGCCATCAACAACGCGTTGGGCAGCAACAAACCGGCCGTCTACGCCCCCAAAGCCGCGCTGGGCCACTCGGTGGGCGCCGTCGGGGCCGTGGAATCCATCCTGACCGTGCTCGCCCTGCGCGACCAGGTGGTCCCCCCCACGCTCAACTTGGAAAACCTCGACCCCGAAATCGACCTCGACGTCGTGGCCGGCAAACCACGACCGGGCAACTACGAGTACGCGATCAACAACTCGTTCGGGTTCGGCGGACACAACGTGGCCATCGCCTTCGGGCGGTACTAAAACCGAGCAACACCGAATATCAGGAGACCTGCGATGACAATCACGGCCCCCGAGACGGTTGGCGAGTCGCTCGACCCTCGCGACCCGCTGTTGCGCTTGAGCAACTTCTTCGACGATGACTCCGTCGAGCTGCTGCACGAGCGCGACCGTTCCGGCGTGCTTGCCGCCGCGGGGACCGTGAACGGCCTGCGCACCATCGCGTTCTGCACCGACGGCACCGTCATGGGCGGCGCGATGGGCATCGAGGGGTGCACACACATCGTCAACGCCTACGACACCGCCATCGAGGAGCAGAGCCCGATCGTGGGCATCTGGCACTCCGGCGGTGCCCGGCTGGCCGAGGGTGTGAAGGCACTTCACGCGGTGGGCCTGGTCTTCGAGGCGATGATCCGCGCGTCCGGCTACATCCCGCAGATCTCGGTGGTCGTAGGCTTCGCGGCCGGCGGCGCCGCCTACGGGCCGGCCCTGACCGACGTCATCGTGATGGCCCCGGAGAGCCGGGTGTTCGTCACCGGGCCCGACGTGGTGCGCAGTGTCACCGGTGAGGACGTGGACATGTGCTCGCTCGGCGGGCCGGAGACCCACCACAAGAAGTCCGGGGTGTGCCACATCGTCGCCGACGACGAGCTCGACGCCTACGAGCGCGGCCGCCGGCTGGTCGGATTGTTCTGCCAGCAAGGGCATTTCGACCGGGACAAGGCCGAGGCCGGTGACACCGACATCCACGCGCTGTTGCCCGAGTCGTCGCGGCGGGCCTACGACGTGCGGCCCATCGTGACCGCG
Organism: Mycobacterium sp. NGS58; assembly: GCF_059812385.1. NCBI lineage: Bacteria > Bacillati > Actinomycetota > Actinomycetes > Mycobacteriales > Mycobacteriaceae > Mycobacterium > Mycobacterium sp. NGS58. Next base: position 2,748 of record NZ_JCALCO010000038.1, on the reverse strand, counting down.
ATCCTCGACGCCGAGACACCGTTCGACGAATTCCAGGCCAACTGGGCGCCGTCGATGGTGATCGGCCTGGGCCGGCTGTCCGGCCGCACGGTCGGCGTGCTGGCCAACAACCCGCTGCGGCTGGGTGGTTGCCTGAACTCCGAAAGCGCAGAGAAGGCAGCACGTTTCGTGCGACTGTGCGACGCATTCGGCATCCCGCTGGTCGTGGTCGTCGACGTGCCCGGCTACCTGCCCGGTGTCGACCAGGAGTGGGGCGGCGTGGTGCGCCGCGGCGCCAAGCTGCTGCACGCATTCGGCGAGTGCACGGTTCCGCGTGTCACACTGGTGACCCGAAAGACTTACGGCGGGGCCTACATCGCGATGAACTCCCGGTCGCTGAACGCGACCAAGGTTTACGCGTGGCCGGACGCCGAGGTCGCCGTGATGGGCGCCAAGGCCGCCGTCGGCATTCTGCACAAGAAGAAGCTGGCCGCCGCCGCGGACCACGAGCGCGAAGCGCTGCACGACGAGCTGGCCGCCGAGCACGAGCGGATCGCGGGCGGCGTGGACAGCGCCATCGAGATCGGCGTGGTCGACGAGAAGATCGACCCGTCGCACACCCGCAGCAAGCTCACCGAGGCCCTGGCTCAGGCGCCCGCGCGCCGCGGCCGCCACAAGAACATCCCGCTGTAAGCCTCGCGCGGCACGGTCGGCCACCAAGGGATGATTCGCCTACGCGAGTCATCTTCGATCGCGGCCCAGGATCGCCGAAAGCGCCTGCCGCAGTTCCCCTTCGGGATCGTCGGGGAGTTCATCGGTGCGCCACCCGACGAAGTCGTCGGGCCGGATCAGCAGCGCCCCGTCCGGGGGCAGCCCGGTGACCGCCGCCCACTCGTCGCTGTAGAACCGGTGCGCGGCCAATGACGCCGAAGTCGCTGCGGCGCACCATCGCTCGTCTCCGGACAGCACGGTGAATCGCGGTCCGAGCAGGTCGAGTGTCGAGACTCCCTTGCGCACCCAGACGTGCGGCAGCCGAGTGCCGGGTTGGGCGCGCAATTCGTCCACCAGGCCGCCGCTGTCCTCATCGCTGGTCACGACCGCGGCCGAGCGGTAGCGGTATCCGATGAGCAGGGCGAACATCGAGCATTCCTCGTCGGCCGGCAATTGGGGCGCGGCGCCACCCGCCCGCAGCAGCGCCACCGACGGCCCGGTGAGTGACTGGCGCGCTGCGAATCGGCCCACCGGATGACGCTCGGCCTGATAGGTCGACAGCAGCTCCGGCGCGGCGGTGCCGTGCAGAACGGCGGCGAGTTTCCAGGCCAGGTTGTGCGCGCTTTGGATGGCGGTGTTGGCTCCTCCGGCTTTGAACGGCGGCATGGTGTGCGCCGAATCGCCGACGAGAAATGCTCGCCTGCAATCGAATTGGTCAGCTACGCGTTCGTACGGTTGCCACGCAGCGACCTCGATGATGTCGATGTCGATCCGCTCGCCGATCGCCTTGGTGAGCACCTCGCGGCAGCGGTGCGGGGTGAATTGTTCGGCCGTCTCGCCCGCGCCGGGAAAGTACGTGGTGATGAACATGCCGAGATCGCCCTCGGCGACCAGGAATATGCCGTCCACCTCGTCGTTTTTGACCTGCACGCCATCGCCATCGTGCAACTCGGGGATGAATTGTCGCCACGGCGCCCGGAAGTAGACGAACACGACATAGATCGGCAGGGCGCCGTAGCCCGATGTGGTGATGCCCAACCGTTCGCGGATGGGGCTGTGCACACCGTCGGCCCCGACGAGATAATCCGCGCGGATGGTCTGCGACTCCCCCGATTCCGCGTCGCGCACCACCGCGGTAACACCGGTTTCATCCATCTCGATCGAGGACAGCACCGTGCCATAGCGCACTTCGCTGCCGCCCCGTCGCGACGCATCGCGCAGGATCGGCTCGAGCCGGCTCTGCGGACAGTACTGCGCCGCCGGCTCGGGGCTGAGCTTGTCCAGACCGGCGAAGATCGCGTCGATGTCGAGTGCCGGTTCTTGTGCGGTGCTGTTGAGCGTGGGCCTGACCACCAGCGCCGAGACGTGCTCGGCGACCGCCCGCACCTCGTCCCGAACACCCATGCCGCGCAGGATTTCCGAGCTGCGAAAGCTCAGATTGCGGGCCTTTGGGTAGAGGAAGAATTCGCGTCGCTTCTCGATCAGAAGCGAGCGCACGCCGTGCTGGGTCAGCAGCGCCGACATGGCGAGGCCGCCGACTCCGGCTCCGACGATCAAAACTGGGACACGCGTCGCCATCGCAATCACCTCCGAACGCTGCATTATGAAAGAGACTATCATTCGATATGCGCTGTCAGAATATGACGGAGCTCTCCGTTATGGGAAATTCCAGCTCTAGGCCGTTGCGCGATAACCAGGAGTGGGTAACCAACGCCTAACGCGGCGTCAGGTGGAGTCAGTCTTAACGGAAGGGGCATCGGATGGGTCGTGAAGAGGGTGGCCGGTGGGACGTCGGCATCCAAAACAACGCGGTCTACGTTGAGCGCATCTCTGAGAGCGACGAGCGCATGTTCGACGACTCGCTATCCCCCGAAGAGGCCCGTGACCTCGCTGGCCTGTTGACGAAGTTCGCGACCAAACTCGAAGAAGCCTCCGATTCCGACACGACCAAGGGTTCGAAGGGCAGCGACGATTCCAAGGACTCCGAGGACTCCGACGACGACTCGGACGACGAAGACTCGGACGACGACGAAGACTCGGACGACGACGATTCCAAGG
>NZ_JCALCO010000037.1:0-27814 GCF_059812385.1 Mycobacterium sp. NGS58 | reverse complement strand
CGCCATTCCGGCATCGGCCAGCGCTTCCAGCCGTTCCTCGTTGATCCAGACGTTGACCTTGATCGCCTTCTCGCCAGTGCTCATGAGTTCTCCAATTGGTTCAGCGTAAAGACCGGAAGTCTGTCTTTCAGATACTCCTCGGTGACGAATGGCGAACCCTGCCCGTACTTGGCGGCGCTGTCCATCACCACTTCGAACACCTCATGGCGCATCACCTTCTGGGTCGGTTTGACCTCATCGGTCAGGATGCTCCGAATCAGGCTGCCGCTGAAGCTTTGTGACTGTTCGTCATGGCCGCACAGGGCGGAGTTGGTGACCTCCTGGCACACCGGGCAATACCAGTTCTCCCGCAGGAACACGGGTTTGATTCCCAGCTCGCTCCGGTGCTGCTTGAGCATGTTCTGGGAATCGTACGGGTGGTAGAAATCCCCGACGCCGGCGTGATCCCGTCCGAACATGTGATGTGTGCAGCCGAGGTTCGTCCGCAGGATCGCGTGGAAGATGGCCTCCCGGGGTCCGGCGTAGCGCATGTCCCACAGCGTGAACGACACCAGGTGTACGTCTTCTCGGAAATACCCACTGGTCCGTAATTCGTTCTGCGCCAACAGTATTGCTTCGTCGATATAGTCCCCGACACGTTTCTGGCCGATGATGGCATTGACCAGCACACCCGTGTTCAGGTCGTCGACGGGCTGGTCTTCATTCGCCGCCAGCCACGCTTGCTTCATCAAGGCCTCGTGGCCGGTGTGCGGCACGTTACGGGTTTGATGGGCGACGGCACGCTTCCAGTTCTTTTTCGCCAGCGCGTCCTTGTGCTGCCTGGGTGTCAGCCAGAAGCTCTTGAACGGCTCGTTGAACACCGGCTCGTTGATGAGCGTGATGTCGCCGCCGATGAATCGGTCCGCGTAGGCCAACGTCTTCTTGACGCCCGGGTGCCGCGGATCGGTCGTCCCGTAGGTCTTTTCGGCCATGCGCTCCAAGTCGTATTCGTAGATCTCGGAGACCTCGAAGATCGCCATCGGGGCATCGAGATATTCGAGCACGACGCGTTCGCCCTCTTTCACCCCGAACCTTTCGACGTCTTCCGCGGAAAGATCGAAGACGATCGGAATGCTCCACAGCGTGCCGTCGGGCAGCTGGAAGTCGTCCAGCGTGCCGTCCACTTCGCGCCGGCCCATGAATCCCGCGAGCGGGGTGAAGAACCCGTACGACAGGCTGATCACCTCGTGCGCAGTTGCTTTCGAGATCGGGATGCGCGGCAGCCCATCGATCTGACTCGCCGCATTCCGGGTGGACACCCTTTCCACGATCGGCTTCCCGTTATGACCCTGATAGCTCATGAATGACCTCGTTTCGGTGATCAGCGATCGGACGGCTCCCGACGCCGTCGCTGCCGGAATGTCCGCTAAGCGTCTCGGCGGATCGCGGCCGAGATGACGCCAACCCGCTCGAGATGGGCGATCACCTCCTCGGCCAGCGTGTCCGCGTTTTTGCTGCCGCCTTCGAGCCGCAGTTCCGGCCGCGCCGGTGCCTCGTAGGGGTCGTCGATCCCGGTGAATCCCTTGATCTCACCGGCGCGGGCTTTCTTGTAGAGCCCTTTCGGATCGCGCTGCTCGCAAATCTCGATCGGGGTGTCGATGAAGATCTCCTGGAAATCACCGTCGTGCAGGGTGGCCCGAATAGCGTCACGATCGCGAACGTAGGGGCTGATGAAGGCCGTCAAAGCGATGACGCCCGACTCGCAGAACAGCTTCGCGACCGCGCCGATCCGGCGAATATTCTCCTCGCGATCCTGGGCGGAGAATCCCAGGCCGAACCGCTTCGCGAACTCGGGACCGTGGCGCTCTTCGAGCAGTTCCGGGCCGGCATTGAGCCCATAGCGGACGTTGTCTCCGTCCAACAGGAAGCTGCGTATGCCCCGCGCGTACAGCTTCTGCTCGACGACGTTGGCCACCGTACTTTTGCCGCTGCCGCTCAGGCCGGTGAACCAGACGACGCAGCCCTTGTGCCCATTGAGGCCTTCGCGCTCGGCGCGGCTTATCTGATGCTCGTGCCAAGTGATGTTGTTAGCCATCCCATATTGTTTATCAATCAATCCGGATCAGAACCAGTCCATGAGTAAAGATGGCCAACTTAGGCGGATTTCTCTCTCGCGGCCGCCCGCCGGGTAAAGCCGCCGAGCGCGCGCGGCGCTACGTGTCGCTGGTTTGTTCGGAGTCCTCGGACTCGGCGTCCTTCGCGGGATCCTCGATGATCTGATACGCCGGATCGAGCATGGATATGGCCCGGGTGCCGGTTTGGCGAGCCTTGCCCGTGATTCGTAGCACCTGTCCGGGTTGAATATCGGCGCCCCCGTTGCCCGGCCGGAAGGTGACGTTCATTTCGCCGGTGTTGTCGCCGATGACGATCTGCCGGTGGGTCCGGCCGCGGTTCGTGACGTCTTCCACCTGACTGACCCGCCCTTCGACGCTCGCGCGCTGTCCGGAGATCAAGCCGGCCACCATGATCACCGACCGGGGCCGGTCCGGGTGTTCGTAGGCGTCCACTTTTTGATCCTCGTCCTGGGACACCCACGCTTCGATCTTGTCGATTCCCTCCCCGATCCGTTGCTCGAGGGTGTCGGGATAGGCCTCCCTGATCCGCGATTCGACGTCGTAGGGCACGATCGTCGCCGCGGCGTCGGGAATGAGGCTGACCGCTCGCGAGATCTTGTCGGCCGTGCGGTCGTGCAGCAGCCGGCCCAACAACCGGGCGAAAGTCCGTCGCGGCAGCAGCACCGTCACATTGGTGCGTGCCTTCTCGTCGAGCGCCTTGGCGACCAGCAGCTGCGCGGCCCGACTGATCCGACGGTCGGGGCAATCCACGATCCGCAGCGGCGTGTCGAGTTCGAAATGGTCCCAACGCTTTCGCAGTAGCGCCGCGTGGGCCGGGTCGACCATGAAATGCACCGCGATCAGCTCGTCTGCCCGCAAGCCCCTGCCGTACCGCAACGCCTCGATCACCGCCAGGTCAACGGAGTCGACGAAGACGAACACCCGGTGCCGCGAATACTTCACCAGCTCGGGACGGTCGGTGCGGAACATCTCGAGAATGGCTGCCTCGGCACGGTATTCGCGATTGAGCCGGGTCAGCATGAACACCAACAGCGGGAAGACGACGACCACCAGCCAGGCGCCCTCGGTGAACTTCGCGACCGCGAAGATACCCACCACGATCGTGGACAGAATCGCCGCGGACAGATTGATCGCCAGCCGGCGTCGCCAGCCCGATTCCCGGTGCGTCAGATGGTGTTTGGTCATTCCGTAGCCGGCCATCGAGAAGCCGGTGAACACGCCGATGGCGTAGAAGGGCACAAGTGCGTTCACCGAGCCGCCGGTGGCCACCAGCAAGGCGACCGAAAGCGCCGTCAGCGTGATGATCCCGTTCGAAAACACCAGGCGATGGCCACGTTTCGTGAGCTGCCTGGGCAGGAAGCGGTCTTCGGCGACGAAACTGGCCAAGGCCGGGAAGCCGTTGAAGCTGGTGTTCGCGCCGGTGAACAAGATGGCCGCCGTCGCCGCCTGCACCAGCACGTAAAACACGTCGCCCACCGCGCCGGTGCCGAAGACGGCCCGGCCGATCTGCGACAAGACCGAGGGATACTCCGTGAGATACGGCGTGGCGTGGGTGACGTGGGCCAGGTAGGCGACGCCCGCCAGCAGCAGACCCAGGACGGTGGCCATCGCGGTCAGCACGCGGCGCGCGTTGCGGCCCTGCGGTTTCCGGAAGTAGTCGACCGTGTTGGAGATGGCCTCGACCCCGGTCAGCGACGAACCGCCGTTGGCGAACGCACGCAGCAGCACCAAGATCGTCGCGCCCAGCACCAGCCCGTTCCCCTGGTGCACCGGCACGGTCCCCGCCATGTGTGCGGGATCGTAAATGGGCAGATTACCGACGACCGCGCGGACGACGCCCACCACGATGGTCAGTCCGACCATGACGATGAACGAATACGTTGCCACCGCGAACGGCAACCCCGCTTCCTTCAGGCCCCGCAGGTTGGCGTAGCAGATGGCCAGCACCACGGCGACGGTGAGTTCGAGGCTGTACGGCCCCAGCACAGGAATCGCCGAGACCACCGCGACGGTGCCGGCCGCCGACTGCACGGCGACGGTGACGACGTAGTCGATCAACAGCGCCGCCGCGGCGATCTGCGCCACCCTGGGCCCGAAATTGTCTCGCGCGACGATGTACGAGCCGCCGGCCCGGGTGTAGGCCATGACCACCTGCCGATAGGACGCGGCCACCAGCACCAGGATCAGCAGGATGACACCGGTGATCGGCAGCAAAAGCAGGAATGCCGCCAGCCCGGCGTGGGGCAACAGCTCGATCAGGATCTGCTCGGGACCATACGCGACCGAGGAGACCGCGTCCGGCGAAAGTGCGCCCAGCGCAACACCATTCGCCAATTTCTCGGAGGCGATGTCCTCGGTGATCAGCGGCTTGCCGAGAAACACCCGCTTGGCGATGTCCCCGAGCGACAGCGGGATGCGCAGCTTGCCGGTCGAACTGGTCACGACCACCGTCCTTACCCGAGGTTGTGAACGCGAAACGCCTGAAGATGCATTGTGCCGCCCGGTCGCCTCGCGGCGCCAGACGGTTCGGGTCGGCTAGGCGAGCCGCTGCACGGCGGCGGCGATCCGCTCGTCGCCGGCGGTCAGCGCAACCCGCACGTGCCGCGCACCGCGGGGCCCGTAGAAATCACCCGGCGCCACCAAGATGCCGCGCCGGGCGAGCCACGCGACGCTGTCGCGGCATGGCTCGCCGCGCGTGGCCCACACATAGAGGCCGGCTTCGGAATGGTCGATGGCGAAGCCGGCCGAACGCAGCGCGGGCAGCAGCGCCGCGCGGCGCCGTTCGTAACGCTCGCGCTGCGCCAGTTCGTGGGCGTCGTCGTCCAGGGCGGCCACCATGGCCGCCTGCACCGGCGTCGGCACCATCATCCCGGCATGCTTGCGCACGGCCAGCAGCTCGCCGATCAGCTCGGGGTCCCCGGCGACGAACCCGGCCCGGTAGCCGGCCAGCGACGAGCTCTTCGACAGCGAGTGGATCGCGATCAGACCGGTGTGGTCGCCGTCGCACACCGAGGGGTGCAGGATCGACAGCGGCTGGTCGTCCCAGCCCAACCCCAGATAGCACTCGTCGGAAGCCACCAGGCAGCCCCTGTCGCGGGCCCATCCGACCACTTTGCGCAGGTGATCGACTCCCAGGACGCGCCCGGTCGGATTGCTCGGCGAGTTCAGGTAGTACAGCGACGGCGACTGCGGACCCAACTGAGTCAGCGAATCCGCGCGCAGCACCCGCGCCCCGGCCAGCCGGGCCCCCACGTCGTAGGTGGGATAGGCCAGCTCCGGCACCACGATCAGGTCCGCGGTTCCCAGCCCCAGCAGCGTGGGCAGCCACGCGATCAGCTCCTTGCTGCCGATCACGGGGAGCACGGCCGCCTCGGTCAGGCCGGTGATGCCGAACCGGCGGTTCAGCGCGGCGATCGCCGACTCGCGCAGCCGGGCGGTGCCGGCGGTCGCCGGATACCCCGAGGCCGACGCGGCGGCGGCCAGTGCCTCCTGGATCACCGGGGCAACCGGGTCGACCGGGGTGCCGACAGAGAGGTCGACGATCCCGTCCCGATGGGCGCTGGCCTGCGCCTTCGCGTCGGCCAGGGTGTCCCAGGGGAACTCCGGCAGGGACGCCGACACCGCCGGCCGGCGCTTTTTGAGCTGGTGGGGCACCGGGCCGCTCAGTCGCCTTCGCCCTGCGGTGGCAGATCCTTGACCACTTGCGGGTCGTTCTCGGTCATCCCCACCTTGGCCGCACCGCCGGGCGACCCCAGTTCGGCGAAGAAGTCGGCGTTGATCTGCGTGTACTGGCTCCATTGGTCCGGCACATCGTCTTCGTAGTAGATCGCTTCGACGGGGCAGACCGGCTCGCACGCCCCGCAGTCGACGCACTCGTCGGGGTGGATGTAGAGCATCCGAGCGCCTTCATAGATGCAGTCGACCGGGCACTCCTCGATACAGGCTTTGTCCTTGATGTCGACACAGGGTTCGGCGATCGTGTACGTCACAGACGTCTCCTCCATGTACTCCGGCTGAAATGTGGCTGCAGCTCGCACCGGCGCGTACGACCGCTTTCGGTGAAGCTTTCGGTTACTGATACTAGACGTTGCAGATACAGGTCAACCATTCGGCGCGCCTGTCGGTTAACCGATTTAAGACCGCCAGTCTCGGACGTTGCGAGGCGACCCCTTTTCGCTGAGCGCGAACGCCGTGAACAAGCGCCTGACCTGCGTAGAGTAACGGCCCAGCGCCGACCGCCGATATCCGTTGCGTCACAAGCACCCTCGCGGGGCCTGGTAATCTCGGTCGAGAGCCGGCAACCGCTTGGCAGATGTCATCGCCTGACAGCGGTGCATTATTTGGGGAAGGGTTCCACACATGAGGCTGTCGTTGAGCAAATTGGGCGTTGCGGTTGGCAGCGCAGCGGTGGCGTTGACCGCCGCGGCCGGGGTCGCATCGGCCGACCCGGTCACCGACACCACCTGCAACTACGGGCAGGTCATGGCCGCGCTTAACGCGACCGACCCGGCCACTGCCCAGCAGTTCAACCAATCGCCGGTCGCCCAGAGCTACCTGCGCAAGTTCCTCGCCGCACCGCCGGCGAAGCGCGTGCAGATGGAGCAGGAGATCCAGGCCATGCCGCAGGCCGCGGCGTTCATGGGGACCATCCAGCAAGTCGCCACCGTCTGTAACAACTACTAGGTCAGTCTCACGCGGGCTGCTCAGTACCCGCTGAGCAGTCGGCGTACCCGACCTAAAGTTTCGGCGCCGGCGCGGCTGCGAATGCGTGCCGGATCGGCTGGCCTGCGGCCCCATAACAGCAGCACACGCGCTGCGGCGTCGGTTTCGAGCGTGGCGGGGCCTTCCGGCTCGGCAAGGTTGATGGTGACCTGATCCGGATCGGCGGCCAGGACGACGTCGTCGGTGCCGTCGGCCCGTAAGCGAGCCTGGATGCGCTCACCCGGGCCCAGCAGCTGGGCGCCTTTCGCCAACAATGGCCTGCCTACGGCGACGACGCTGTGGGTCGTCATCCACGGCTCGGCCAGTAGAGCCTGGGCCGCCGGCTCGTCGCCGGTGATGTCCCAGCTGTGCAAGACGAGCTCTTCGCGCATGTGCTCGGCGAACCAGGGCACCTTCATGGTGCGCCCCGTCCAGGCGACATCGGTGTCGGCGGGCACTCCTTCTGCCGCCACCGCGACCTCGTTGAGGACGGCCATCCGCTCGGTCAGCGCGTCCCACAGGTCCGCGTCGTTCAAGGCGCGCAACGGGCCCTCGCGTTCCTCGAAGCTGCGGGTGGCCACGGGCTGACCGTGCAGGTGGCCGCCGAGCACCCGCGCGAGTTCTTCGGCGTTTCCGGCCTGATGGACGACGATGTCACGTACCGTCCAGGCCTCACACCAGGTGCCGGCGTCGGGTCTGTGCCTGCGCACCGCATCCACGAACGGTGCCCACTCGGGAAATCGATCGTCGTCGATTGGTCGGTTCACGGCTTCGGGTATACCCGGCGGCGGTGACAGAAAAGCGAACTACGCTGCCATGGGCGTGTAGTCGGTAGTGCGCTGCCGCGCCGGCCGACCGATGCCCGCGGCGATCGCGGTCAGCTCCGCCACCGTCTTGGCCGAGCCGTATTCCGAGCCGGCCATCCGCGAGATGGTCTCCTCCATCAACGTGCCGCCCAGGTCGTTGGCGCCGCCGTTGAGCATCACCTGCGTCCGCTCGACACCGAGCTTGACCCAGCTGGTCTGGATTTGAGAAATGCGGCCATGCAGCATGATTCGCGCCAGCGCATGCACCGCCCGGTTGTCACGATGGGTGGGCCCCGGGCGCGACGCACCGGCCAGATACAGCGGTGAGCTCTGGTGTACGAACGGCAACGGCACGAACTCGGTGAAACCGCCGGTGCGGTCCTGGATGTCGCGCAACACATTGAGGTGGCCGACCCAGTGCCGCGGGCTGTCGACGTGGCCGTACATCATGGTCGATGACGACCGCAGCCCCACCTCGTGTGCGGTGCTGACGATTTCGATCCATAGCGACGTCGGCAACTTGCCCTTGGTGAGCACCCAGCGCACTTCGTCGTCCAAGATCTCGGCCGCCGTGCCGGGGATGGTGTCCAGGCCCGCTTCGCGCAGGCTGGTCAGCCACTCGCGAATGCTCAACCCGCTCTTGGTCACACCGTTGGCGATCTCCATCGGTGAGAACGCGTGCACGTGCATCGACGGCACCCGCGCTTTGACGGCGCGCACCAGGTCCGCGTAACCGGTCACCGGCAGTTCGGGGTCGATGCCGCCCTGCATGCACACCTCGGTGGCGCCTTCGACGTGCGCCTCCCACGCGCGGTCGGCGACCTCGTCGGTGGACAGCGAGTACGCGTCGGCGTCGCCTTTGCGCTGCGCGAACGCACAGAACCGGCACCCGGTGTAGCAGATGTTGGTGAAGTTGATGTTGCGGTTCACCACGAACGTCACGTCATCGCCGACGGTCTCCCGCCGCAACGTATCCGCAAGGGCGGCAACCGCTTCCAGCGCCGGACCGTCGGCCGTCGCCAGGGACAGATATTCGCCGTCGGAACACCCGGCGGGGTCGCGCTCGGCGGAGCGCAGCGCGGCGAGCACGTCGGTGTCTAGGCGTTCTGGCGCTTTGGCGCCCTGCGCGGCCAGTTCGTGGACGTGGGCACGGATCGATTCCCAGTCGCCGAAGGCGCTGTCGATGTCGCTGCGGGTTTCGGTGTTGCGGCCCTCGCTGTCGATGGCCGCGTTGAGGTCGACCCGGCCCGACGAGCCGACGTCGTCGGGCTCCTGCCAGGGCATCCCCACCGGGTTGACGTCGCGAGCCAGTCCGGTCGCCGGATCGGCCAGCGCCGCTACGTGTCCCTGCACGCGCGGGTCGATCCAGGCCGAGCCCGCCTGCACGTATTTGGGCTGCGCGGTGAGCCGTTGAACCAGCTCGTAACCGGCAGCGGCGGTGACGGCGGCAAGGTCGTCCAGGGCCGGCCACGGCCGCTCCGGGTTGACATGGTCGGGTGTCAGTGGTGAAACCCCGCCCCAGTCGTCGATTCCGGCGCCGATCAGCGCCAGGCACTCGTCGCGCGACACCAGGTTCGGCGGCGCCTGGATGCGCATCGCGGGCCCCAGCACCAACCGCGCGACCGCCACCGTCGCGAGGTAATCCTCGATGCCGGTGTCGGGGACGGCGGCCATGGCGGTGTGCTCCTTGGCCCGGAAGTTCTGCACGATCACTTCCTGCACGTGACCGAACTCCTTGTGCGACTTGCGGATCGCATGCAACGTGTCGGCACGCTCGGCGAGGGTCTCGCCGATGCCGACCAGCAGGCCGGTGGTGAAAGGAATCGACAACCGGCCCGCATCGGTCAGCGCGCGCAGGCGGACGGCCGGGTCTTTGTCCGGGCTGCCATAGTGCGCAAGCCCTTTCGTCTCAAACAGCCGCCGCGACGTCGTCTCGAGCATCATCCCCATCGAGGGCGCCACCGGCTTGAGCCGCGCCATCTCCGACCAAGTCATCACGCCGGGATTCAGGTGCGGCAGCAGCCCGGTCTCTTCGAGCACCCCTATCGCCATCGCCCGCACGTAGGACAGCGTGGAGTCGTAGCCACGCGCCTCCAGCCACTCGCGCGCCTCCGGCCAGCGATCTTCGGGCCGATCGCCGAGGGTGAATAGTGCCTCCTTGCAACCGAGTTCGGCACCGCGCCGGGCGATGTCCAGGATCTCGTCTGGCTCGAGGTACATGCCGGACCCCCGGGCGCGCAGCTTGCCCGGGACGGTGACGAAGGTGCAGTAATGGCAGGTGTCCCGGCACAGGTGGGTGACCGGGATAAAAACCTTGCGTGAGTAGGTGATCGGCAGCCCGCCGCCCGGGCCGCGCCGTCCGGCCGATTCCAGACCGGCGTCGCGCACCCGCGCCGCGCTGGCACACAGATCCATCAGATCCGCGCCGCGCGCGGTCATCGCGACCGCCGCCTCGTCGATGTTCAGCGCAACGCCGTCCCGAGCCCGTCGCAGTACCCTTCGCAGCGCCGAGGCGCTGACGTCAGCGGAGGCCTTACCTGGAACCACTGGGTTGGGCAGAGCGGTAGGCTCCTCGCCCGGAGTCAACAGCACCTTCGTGTAACTTCCCCACGATCGAATTTCATCCGTGCGTCCCAACATGTGAAATCGTGGCACCCGCTGGCGGGTCCCGTCTGGGCAACAGTCAACAGTAGCGGCACGCCCGCGTGGGCACACGGGCGACATCCCGGCCCGGCGTCAGGCGCCCCGGCCGCGCCGCCACAGCACCCACACGGGCGGTACAACGCCCAGGACCAGCAGCAATAGGGCCCCGTAGGCCATCACGCCGCGGCCCCCCAGGATGACGTCGTCCGCCGGGCCGCCCATGCTGATCACCGCCACCGTCAACAGCCACGTCCATAGGGGCAAGGCCGCAAGGCGGGGTGAGGCGGTCCAGCGGCCGGCGGCCCACACCAGCGCCGCGTTGACCAGTCCGGAAATCAGTCCGCTGACGGGGAAGGGAACCGTCCCGATATAGAGCGGCAGCAGCAGGGCTCCGGCAAGTGCGGAGAGCACCCCGTCGACCGCCAAGAGGGCCAACACGACGAAACGGATTGCGGGGTCGGTGGCACCGCTGTCGTCAACGGACGCGACGCGTGGCTTGGTTTCGGTCAGGTCGGGACGCTGTCGATATTGGACAAGATGGAACCGAGAACCCACTGGAAGCTGTCCAGTCGGTCCTGCCAGTGCTGCAGATTAGGGTCCAGGTCGGGGTCCATGCGAATTCCTTCCGTGGCTGCCTGAGTGGCAGCTTACCGCGTCGGGGCCGCGGGGAAACCAAGCCCTGCGAGCAGGTCCGTCTCCCAGCCGCGTTCGTCACGCTCGCCCGCGGCGCCCGCGGCCAGCACGTAATGCTCGTCCCCCAATATCGGTATCGCCGCGTTGTTCGACAGCGCGCAGGCCCGGCCGGTCGGCCCGACCACCACCTGCGTGGCGTGCGCGGCCAGCGCCGCCCGCTTGGCCGCCCGAGCCTCCGGTCCGGTCTCGACGACGGCGTCGATGTCGTCGTCGGCGTAGCCGAAGGTGAACTCTTCTCGGGGTGGGATCGACCATTCCGGCCGCAGATCCTCCGGCGTCAGCGCCTCCATGGCCGCCTCGAATGTGCGTCGCGCGAAAACCGACCAGTACAACTTCGGTGTGGCCCAAGGCTCGCCGGGAAAGTCGGCGGCTCCAGGGCCGGCCGCCGCCACGGCGGCCACCGCAACCCGGTGCGCGTGCACGTGATCGGGATGGCCGTAGCCTCCGTCCGGGTCGTACGTCACGACGACGTGCGGGCGCTGCTCGCGAATGACGGCCACCAGCGCGCCGACGGCCTCACGCTCGTCGGCATCGATGAATCGTTGCCGGTGCCGCTCGGGAGTGCCACGCATGCCCGAATCGCGCCACCGGCCCGCGCCGCCGAGATAGCGAGGCTCGCTGACGCCCAGCGCCCGCAGCGCGGCGGTCAATTCGCCGATCCGGTAGCCGCCGAGTTGGTCCGCGCGATCGACGGCAAGCCCGGCCCAACGATCGCCGATGACTTCGCCCTCTTCTCCCAGCGTGCAGGTGACGACGCGGACGTCCGCCCCGCGGGCCGCGTAGTGAGCGATGGTCGCGCCGGTGCCGAGGCTCTCGTCGTCGGGGTGCGCGTGGACGAACAGCAGCCGCGGCGTCTCAGGCATGGACGGCACCCTACCGGCAGTGGCGGGCGAAAACGGCATCCGGGTTTAGTGACCGGCACCGTTTCTTATGTTGGGCTCTTGGTGGCCGTGTCGCCGGGACGGCGGCGGATAGGAACGCGCACGGCTACTATCAAGGAGTGCCCCAGCTCACGGACGCAGACCACACCGGCAGCCGAAGCCGCAGGCGAGGTGAAGTCCTCGAACGCGCCCTGTACGAGGCCACCCTGGCCGAGCTGACGGAAGTCGGGTACGGAAGCCTGACCATGGAGGGAATCGCCGCCCGGGCCCAGACCGGCAAGGCCGCGCTCTACCGGCGCTGGGACACCAAGTGCGAGCTCGTGCATGCCGCTTTGGTTTTCGCGCTGCCGCCGCTGCCCGAACTGCGTTCCGGCCGTTCGGCCCGAGACAACCTGCTGGCTATGTTCACCGCCCAGCGTGACCTGCTGGCAGGAAAGACCGGCTTCCCGAGTTTGGACGTCATCCACCAGCTGTTGCATGAACCAGAGATGCGGGCGATCTTCGCCGACGCGGTGGTGCGGCCGCGCATGAAGATCGTGGAATCGATCCTTCAAGCCGCCATCGAGGACGGCGACCTCGATCCGAGGGTCGTCACACCGCTCACCGCCCGCATCGGGTCGGCCCTGATCAACCAGCACTTCCTGCTGAACGGGTCGCCACCGAACCGCCGTGAGCTGGCGCTGATCGTCGACACCGTGATCCCGCCGCGGTCAACGCGGGCCGCCGGCTGACGGGAGCCGTTACGGGCCCGTCTTGATCCATTGGCCGGCATCGCCGACGATGCCGACCGGGACCGCACCGGACAAGCTGACGTTCTGCACGCTGGGCCCGGCCGCGACGATCGTGGTGTCCTGCAGGATCGGCAGCACGGTGGACATGTTCCACAAGCGCGGTTCGACCGCGGTGATCACGTCGTTGATGTTCTTGGTGCCGTTGAGGGCGGCGTCGATGTTCGACTGAATGCTGCGATCACAGATCCCGGTCAGGTTCGACGGCGCCTGCACCAGGGCGTTGGGGTCGGCCGGGCGGCTGGGCGGCGTCGTCGTCGGAGTCGTCGGAGTCGTCGGCGTGGCGGCCGGCCCGGTGGACGGCGGGGGGCCGGCGGGGGCCGACGGCGGGGGCGCAGGCCCGTTGGACACCGGCACCTGGGTCGATTCCAGTGCGCGACAGCCGTACCGGGAGGCGAGCCGGGTCGCCAGGCTTCCGCCCGCCTGATGCCAGCCGACGATCGCGTCCACGCGGTTGTCGTTCAGCGCGTCGTGGTAGAGGGCGACCGGGTCGAGTGCCAGCACGGTCGCGGCGATGCCGACGTTGCGCAACCGGTCGGCGGCGGTGTTGGCCACCGCGACCGCGGTCGGGTCATTCGCCGCGACCCCCACGACCAGTGAGAGCTCTTGGCCGTCCTTGCTGACCCGGCCGCGGATGACTTCGGGCGGCCCGGTGTTCGGCGGGGCGGGGGCGGGCGATGCCGAGGAGTTGGGATCCACCTTGTAGCCGGCCCCTTCCAGCAGCGCGAGCGCCGCCGGCGTCGACATCGCCGGTGGTGCGGTCGGCTCGTATCCGGGGTCGCTCGGCGCGCGGATCTGGGCCTGGTCCAGGGTGACGGTGTTGTCGCTGCCCGCGCCGACGGCCGCGAGCAGGTCGACGTCCAGCAGCCCCAGGATCGCCTTACGGACTTGGGTGTCAGCCAATTTCGGCTCGTTGGCCCGCAGCGTGAGCTGCATGACCCGCGGCGTCACGATCCGGGCGGTCCGGACATCGGGAATGGCGGACAGCTGCGCGAAGGCCGCCGAGCCGCCATGCACCTGCGCTACCTGGGTGTCGCCGTTGCGCACGGAATCGGCCAGCGCCGCCGGCGCTCCGGCACGCCGGAACAGGATGAGCGCGGGTTTGGCCGGTGGCCCCCAATAGCGGTCGTTGCGCGCCACCAGGATCTCGTCGCGCTGCGGGTCGATGCTCTCCACGCGGAACTGCCCGCCGGTGACCGGAAGCGCCCGGGCCAGGCCGGCCGCGAACCCCCCGGGCACGTCCTTGACGATGTGCGCCGGAAGGATGTTGCTGAACAACTCTTTCCACGCCGGGTACGGTTCGGCGAAGGTGACCACTGCCTGCTTGCCGCCCTCCAGGGACTGCACGCCGGTGATGAGGTCATAGCCGGCCGGGTCGACGACCCCGGGTTGGCTGACCATCTGGTGCCACAGGTACCAGAAGTCGTCGGCCGCGATCGGCGCGTTGTCGGTCCACTGCGCCTCGGGCCGGATCTTGTAGGTGACCGTGAACGGATTCTGACTGGTCACCTCCGCCGACACCAACAGGGTCGGGTCCATCTCCCAGCGCGAGCCGGTCGGCATGTTGGTGTCGGGGACCGGCCGAAACGCGCTCGGCAGCACCAGCGCGCTGATCGCCGCGTTCACCGGGGACAGGTCCGACAGCAGATGCGGATTGAAGCCGGCCCCGATCGAGTCGATGCCCATGATGATCTCGCTGACCCGGGGCGGCGGCGGCACCGAGTTGTGCGGCGTATCGGTGCTCTGCGGCGCCGGCGGCGGGTTGACGGTGCAGGCCGATAGAACGAGTCCGACCAGCGAGATCAGGCCGGCGAGGACCATCAACCAACGGCGGACTCGTCTCGGCACGCTGCTCAGGGTAGCGAGCAGCCGCACAGCAGCCCGTCCGACCACCCGTTGTTAACCCCGCGCCTTGGCGCGCGACCGGCTGCGGGCCCGGGAGGTGGCGTCCAGCTCGACCTTGCGCACCCGCACGATCTCCGGCGTCACTTCGACGCATTCGTCGGCGGCGCAGAATTCCATGGCCTGCTCGAGATCGAGCTCGAGTGGCCTGGCCAGCGTTTCGATGACGTCGGCGGTCGACGACCGCATGTTCGTCAGCTTCTTCTCGCGGGTGACGTTGATGTCGAGATCCTCTGCGCGCGGGTTGATTCCGACGACCATGCCCTCGTAGGTGTCCTGCCCGGGTTCGACGAAGAACTGGCCGCGGTCGGCGAGCTGAATCATCGCGAACGGTGTGATGGTGCCCGCGCGGTCGGACACCAGCGACCCGGTGTGGCGGGCCCGGATCTCCCCCGCCCACGGCCGGTAGCCGTCGAAGACGGCATTGGCGATGCCGGTGCCGCGGGTCAGGGTGAGGAAATCGGTGCGGAAGCCGATCAGCCCGCGGCTGGGCACGATGAAGTCCATCCGGACCCAGCCCGCCGCGTGGTTGGTCATCTCTTCCATGCGGCCCTTGCGGGCGGCCATCAGCTGGGTGATCGCCCCGACGAACTCGTCGGGGCAGTCGATGGTCATCGCCTCGAAGGGCTCGTGCAGCTTGCCGTCGATCGTCTGGGTGACGACCTGCGGCTTGCCGACCGTCAGCTCGAAACCCTCGCGCCGCATCTGCTCGACGAGCACCGCCAGCGCGAGCTCGCCGCGGCCCTGCACCTCCCAGGCGTCGGGCCGGTCGATGTCGACCACCTTGATGGAGACGTTGCCGACGAGTTCGGCGTCGAGCCGCGACTTCACCATGCGGGCGGTCAACTTGTGACCCTTCACTTTGCCCGCCAGCGGCGAGGTGTTCGTTCCGATGGTCACGGAAATGGCGGGCTCGTCGACGGTGATGCGCGGCAGCGCGTGCGCGTGGTCCGGATCTGCCAGCGTGTCGCCGATCATGATCTCCGGAATGCCCGCGACGGCGACGATGTCCCCGGCGATGGCTTCGTCGGTGGGCGTACGTTCTACGCCCTCGGTCACCAGCAGTTCGGTGATTTTCGCGTTCGTGATGACGGGATGACCGTCCACTTCGCGCATCCAGGCCACCTGCTGGCCCTTACGGATCCGGCCCTTGTAGATGCGGATCAGCGCAAGCCGTCCGAGGAAGGCCGAGGCGTCGAGGTTGGTGACCAGCGCCTGCAACGGCGCCTCGGGGTCGCCCTGCGGCTGCGGGATGTGCTCGAGCAGAACGTCGAACAGCGGATCGAGGTTGTCGCCCTCGGGATTCTCGCCGTTGGCCGGTTCCGTCGTGCTGGCGATGCCCGCCCGTCCCGAGGCGTACAGCGTCGGCAGGCCGAGGGCATCCTCGGCGGCCTTCTGCGCTTCCTCGTCGAGGTCCGATGCGACGTCGAGCAGCAGGTCATGGCTCTCCGAGACGACCTCGGAAATCCGGGCGTCCGGCCGGTCCGTCTTATTGACGACCAGGATCACCGGCAGGTGGGCGGCCAGGGCCTTGCGCAGCACGAAACGCGTCTGCGGCAGCGGGCCCTCGGAGGCGTCGACCAGCAACAGCACCCCATCCACCATGGACAGCCCGCGCTCCACCTCGCCGCCGAAGTCGGCGTGGCCCGGGGTGTCGATGACATTGATGACGGTCGTCGTCCCGTCCGCGTGCCTGCGATGCACGGCCGTGTTCTTGGCCAGGATCGTGATGCCCTTTTCCTTCTCCAAGTCCCCGGAGTCCATCAAGCGCTCGACCGCGTCGTCACCCCGGTGATGCAGCGCGCCCGACTGCCGCAGCATCGCGTCAACCAGGGTGGTTTTCCCGTGGTCGACGTGGGCGACGATGGCGACGTTGCGAAATAGCACGTCGGTGATTGTGGCAGCGGGGGGCCCCGGATAGCGAACCGGCTGGTGACCGGTCGGGAGCGTTGTGCGTTCGCGGCGTCGAGTGTGCGGGGGCGGCGTCTCGCATCGGCGTGTCGTCTACCTGGCTGCACAACCGAAGCCCAGGTCGCACGCCGAACGCCGTACGGCGCCCTGGTGGCCGTCGCCTTATGCGTCCTTCGCCGATCCGCTACCAGCCCCGCCGCCGCGGGGCCGTACCGACGAGTTCGCCCTTGTCCGCCACGTCACGGCTGCGGTAGACGATGTAGGGCCGGAACAGGTAGCCGATCGGCGCACTCAATATGTGCACCAGGCGGGTGAACGGCAACAGCGTGAACAACACCATGCCGATCAGGGCGTGCAGCTGGTAGTCAAGCGGCGCGTTGATCATCACCTCACCGTGCGGCTGGAATATCCAGATCCGGCGGAACCACAACCCGACCGTGTAGCGGTAGTGGAACTCGCCGCCGTGCGGGCCGGTGCCGATCAGGTCGCAGTACAGCCCCACCACGATGGCCAGCACCAGCACCACATACATGATCTTGTCGCTGCGGGTGGTGGCCATGGATACGGCAGGCCGGGTGAACCGGCGGTAGATGAGCAACCCGATTCCGACCAGCGTCGCGATGCCCGCCGCCGACCCAGCGATGACCGCCTGCAGGTGGTAGACGTGGTCGCTCATCTTCAGCATGTGAGTCACCCGGGGCGGGACGAACAAGCCCATCACGTGTCCGGCGAACACCGCGAGGATGCCGAAATGGAACATCGGGCTGGCGATGCTCAGCAGTCGCGACTCGTAAATCTGCGACGAGCGCGAGGTCCAGCCGAACTTGTCGTAGCGGTAGCGCCACCAGGTGCCCACGATCAGCACCGACAGCGTGACGTAGGGTGCGATGTCCCAGAACAGGACGTTGCTAAACACTTGCGGTTCCTTTACGGGGTGGCACGGTCAAGGTAAACGGTTGCAGCCCAACAGCTTCCGCGGGCGGCCCGGCTTTCGCGAGCCGCTCGGCGCGGCGCACTTCCTGATCGGTTGCGGCGGGCAGGGTTTCGCAGACCGCGGCCACCGTCGGCTCGTAGACCGAGTTGGCGTCGGCCAGGGCGCCTCGCAGTACGTCGATGGGCACGCGGTGCTGGTCCAGCAGTCGCCGGCCGGCCTCGGGATCCACGGTGGCGGCGAACTCGAGCACCACGGTCAGATGATCGGGCGCCTCACCGCCCGGCGGCTGCACACCCGCCTCGCGGTATGCGGTGGCGAACGCCAGCATCTCCCGGCCCCGGTTGCGGGTGTCCCCCGCGGTCCAGTAGGTCAGGTACATCGTGGCGCGCCGGCGCATGTCGAACGTGGCGACGTAGTCCATGGCGGCGGCCATGGGCTCGCGGGCGCGCAGCGCCGCGACCGTTTGGCCCAGCAGGTCTGCCGCGGAACCGCTGATATGGCCGAGCATCTCGTCGACGGCGTCCAGCCGCCCGGCCAACCCCTCGTCCGGGTAGGCCAGCAACAGCGACGCGGCCTGCCACACGAGGCGATCCTGCATCGCCCGGTTGGTGGAGCGCTCCCGGAGCGCCGAAAGCAGTTTCATCGTTGCTGCTCTTCGGGAAACATTCCGGCGGGCACCTGGCCGCCGTCCCAGTTGAGCAGGTTCACCCGCGTCGACCGCCGGGAGTTGGCGGGGTCGTCGCCGCGTTGCTTGAGGGTGTGGAAGGTCTCCACCGACACCACAGGATCCGACTCGTACATGCCCGGCCCGCCGTCACCCGTCAGCGAGCAGCCCATGTCCTCGAGCTCGCGGGCCTGCGGCGCGAACGCGGTCGGAATGACATAGCGCTCTTCGTATTTCGCGATGGCGAGCAGCCGGTACATCTCGTAGATCTCCTCTTCGGTCAGGCCGACCGAATGCGGGATGTGCGCCTGGGTTTCGCGGCCGAGGTTGATGTCGCGCATGTAGGAACGCATGGCGGCCAGTCGCCGCAGCACGCCTTCGACCACGGCGGTATCGCCGGCGGTGAACAGTTCGGCCAGGTACTGCATCGGGATACGCAGCGCGTCCAGCGCGCCGAACAGGTTGCCGAGGTCCTCCCCGTCATGCCCGTCGCGGCTGACCGCGTCGACCACCGGCGAGAGCGGCGGGATATACCAAACCATCGGCATGGTGCGGTATTCCGGGTGCAACGGCAGCGCCACCTTGTAGGTGTGAATCAGGGCGTACACCGGGGAACGCTGTGCGGCCTCGATCCACTCGTCCGGGATTCCCTCCGCCCGCGCGCCCGCGATGACGTCCGGATCGTTGGGGTCCAGCAGGATCTCGCACTGCGCCGGGTAAAGATCGGTCTCCTTCTCCACCGACGCCGCCTCTAGCACCCGGTCGACGTCGTAGAGCACTACGCCCAGATAGCGCAGCCGCCCCACGCACGTCTCCGAGCAGATGGTCGGCAGGCCGACCTCCATCCGCGGGTAACACAGCGTGCACTTCTCGGCCTTGCCCGTCTTGTGGTTGAAATACACCTTCTTGTAGGGACATCCGGAGACACACATCCGCCAGCCGCGGCAGCGGTCCTGGTCCACCAGCACGATGCCGTCCTCGCTGCGCTTGTACATCGCGCCCGACGGGCACGACGCCACGCAGGACGGATTGAGGCAGTGCTCGCAGATCCGGGGCAGATAGAACATGAAGGTTTCCTCGAGCGAGAGTTTGACCTCTTCGCTGACCTTCTTCAGGATCGGGTCCTCGGCCAGAATCTCCGGTGACCCGGCCAGGTTGTCGTCCCAGTTCGGCCCCCACGAAATCTTCATGGACTCACCGGTTATCAGGCTTTTGGGTGCGGCCGTGGGGAAGGTGTCGCCCGCGGGTGCCGTGGTCAGGTTTTCGTAGTCGTAGGTCCAGGGCTCGTAGTAGTCGCCGATGAGGGGCAACTTCGGATTGGCGAAGATCCGCAGCAGCTTGTTCAGGCGGCCTCCGTCGCGCAGCCGCAGCCGGCCCTTCTTGTCGCGGATCCAGCCGCCGCGCCACCGCTCCTGGTCTTCGTAGGTGCGCGGATAGCCTTGCCCGGGGCGGGTTTCGACGTTGTTGAACCAGACGTATTCGGTACCGGGCCGATTGGTCCATGCCTGCTTGCAGGTGACCGAACAGGTGTGACAACCGATGCATTTGTCGAGGTTCATCACCATCGCCAACTGCGCCATGACCTTCATCAGTACGTCACCTCCTGGCTGCGACGACGCACAACGGTCACCTCGTCACGCTGGTTGCCGGTCGGCCCCATGTAGTTGAACGCGAACGCGTGTTGGCCGTAACCACCGGCCAGGTGGCTCGGCTTGATGCGGACCCGGGTCAGCGCGTTGTGGTTACCGCCGCGCTTGTTGTTGATCTCGCTGCGCGGCGTGTCCACGGTGCGCTCCTGGACGTGGTAGACGAACACCACGCCGTCGGGCATCCGGTGCGAGACGATCGCCCGGCACACGTAGATTCCGTTGGCATTGACCGCCTCGACCCAATCATTGTCGCGCACTTGAATTTTCGCCGCATCACCCGGGCTCATCCACATCGTCGGGCCGCCGCGGGACAACGAGAGCATGTACAGGTTGTCCTGGTAGGTGGAATGGAACGACCACTTGGAGTGGGGCGTCAGGTAGCGGACGGTGAGCCCGATTCCGTCCTCGGTCGGGCCCAGCGTCGGCTGGCCGAACAGTCGGGTCATGTCTAGGGGCGGGCGGAACACCGGTAGGTGCTCGCCGAGCTCCTCGACCCAGTCGTGCGCCAGATAGAAATGCATCCGCCCGGTCAGGGTGTGGAACGGTTTGAGGTTCTCGATGTTGATGGTGAACGGCGCGTAGCGGCGGCCGCCGGTCTCACTGCCCGACCATTCCGGGCTGGTGATCACGGGAACCGGCCGCGCCTGGGTGTCGGCGTAGCTGATGCGTTTGTCCTCGCTGCCCTCGGCCAGGTGTACCAGTCGCTGCCCGGTGCGTTTCTCCAGTTCGTGGAAACCCTCGACCGCGAGCCGACCGTTGGTGGTGCCGGACAGCAGCATCAGTACGTCGGCCATCCGCGCGGCGGTGGTAATCGCCGGACGGCCCGCTGCCACACCGGATTTCAGCACCCCGAACTTCGCGGACAACTCCTCGACCTCCCGGAAGGGGTGTACCGTGACACCCTTGGTGGTCAGACCGAATTTGTCGACCAGCGGGCCCAGGGTCAGCCACTTGTCGTAGATCGCGGTGTAGTCGCGCTCCACCACGGAGAGCTTGCCCATCGTCCGTCCCGGCACCGGCGTCGCGCCGGAGTGCAACCAATCCTGTTCGGTGCCATCGGGGTAGGACATCGCGTCCGGGGTGTCGTGCTGCAACGCGGTGAGCACCACGTCGGTGCGGGTGCCCAGGTGGTCCTTGGCCATGGCGCTGAAGGCGCGCGCGATGGCACCGAAAGCGTCGAAGTCCGAGCGGGTTTCCCACGGCGGATCGGTCGCAGCACTGAACGCATGCACGTAGGGGTGCATGTCGGTGCTGGAGATGTCGGCCTTCTCGTACCAGGTCGCCGCCGGCAGCACGACATCGGACACCAGCGTCGTGGAGGTCATCCGGAAGTCGATCGACATCATCAAGTCGAGCTTGCCTTCGGGAATGTCGCCATCGCACGTCACTTCCATCGGCCGCACCCCGTCCTCGGGCGGTTGCATTTGCACATTGGAGTCGGTGCCCAGCAGGTGGCGCAGGAAGTATTCGCCGCCCTTGCCCGACGATCCAATCAGGTTGGCGCGCCACACGGTAAGCACGCGCGGCCAGTTGACGGGATTGTCGGGATCGGTGACCGCGAGCTTCAGCTTGCGCTGCCCGAGCTGCTCGGCGACATACTCGGTCACGTCGCGCTCTGCGGCGCGCGCCTCGTCGGCGACGTCCAGGCTGGACCGGTCGAACTGGGGATAGAACGGACTCCAGCCCATGGCCGTCGCCGAGGCCAGCAAGTCCATCGTGTGCTTGCCCGCGAATCGGCCTCGGCCCACCGGGCTGGTCAGCTTGTCGGCCGCGTAGCCGTCGTACCGCCACTGGTCGGTATGCGCGTACCAGTACGAGGCGCCGGGCACCTGCCGGGGCGGACGCACCCAGTCGGTCGCCATTGCCATCGTCTGAAAACCGGTGAGCGGGCGCACCTTTTCCTGCCCGACGTAGTGGGCCCAGCCTCCGCCGTTGCGGCCCATCGACCCGGTCAGCATCAGCAGCGCCAGCACCGCGCGGTAGATCGCGTCGCCGTGAAACCACTGACAGATGCCGCTGCCCATGATGATCATGGAGCGGCCGCCGGATTCCTCGGCGCTGTGCGCGAATTCCCTTGCCACCCGAATGGCTTGGGCCGCCGACACGCCGGTGATGGCCTCCTGCCACGCCGGGGTGTTGTCCTGGGTGGCGTCGTCGTAGCCGGTTGGCCATTCACCGGGCAACCCGGGCCGCGCCACACCGTATTGGGCGAGCATCAGGTCGAACACGGTACACACCAGGTGCTTACCGATACGGCGCACCGGGACGCCGCGCGCCACGGTCGTTCCCTCGCCGTCCACCGTATCGAAGCTCGGCAGGTGCACCAGCGCGCTGCTGTCATTGCCGTTGCGGCCACCCGCGTCTCGCACGCTGAGTGCCGGAGTCAGGTCGCCGAGATCGAGGTTCCACTTTCCGACGCCCGACTCGCCGTACCGGAATCCCAGCGAGCCGTGCGGCACCACAACCGAATCGGTGACTTCGTCCAGCACCGCGGGTTTGAGCGCCGCGTTCTCGGAGCTCTTGAAGGCCTCCCCCAAATCCGCTGCCGTGAGGTTCTTTCCCGGCACCAGCATGTCACCGCGTTCTTCCAGTTTGATCAGGAAGGGAAGGTCGGTGTAGCGCCGGGAATAGTCGGTGAAGAACGGGACCTGCTTCTGCACATAGCATTCCGACAGGATGACGTGGCCCATGGCCATGGCCAGCGCCCCGTCGGTCCCGGCCGCACAGGGCATCCACTCATCGGCGAACTTGGTGTTGTCGGCGTAGTCGGGGCTGACGGTAACGACCTTGGTGCCGCGGTAGCGTGCCTCGGCCATCCAGTGCGCGTCGGGCGTACGGGTGATCGGAACGTTGGAGCCCCACATCATCAAATACGCCGCATCCCACCAGTCCCCGGATTCGGGCACATCGGTCTGGTCGCCGAACACCTGCGGCGAGGCGACCGGGAGGTCTGCATACCAGTCGTAGAACGACGTCATGGGGGCGCCGATCAGCTCGAAGAACCGGGAGCCGGCGGTGTAGGACACCATCGACATCGCCGGGATCGGAGAGAACCCGGCGACGCGGTCCGGTCCGTACGTCTTGATGGTGTGCACGTGGGCGGCGGCGATCAGTTCGGTGGCCTCGGCCCACGTGACGCGAACCAGTCCGCCCTTCCCGCGGGCCTGCTGGTAGCGGCGACGACGTTCGGGATCTGCCTGGATGTCGGCCCATGCCAGCACCGGATCGCCGAGCCGCGCCTTGGCCTCCCGATACATTTCGACCAGCACGCCCCGGGCGTACGGGTAGCGCACGCGCGTCGGCGAGTAGCTGTACCACGAAAACGACGCGCCGCGCGGACAGCCGCGGGGCTCGTACTCGGGCCGGTCCGGACCCACCGAAGGGTAGTCGGTCTGCTGGGTCTCCCAGGTGATGATCCCATCTTTGACGTAGATCTTCCACGAGCACGACCCGGTGCAGTTCACCCCGTGCGTCGAGCGCACCACCTTGTCATGGCTCCACCGGTCGCGGTAGAACACGTCGGCTTCGCGGCCGCCCTCGCGCGTGACGGTGCGCAGGTCGGCCGAGATCTCGCCGGGCGTGAAAAAGCGCCCGCTGCGCTCCAAGAGCTCCTCGAGCACTCCGCCAATGTGAGGTGTGACAGTCAAGTAGTACTCCTCCTAGTCGGTTGCGTCGCGCCTCGTCGCCAGCCGTTCGTTCGGCCCCGGATGCGTTGTGTTCGGCAATCAGCCGGTGATCCATGCGCCCGAATCAGCTCGGATCGGCTCAACGCGGCACGGCAGGCCCGCGGGCTGGGGGGCGATACAGCACCAGCATAGGTCTGAATCGGGTGCGAAATCAGGTCCGCCGCACGTGGGCAGTTCTTCGAAAAAGGCATCATGAGCATTGGTTTTTGCGCACCCGTGAGCGACCCGGCCCGGCACTGTGGCCGCGACGGCAACGTCTGGACAAGCATTCGGCTCGCTATCGGCACGCACATTCAGGGCAGCTTCGTGTGGCGTCGTTATTACAAGTCATATTGTTCTATTCAGTTCACTGCGTTGACCTGCAACACGGCTGTACATAAGCTGCCGGAAGTCTGTGGACTTGTTATGAGGTAGCTCTCTGCAGGGCTTCGGTCAGGTCCCCCAGCCAGTCACGATCGGCCGGCACCCAGTCGAGATCGTGCAGCTCAGCCGCGGTTATCCAGCGCAACGCCCGGTGGTCACGGGCGTCGGGCTCGCCTCGGATCAGGCGCACGCGATACGCCCGCAGCGTGAACCGATCGTCCACCGCGACGTCGTCGCCCAACCGGTCGCCCACGGCGACGTCGCCGACCGCCAGGCCCAGCTCCTCGGCCAGCTCACGGGCCAGCGCGTCGCGCTCGGCTTCACCGGCGGCCACCTTGCCACCGGGCAGTTCCCAGCGACCGGCCAGCTCCGGCGGGCGGGCGCGTTGTGCCACCAAGACTTTGGCATCGCAGATCAGGGCGCCTGCGACGACGATCTGGGTCGGCATGGCCAGTGACGGTATACCGTCGCCGATCCCTTGCTGGGCACGACGCCCCTGGCTCGCGGACCCCAACGTCAACCCCAATGGCCTCGAACCGTCGCGATGTCGATCGAATTCCCTTGCAGCACAGCGCCTCTCTTACAGTTCGAGCGCGACCGTGGGATACTCGACGACAGTCGGTCACCATCACTAATCGGCACTTCCAGGAATGGGGGTTGGCAATGAGCACCGAACACGCACAGACGTTCCGGCGCACCTTCAGGGGGTATGACACGGCCGCGGTCGATGCCTATATCCAGGCGTTGCTCGCCAAGCAGAAGTTCCTCATCGACGAGGTTCAGAACCTCAGGGCCCAGCGAAACGAAGCCGGCGATGAAGCGGCCGCGCTGCGCATCGAGGTCGCCTGCCTCACGGATGAGGTCGCCATCCTCTCGGACACCTCGCCCTCGCCCTACGCAATGCAACATCGGATGGCGAAGTTGCTGCGGCGTGCGCTCGATGAGATTTCCCAGATGCAGAGCGAGTCGCGCACCGAGGTAGACGCGCTCATCGCCCAGGCCGAGGCCGAGGCCGAGGCGGCTCAGCGCGAGCACCGCGAGTTGCTGGCCGACATCGCGGCGCAGCGAGAGGCGGTGGAAGCCGAGTGTGCGGCTACCAGGAGGGAGTTCGACGCCGAACTCGCCCGGATGCGTGCTGACGCCCAATCGTCGATCGATGAGGCGTGGCAGCAAGCCCAGCATGAGCGCGAACAACTCCTCGCCGAGGCCAAACAGCGAGCTCGCCATTCCGATGAGCAGGCCCGGTGTGTGCTCGCCGAGACGAACCAGCAACGAATCATGATCCTGGAAGAACTGATGGGCGTCGCCCGCGACCTTCAGAGAGTTCCGGACATCCTTGAGTCGGCATACCAGGAACGAAACAACCCGCCAGAGGGGAGCGTCGTGGTGCAGCTGGATCAGAAAAATCAGGCGCCGGGTCCCGCTGTTGCCTCGTAACTGTCCATCGGTCGGGGAGGGGCGCAAGTTCGGGGTCGATCCCCAACTTTGGGTCGGTTGCGAAATCATCCTCGAGCCGGTGACGGTATACCGTCGAGGCATGGCTGTCTTAACGGATGAACAAGTAGACGCCGCACTGCCCGATCTCACGGGATGGGAGCGCGCGGACGGCGCCCTGCGCCGCTCGATCAAATTCCCGAGTTTTCTCGCCGGCATCGATGCCGTGCGCAGGGTGGGCGAGCACGCGGAAAGCAAGGACCACCACCCGGATATCGATATCCGTTGGCGGACCGTAACTTTCGCTCTCGTCACGCACTCCGAGGGTGGCATCACCAAAAACGACATCGACATGGCCCGCGACATCAACGGCATCGTCGACAACTAGAGCGCGGCCGAGTCCTTCTGCTCGGCCTCCCGCCGCCCGGTTGCCGCGATCCAGCTCAACGTCGCGACCGCCGCCACGATGTAGATCAGTCCGGCCCAGGCCAGGTACCACGGCCGGCTTATCTGCCAGATGGTCGGTTGGGCGAAGCTGAGCAACCACGGCACGCCGACCAGGGTGAGGGCCAGCCAGCCCCAGCCGACGATCCGCGCACCGCGCCCCTCGCGCGCCGGGCCGTGGATCGCCCAGACCATCAGGGGTACCAGCCACACCCAGTGATGGGTCCAGGAAATCGGTGAGAGCAGCAGCCCGAACAACTCCACCACCAGCAGTCTGCCGAGCCGATCCGCGGAATCCAGGGCGCGCCAGGCCAGCACTGCCAGCACCGCGGTGACGGCGACGGCGGCCATCAGCTGCGGACCGAATCCGACGTCGTGGCCCAGGATTCGCGAAATGCCGCCGCGCCAGGACTGATTGAACGAGGTGGCGATGGGGCCCACCCGGTGGGCGTCGCCGAGCAAGTGGGTGAAGTAGTACCGCGTCTGATCGCCGACGACCAGCACCGAAACCCCAATCGTGCCAACGAAAACGACCGCCGAGAACACCGCCGCACCCCATCGGCGGGCGCCGACCAGATAGACGCCGGTAATTGCGGGGGTCAACTTGATCCCCGCCGCCACACCGACCAGCAGCCCCGACAGCCACCAACGCGTGGTGTACACCGCCCACAACACCGCGGTCATCAACAACACGTTGACCTGGCCGTAGTCGAAGGTGCTGCGCAGCGGCTCAATCCAGACGGCGACCGCCGTCCACAACATCGCGACGCGCCGGCCGGGGGCGCCGGCTGCCTCCCCCATCAACCGCTGGCTGAGCCGGATCGCGCCGTACAGCGCGGCCATGGTCGCGGCCTGCCAAAGGAAGGCAACGAGACCGAACGGCAGCAGGTGCAGTGGGTAGAAGACGACCGCCGCGAACGGGGGA
The DNA here is from genome assembly GCF_059812385.1 of Mycobacterium sp. NGS58. Taxonomy (NCBI): domain Bacteria; kingdom Bacillati; phylum Actinomycetota; class Actinomycetes; order Mycobacteriales; family Mycobacteriaceae; genus Mycobacterium; species Mycobacterium sp. NGS58. The sequence continues at coordinate 1,276 of NZ_JCALCO010000037.1, read as the reverse complement.
TAGGTGAACGGCAGCGGAAAATCCGGCGTCTGGTCCGCATAGACGTAGCTGTACAAGGTGCCGGGATGGTCGATCGCGGCGGATCCGCCGAGATACACATGCAGGTCGACGAAGTTCGCGCCGTTGGGAGCCAGATACGTCCAGGCCAACCGCGCGGCGATGCTCGCGATGAGCAGTATCGGCGCGGCCACCTGGAGGACGCTCGCCAACCGCTGGGGCCTGGATGCCGCCGGAGCGGCCGAGGTGGTGTCTATCCGCCCGACTTTAGCGAGGGGTTACGGCCAGCATTCCCGCCCAGCCCTGAAGGCCCGATTGACGCGCGTATTTGGCGCGTTCGGTCACCGATCCCGCTCGTATGCGTAACGACTCTATAAATGCCACACGTGTCACTTGAGTCCCATCTGCATCAAAGTAACTTCAGCGCCGAACCTGTAATCGATCAATCAGGGAGAGTCATGCCAACCATCTGGACTTACATGCGTGCAGCCGCCGTCGTGGTCGGTTCGTCCGCAGCGCTATTGACGGGCGGTATCGCCCACGCCGACCCCGTACCCGCACCGGCCTTGCCGAACATTCCGCAGCAGCTGATCAGCTCGGCGGCCAACGCGCCCCAAATCCTGCAAAACCTCGCGACGGCACTCGGCGCAACGCCGCCGGCGGCTCCGGCCACCCCGGGCATCAGCTTCCCGGGCGTTCCGGCGGCCACCTCGCCGGCAACCGCGGCGGCCCCGGCGGCGGGCCTTCCGTCGATTCCCGGACTGACCGCGCCGACAAGCCCCGCTTCCCCGGTGTCTTCTCCGGCGGCCAGCCCCCTCGTTCCGGGACTGGCGCAGTCGGCGACCCCCGCCGCTCCGTCGACGGCGACCGGCGGCATTCCGGGGATGATCCAGGGCCTGACCGGTGCGCAGCCGGCGGCCGCGGCTCCCGCCGCTCCGGCCGCTCCGTCGATCCCGGGCCTGCCGGCGATCCCCGGGCTGTCGGCACCGGCGGCACCGGCCGCTCCGCCCGCTCCGCAGCTTCCGCAGGCGCAGGTCAACATGCCGGCGCTGCCGGCCGGCCTGCCGGTCAGTGTGCCACCGAAAGTGACGCTCCCGCAGGATCTGCCGGCGCTCGCTTCGGGTCAGGCTCCGGCCGCGCCCGGCGCACCCGCGCCGGCGCCCAGCCCCGCGGGACCGGCGGCGCCGCTGCTGGCCGCCCTGCCCTGATCAGTTGATAACCGGCTAAACCACTACTGATAACCGGAGGACACCGTGGCAACCACTTGGAATCTGTCCAA